>JAFXQI010000010.1 GCA_017527155.1 Kiritimatiellia bacterium
AGAGAGAAAAGAGTTGTTGCCGGACAATCTCGCGTTTCGGGCGGGGAAGCGACTTCAGGTTGATGAGAGTTTTGGGATGGTGTCTTGGTTTCATGGACCAGGATACTGGCATATCCTATTATCTATGTCCAGAACAATAAACTGATAATACCCCAACGTCACGGGCGAATCCACATACTCGTAAACCCATTTTGGAGCATTGTCAATTAGTTTTCCATTGCTATCCAATTGTTGCCCGGCATAACGTGTTCGTTCTATCGATGCGGCCTCCGCCAATCTCCCACAGACGACAACCAATACTGCCGCAATGATTGCTTTCGCCCACAATCTTTCCATTCGCCAAGAGTCTATTCGGTTCGAACTCTTCATGCTCTCCTTTTCCTTTCCGTCCCCGTCCCTGCGGGAAAGGAAGCCCCTTAAAAAGCGACCCCTTTCCATGTCCTGATATCTGGCTCGTGGAAAAGGCCTTGCCGGAAACACGGAAAGAGGCACGCGCATGGTGCGCGTTCCCGCTTGCACGTGCCGTACGGCGAATTTTCCACGATTCGATATCGACGACTGCTATGCAGAAAGCTGATGGACTACGATTGTTTCAGTTCAGTATCGGTTTTTTGTTTCCTGATTGGACGAGGGAGGCCATCGTGGCCGACCGTCCATGCGGCATCTTGCCTTTTTCCCGGCGATGTATCAAGCGCAAAGTCGCGGAAACACGAGAAAAGCGGCGGGGGGAATGCGGTCGGCGCGCCTTGGCGGCGGAATGCGATCGGCGAGGAGGGAGGGTTCATGAGGGTGAGAGGTTGTGGAAAACAATGGGAAATGCAAGGTTTTTCCTTGGTATCGCGAGGGGGGGAGGAAGGGGAAGCGGGGGGGGAGAGGATGGGAGGCGGTTGGGGGGGGGCGGCTCGCCCGGAGGTCTCGCCCCAACAAGGCGGTGCGGTTGCGGGGAAGCTGTTTTGCGGGCGCGTTCGACAGGGAGGGTCGGACACTGGGGGGACGGGCTTTTTTGGGGAGATTGGGGATGGATGTGGGAGGGAAAGCGGTCCGACAGGGGGCGGGCTACCGCGGGACGGCGGGGGCGAGGCGGCGGTCGAGGTCGGCGAAGGCGTTTTCGAGGGCTTCGACCGGCCCGCGGGCAAGGGGCGGGTTTTCCAATGGCTGGAAAACTTTTTGGGAATGGGGAGGGGCGGAGCGGATGTCAGCAGAGGGTGCGGACGCCGTATTGGGGGAAGCGGGCGTCGCCCGTCACGACCGGAAGGTCGTGCTGGAGGGCGGTCGCGATGATGATGCGGTCGGCAGGGGCCTTGTGGAAATCCGGCAATTGAGCGGCGCGGAGCATGGTTTCGTCGGTCGGCGGAAGGGAGACCAGGCCGTACTGGTCCGCCAGTTCGGAGAGGAAGTCGCAGGGCGGGACGCCCAGTTCGATTTTGCCTTCCTTGGCCAGGCGGGCGAGTTCCCAGGCCGAGATGGAGGAGTAGTAGAGGGCGGGGGCGGATTCGATCCGCCGTCTCGCGGCGGGACCCAGGTCGCCGCCGCCCATGCCGAGCCAAAGCAGGGCGCAGGTGTCGAGCAGGAGGTTCATCAGGCGTTTTCCCAAAGCGCCGAATCGTCGGCGAAAAGGTCGCCCTTGATTGCGATTTTCGCACCGTACCCCGGCAGGGGGCGAATTTTCCGCGCACGGCCGACGGGGACGATTTTGGCGACGGGATGCCCGTAGCGCATGATGGTGTAGGTGGCCATGCGGGATTCGACTTCCGCGAGGATGGCGGAAAAATGGGCCTTGGCTTCGTTGACGTTCACGGCTGCGGTCGTTCCGGACATGGCGGCTCCTTTCGTTGCATGCGCGGCATGTTGCCAGAAGATGGTTTTTGGGTCAAGGTTGGTCTGTTGGTCTTGTCCTTGCACCCCATACGTGCGGGAAGAAACAAATGAGGATTGACTGAACATGGGTTCATTCGCTGTAATGGAAGCATGGAAAAGAACGAGCAGCAAGATTCGGGCAGCAAAACCTACCGGTTGAAGGGGTTCGACTACACGAAGCCGTACTTCTACATGGTGACGCTGAAAAAGCGGGCGGGGTTGCCGGCGTTCTCGGCGCTCGCGCCACCCGGGAAGCCGCCGGTGCGCGATGCAGAAGGACGGGAATGCTGGTTGGCACCCAATGCGGTCACGTTTGCGTTTTCCCGGGTGATCCGGGGGTTCGCGGACAAGTGGAGGTGTCTGGCGCCCATCAAATCGTTTGTGGTGATGCCGGACCATTTGCACCTGCTGCTCAAGATCGAAAAGGTGTCGGATCCGGTTCCGCTGGGGACGTTGGTGTTGCAGTTGGTCAAAGGGTTGGGGGAGGCGTTTTGGAGGGCGGTGGAGGGGGATGGCCCGGCGGCCATCGGGCAGGACGGCGACGGGGGAGCGCTGTCGCCGTCGGGCCGGGCGGCCGCGGGGCCGCCCCGTCCGCCGGTGTTCGAGAGGGCGTGGCACGACTGGATCGTGCTGAAGCGGGGGCAGTTGGAGGCGTTTGGGCGATACATCCGGGAGAACCCGCGGCGGGCATGGTTGCGGCGGGAGAACCGGCGGTTTTTCACGAGGCCGGGAAAGCTCGGGTTCGCGGGGCGGGAGTGGTTCTCCTATGGCAATCCGGCGCTGCTGGAGCTGCCGGTGCTGGAGGCGTTCCGCTGCTCGCGGTCGTGGGCGGTGGACGGGGCGGAGTGGCGGGAGGCGATGGGGCGGGCGGAGCGCATCGGTCCCGGCGGGGCGGGAGTGGGGACGTTCATGAGTCCCTGCGAAAAGGCGTGCGGGAATGCCATCTACCGCGCGGGAGGCTCGCTGGTGGTGCTTTCGCCGGAGGGGTTTCCGGACCGCTGGCATCCACCGCGCGCGAAGGAAGCGCTGTGCGCCGCGGGGAGGATGCTCTTTCTCTCCCTTTACCCGCCCCAGGCCGCGCGGCCCGACAATGCCACGCTGTACCGCCGGTGCCACGAAATGGGGGACGTTCTCTTTTCTCCGAAAGCGTGAGGGTCGATGCGGGATGGTGCGCGGAAGGGACGCCTTACACGGAGGCGGGGGTCGTGGCGACGAGGCAGGTCCAGGTGCCGGAGGGGGCGCGGAGGCGGTGGAGGTCGGGGGGCGGGAAGCCGGCGGCGGCGAGGTGGAGGGAGAGTTCGCCGGGGGTGCGGACGTGCATGGAGGGGAGGGCGTCGGTCCAGGGGCGGGCGGCTTCGGGGTCGTCGGCTTCGAGGAAGATGGCGAAGGTGCCGCCCGGCGACAGGACGCGGGCGATTTCGCGGAAGGCCGCCACGGGGTCGGGCCAGAAGTACACGGTCTCGCACGCGGTGACGAGGTCGAAGGCGCCGTCGGGCCAGGGAAGGGCCTCGACGGTGCCTTCGCGGATTTCCATGCGTCCGGCGGCGATCGCGCGGCAGTTGCGGCGGCGGGCGGCGGCGACGGACGCCGGGGAGATGTCCACGCCCGCCAGCGTCGCCCCCGGGGCGCGTGCGGCCATGCGGCGGAGGAGTTCGCCGCCGCCGCATCCGGCGTCGAGGATGCGTCCGGTGCGCGGGAGGGAAATCTGGGAGAGGCCGAATTCGTAAAGGGGGGAATGGCCGTGGTTCATGCTCCAGAGCATGAGGCGGCCGCCAATGGAATCCCCCGGCCGCGCGGCGTGGCGGATGAGGGAGGCGAGGCCGGGGATGTCGGTGATTCTCATCGGGGGGTGGCTTTCTTGGCGTCGTGGCAGTGGCATTCGCTGCCCCCGCGGCGGGGGCACCCGCCGCAGGAGCACATGGCGCAGTAGTCGCCCTTGCCGGCGCGCCGCAGGACCCGCCAGGCGGCGAGTCCCGCGAGCGCCAGGACGACGGCGGTGACGGCGGCGCCGGCCATCACGCGGCCTCCTTCAGCGCCTTGGGCATGGGACGGAAGATCATCCAGAGGACCCAGAGGTCGGCGGCAACCGCGACGGCGGTCCAGACGCCCCACGCGCCGCTGGTGGCGAGGCGCCCGAACTGGTAGGCGTTGAGCGCGAGCAGGTAGCCGACGAACATCTGGAAGCCGACGGCGAACCAGCCCCACGCCCGCGTGCCCATCTCCTTGAAGGTGTTGACGACGGCCACGATGCACGGCGGGATGAACAGGTTGAAGAGCATGAACGAGAAGGCCACCGCCTTGTAGTCGGCGCCGCCCCAGTCCTTGAACATCGCGAGGATGTTGGCGGCCGCGGAGCCGTCGCCGCCGGCCACCATGGCGAGGGTTGCGGTGGCCTGTTCCTTGGCAATCTCGGCGCTCAGGCTCGCCGCGGCGCCCTGCCACGTGCCGAAGCCCAGCGGCGCGGTCAGCCACGCGAGCCAGCCGCCGACGGTCGCGAGGATGGAGTCGGCGATGTCGTCCACGACCTGGAACCGCCAGCCGAAGGTCATCATCAGGGTCAGCACGACGCAGCAAGGGAAGATGACGACGCCGGCCTTGATGGCGTAGGCCTTCACGCGCGTCCAGGTGTGGATGACGATGTTGCGGAAGGTCGGCATGTGGTAGGCGGGCAGTTCCATGATGAACGGCGCGGCCTCGCCGGCGAACGCGCGCGTCTTCTTGAGGGCGATGCCGCCGAGGATGATGATCGCGATGCCGAACAGGTCCATCAGCGCCGCCACCCACCACCATTCGCGGAAGAAGACGGCGGAGAACATGGCGATGATGACGGTCTTGGCCCCGCAGGGGATGAAGGTCGCCAGGATGACGGTCATCCGCTGGTCGCGCTGGTTCTCGATGGACCGCGCCGCCAGCACCGCCGGCACGCCGCACCCCTTGCCGACGAGCATCGGGATGAAGGACTTGCCGCTGAGCCCGAAGCTGCGGAAGAGCCGGTCCATGATGAACGCCACGCGCGCCATGTACCCGCAATCCTCCAGGAACGACAGGAACAGGAACACGATCGCGATCACCGGCACGAACCCGAGGACGGTGAAGACGCCGCCCGCGATGCCGTCGATGACGAGGGCGCGCGCCATGGAGCCTTCCGCGACGCCCCAGCGGTCGAGCCATCCGCCCAGCACGGCCTGGGCGCCGGGTATCCAGATGCCGAAGTCGTGCGGATCGGGCTCTTCGACGGCCTTGGCGGCGGCGTAGGCGGCCGCGTCGACGGTCCACTTTTCGGGGTTGCCGTCTTCGTCTTCGAGGATTTCGCCGGTCTCTTCGTCCTCGAGCCACGCCTCGACGGGCTCCCCGCCGCCGGCTTCGTAGGCCTCGATGGAGGCCGCTGGCTTCGCGTAGGCGTCGGAGGCGTCCTCCCACGACATGCCGGCGTAGGCGGAGCCCTCCTTTTCCGAATCGTGCCCGGACCACGGCAGGAACCAGCCCGAGTCGCCGAGCAGGCCGTCGTTGGCCCAGTCGGTGAGGACGGTGCCCGGGCCGTTGTCCGAGACCGCCAGCCAGTACATCGCCATCAGCGCCGCGACGAACGCGGGAATCGACAGGATGCGGTGCGTGAGGACGCGGTCGATCTTGTCGCTCATGCGGACCTTGCGGCGGAGCGCCTCGTTCTTCGTGACGCACCGCGCCATCAGCTTCTGGATGAAGGCGTAGCGCTGCGCAGTGATGATCGACTCCGCGTCGTCCTCCAGCTCCTTCTCGCAGTCCTTGATGTGCTCCTCGACGTGCGCCAGCAGCTCCGGGTCCAGCTCCAGCCCCGCGATGGCGTCCTTGTCGCGCTCGAAGATCTTGATGGCGTACCAGCGGATCGACTCCTGCGGCACCTTGCCCTGGATCGACTCCTCGATGTGCGCAATCGCGTGCTCGACCTCGCCGGTGAACACGTGCGGCACCTCGCCGGTGCGGCCGCCCGCGGCGTACTCCAGGGCCGACTGCGCGGCGTCGGCGCAACCCTGCCCCTTGGTGGCGGAGATGCCGACGACCTTGCAGTTGAGCGCCTTGCCGAGCTTGGCGAAATCGATCCGGTCGCCGGCCTTGTCCACGAGGTCCATCATGTTGACGGCGACGACCATCGGCAGGCCGAGCTCCGCCAGCTGGGTGGTCAGGTAGAGGTTGCGCTCGATGTTCGTGCCGTCCACGATGTCCAGGATGGCGTCCGGCCGCTCCTCCACCAGGTACTTGCGGCTCACGCGCTCCTCCAGCGAGTAGGGGGAGAGCGAATAGATGCCGGGGAGGTCCTGGATGGTGACGTCCTTGTGGCCCTTGAGGAGGCCGTCCTTCTTCTCGACCGTCACGCCGGGCCAGTTGCCGACGTACTGGTTGCTGCCGGTGAGGTCGTTGAACAGCGTGGTCTTGCCGCTGTTCGGGTTGCCCGCCAACGCGATTTTGATGCCCATGGTCCGTTCCTCCTTACACGACTTCCACCAGCGCCGCCTCGTCCTTGCGCAGCGACAGCTCGTACCCGCGCAGCGCCAGCTCCAGCGGATCGCCCGCCGGGGCCACCTTGCGCACCGTGATTTCCACCCCCTTCACGATCCCCATGTCCATGATCCGGCGCTTCACCGGACCCTCGCCGTGCAGCTTCGCGACCACCGCCGAGGAGCCCACGGGCACGTCTTTCAGAGTTTTCATGCGATATTTCCTTTCGAATCGGTTGTTCGGTTGTCCGGTTGGCCGGGGCCGGGGCCGGGGGCGGCCGGACACCGCCGGACCGCCGCGCGCGGAGAGAAGAGAGAGAGAACGCCACCGCAAAAGGGCATTCCACCGCGCGCGGCCGGACCGGGCGGGGCCGGCCGGCCCCCGGGCCGTTCACGCCGCTTCCATGCGGATGCGCATCGCGAGGTCCTTGCCGATCGCCACGCGGCTCTCGTGCACGGCGAGAATCATGTTCCCCGCCGCGATCTGCAGCACCCGCACGGGCGTGCCCGGCACGAAGCCGAGCGTTTCCAGGCGCTTGCGCGTCTCGTCGTTGCCGGCGATCGAGGCGATGCGCGCCTCGTCGCCGATTCCCAGCATGGCCAGCGGCATGGTCCGGCTCCTTTCCGCGCGTCAGAACGACGCCGCGACCGAGACCCCCGCGCACCACTGGAACGAATGCCCGTCCGGGTCCGAATCCTCCGCCGCCTCGCGCAGCGCGTGCTCCACCTGCTCCGTGCAGTACACGTAGGGCGAGATGCAGACCGGACCGACGTTCCACGGCAGCGCCGCCCCCACCTGCACGTCCTTGAGGCTCGCGTGGTCCCACTCCGCGTCGTACTCGTTGCGCTTCGAGTTGCCCATGCCGAGGCCCGCGTTCAGCTCCAGCGCCAGCACCGGGTCCTCCTCCTCGTCCGCGGCCGCGAGCAGCTCGAACGCGTGCGAGACGCCGAGCATCGCATACACCGCCCCCTCCTCGTCGTCGATGTCCCACTCCAGCGAGACCGACGGCGACAGCGGCACGTCCGGCAGCCCCAGCGCGAAATTGATCGTCTGCGTGTCCGGGTTCGCGTCCTCGCCCTCCTCGTCGGTGGCGGAGGGATGGTGCTGCCAGCAGTAGGCGAGCTCGACTTCCAGCGGCGTCGGCAGCAAATCCTCGAACGTCCACGACAGCGCGGGCGTCAAATCCAGCTCCTGGTACTTCCACTTCCGGTCCCCGTACCCGCCGTCCGTCTCGCCCCAGTCCGTCGTGTCGAAGATCCCGGCCACCTCGAACGAGAGCGGCCCGACGCCCACCGCGGCCGTCCCCGTGAGGATCGGGTCCGCGTTGTCCACCAACCCGCGCGTCAGCTGCCGCGACGAGAAGTCCACGCCGACCTCGGCCGACGGCTCCAGCCATTCCGGCCACCCGCCCTCACCCGCGGCCCCCTCCTCCTGCGCCGATGCCGCGACCGCCCCCGCCGCCAGCACCGCCGCCCCGAGAACCCCCGCCATCATCATCCTGCTCTTCATCTTCGTATCCATTCCTTTCATGGTTGCGCGCCGCGGCTTCGCGAGTCCGGCGCTCGGTTGAATTAGTTGGCCCTAAATTAGTCTCGTCGAACTCCATTGCAAGAAAAAAAATGCAGATGGTGCTTTATTTTTACTTTTGATATTGACATTAATTATCATGCCGCTAAAGTGTTATCATATATATTTTGTTTCGATATATTCCACAATTTCAAAGTTTTATTTTCCAGCACAAGGATGCACAGAGCCCCCTATCCCTTTGCTCTCCTCCGGGAGGGACGCGCTTCTGCGCGTCCGCAACAGGCGGCTACACAAGCCACATCCCGCTTGCCACACGACGGCGAGGGCCCTGTCGCCACGCACGCAAGAGGACAGGAAAACTGGCGGATGCGTGCGTGTTCGGCGCGCCGATGGGCGGCACGGCTGCCATGGGCATCGCCGCGGAACATCCCGGGGGGGCAAAAGCGGATCCTGGACTCCACCACCGCACGCATGACGGACGCGCGGAAGCGCGTCCCTCCCCGCGGAGAGCGCACCGGGTCGCGCTTCCGCGCGACCTTGTCCCCCGGGAGCTCCCGGAGAGCGGTGGTGCAGGGCGAGGGAGAGTGGAAAACATGGGCCTTTTTGCTTGTTTTCCGGTTGCCTGATGGTTTTGCGGGCGGGCCGCCGCGCCCCGGCAGGTCACCTGCAATGATGGGCCCGCAGGGCGCACGGCATCTCGCCACTCGCCACCCGTTTCTCGTCACCGCCCGTACCTTTTGGTTCGCATCGGGATGGAAGGACGTGTATGCTCTTTCGGACAAGGTAAACCTTGCCCCCACGACCATTTGGACCAAACGAAAGGCACTCCATGAACAGCATGCAGAAAACCCGCGAATTCCTGAAAAGCATCGGCCAGCCCGGCGGCGACGCCTACGGGCTCCCCGACTCGCCCAAGCGTTTCGCGGACGGCGGGCAGTACCGCTTCGAGGTGCCCGGCATCCAGGGGCCCAAGGTCATGAAGGCGCTGCTGGAGGCCATCGATTCCTACGGGCTCTACCTGCACCGCGTCACCCAGACGCAGGGCATCATGCGCCTCACCGACGAGGAAATCGCCAAGATGGTCGCCCTCGCGCACGAATGGAAGACCGACCTCATCCTGGCCATCGGCCCCCGCGCCACCACCGACACTTCGGCCTCGGTCCACACCGAGGAGGGCGTCCGCATGGGCTACCGCCTGCGCGGCCAGGAGCAGATCGTGCGCGCCCTCGAAGACGTCAAGCGCGCCGCGCGCCTGGGCTGCCGCGGCTTCCTCGTCTACGACGAGGGCTGCCTCTGGGCGCTCGGCAAGATGCGCCAGGCGGGGGAGATTCCGGCGGACTGCCACTTCAAGGTGTCGGCCCACGCGGGGCACGGCAACCCGTGTTCGGCGAAGATGCTGGAGGAGATCGGCGCCGACTCCATCAACCCGGTGCGCGACATCCAGCTCCAGATGCTGGCCGCGATGCGCCAGGCGGTGGACGTGCCCATCGACATCCACACCGAAAACCCGAAGTCCACCGGCGGTTTCATCCGCCACTACGAGGTCCCCGAGATGATCCGCATCGCCGCCCCCATCTACCTCAAGACCGGCGGCTCCGTCGCGGCCACCCACAGCTGGGACAGCACCGAGGACGACGCCCGCAAGCGCGCGAAGCAGTGCAGCCTGGTCAAGCGGATGATCGACGAGTACTACCCCGAGGCCGTCTGGAGCCCGCGGGGCAGCCTGGTTTGACGCGGCGACGGACGGCCGCAAAGGAGAGTTTGCCATGAGACACCACCAGTACAACCCCGGGTTCCCCTTCGTGGTCCCGCCGGAGGACTTCGACAAGCACACCGACCGCGAGCTGCTGCAGTACTGCCTCGGCGCCGCGATGTACATGCCCGGCTACAAGGACTTCCTGCCGAAAATCCTCGGCAACGCCATGCCCGGGCTGACCACCATCGTGCTCTGCTTCGAGGACGCCTGCCCCGAGGAGCGCGTGCCCGAGGCCATGGCCAACGTCCACCGCCTCCTCGCCCGCGTCACCCAGGCGACGGAGAGCGGCGAGATGGATCCCGGCAAGGTGCCGCTGATTTTCGCGCGCATCCGGAACCTGGCGCAGTTCAAGGTCTTCGCGGCGGAGCTGACGCCGGAGGAGGCGCGGTCGCTCTGCGGCATCAACTTCCCCAAGTTCAACGCCGAGAACGGCCACGAATACTACGCCTACCTCCAGGACCTCAACGAACGTCTGGGCGAGATCGTCTACGGCATGCCCATCATCGAGGACCCCGAGGTCGCCTACAAGGAAACCCGGATGGCCGAGCTGACCGAAATCAAGAAAATCCTCGACAAGTACCACGACCTCGTCCTCCAGGTCCGCGTCGGCGGCACCGACTTCAGCTCCGTCTTCGGCGTGCGCCGCGGCGTCGACTACTCGCTCTACGACATCATGGTCGTGCGCGAATGCCTCTCCGACATCATCAACGTCTGCGGCCGCAACAACGACTACGTCATCTCCGGCCCCGTCTGGGAATACTTCCGCGCGCCCAAGGAAATGATGTTCGAGGAACTGCCCAAGCACGGCCTCGAAGACTACCTCATGCGCCGCAAGCCCCTCGTCAACAACGAGATCGACGGCCTCCTCCGCGAAGTCATCCTCGACAAGGCCAACGGCTTCGTCGGCCGCACCGTCATCCACCCCACCCACGTCAAGTTCGTCAACGCCCTCATGGCCGTCACCAAGGAAGAATACGACGACGCCCGCCAGATCCTCGGCACCGGCGGCGGCGTCGTCAAGGGCGCCGGCGGCAACAAGATGAACGAAATCCGCCCCCACACCAACTGGGCGAAGAAAACCTGCAACCGCGCGCGCGCCTTCGGTGTCATCGAGAACGAAGGCGCCTACGTCAAGCTCTTCGCCGTCAACGGATAGCCCCCATGCAGCACCTCGCCACCCCCATCCCCGAAGACGCCATCGCCGCCCTGCACGTCGGCGACACCATCGAAATCAGCGGCTGGATCCTCTGCGGCCGCGACGCCGTCCTCCCCAAGGTCGTCGCCATGGTCCGCGACGGCACCGCCGGCCAGCTGGGCGTGGACCTGCACGGGCAGGTCGTCTTCCACACCGCCGTCAGCCCCGCCGGCGTCGGCCCCACCTCCAGCAACAAACTCGAAATCGAGAGCAGCATCGCCCCCCTCTCCGCCGCCGGAATCAAAATCCACCTCGGCAAGGGCGCCCTCCATCCCGAAACCGTCGCCGCCCTCGACGAACACAACGCCATCTACGCCGTCATCCCGCCCGTCACCGCGCTGCTCGAGGCCAAGACCGCCGAGCGCAAAGTCCTCGCATTCCCCGAACTGGGAATGGAGGCCCTGCACCTGATCAAGGTGGACCGCTACCCCGCCATCGTCGGCGCCGCCCACGGGAGGAGCATCTATGAGTGACAACCTTGACCTGACCGCCATCGCCGCAAAAGTGCGCGACGCCCTCGTCGCCGCCGGTTCCACCTTCCGCGCCGACAAAAAAGAAGCCTACCGCCGCGCCATCCGCGAAGAAACCGACCCCAAGGCCCGCTGGGTCCTGGAAACCATCCTCGAAAACGCCGAAGCCGCCGAAACGAACCGCAGCCCCCTCTGCGACGACAGCGGCATCCCGCACCTGCTGCTCGAAATCGGCGACGACGCCCCCGTCACCGGCCGCCTGCTCGACGCCATCCGCGCCGGCGTCGCCGACGGCCTGCGCGCGCTGCCCGGCCGCCCCATGGGCATCATGGGCGGCGACCGCGAACGCATCGACCAGTCCGGCGGCCTCGATCCCGACAGCGCCGGCGTCGCCCCCGCCCCCCTCCTGGTCCGGCGCCTTCCGGGCCCCGGACTGCGCCTCCACGTCCTGATGTTCGGCGGCGGCCCCGCCATCCGGGCCAAGACCTACCGCGTCTTCCACAAACACGACGCCCAGGTCGTCCTCGATGAAATCGTCGCCTGGGCCACCGACTCCGTCCGCCAGCTCGGCTGCTCCCCCTGCACCCTGGCGGTGGGCATCGGCCGTTCCCACTTCGAAGCCGCCTCCATGATGCTCCAGGCCCAGGCCGACGGCGATTACGCCGTCCAGTCCGGCATGGAGCAAGAAATCACCCGCCGCGTCAACGCCGCCGACATCGGCCCCCTGGGCCTCCACGGCAAGACGAGCGTCCTGGCGACCTTCCTGAAAGTCGGCCCCCAGCGCGCCAGCGGCGTCCGCATCGTCTGCCTCCGCCCCGCCTGCTGCTTCGAACCCCGCATCGCCACCGTCGAGCTCCTCCCCTGACGCCCACGCCCCGCGCCCATTGGGCCCATCTCCGGTGTTTGCAATGGGTTGGCCGCATGCTGACAGGGGAAGGAATGGAAAGGTCCGATTCCCCTTCTCCGCCCCCCTTACCGGGTGTGAGCGAAAAATGCGAAGAGGACCTGGCCATGGATGGGGTGTCCATGCATGGGAAAACACAAGTCTATTTCTGAACCCGCTCTATATCTTCCGCGGGTTTTCAGCGCATGCCCCCCCCGAAACCCGTCAAAGCCTCCACCAAAGGACGCCCGAGGCGTTCAATTCGGCGATGGGGAACAGGCCTTTGACGTCGATGAGGACCTTTCCGGCGGGATTGCCGAAGAGTTCCAGGGTGCCGGCGAGGCCCATTTCCTTGAATTGTTTGTGGGCGACGGCGACAACCACGCAATCGGCATCGCGGATTCCGGACATGTCCACGAGGTCGATCCCGTATTCCTTCTTGGCGACGGCGGGGTCCGCCCAGGGGTCGGCGACGAGCGGGACGATGCCGAACTCGGCGAAGCGGGAGACGATGTCGGCGACCTTGCTGTTGCGGACGTCCGGGCAGTTTTCCTTGAAGGTCAGGCCGAGGATGACGACCTTGGAGCGTTTGGGTGCCTGGCCCGCCTGGATCATCTTGCGGATGGCGGCGTCGGCGACAAAGGCCCCCATGCCGTCGTTGACGATGCGGCCATTGAGGATGATCTGGCTGTGGTAGCCGAGTTTTTCGGCCTCGTGGGTGAAATAATAGGGATCCACGCCGATGCAATGCCCGCCGACGAGGCCGGGGCGGAAGCCGAGGGCGTTCCACTTGGTGTTCATGCCGTCGACGACTTCGTTGGTGTCGATGTCCATGCGGTCGAACACCATGGCGAGTTCGTTCATGAACGCGATGTTGATGTCCCGCTGGCTGTTCTCGACGACCTTGACGGCTTCGGCCGTGCGGAGGTTGGACACGGGGTGGGTGCCCACTTCGACGACCAGGTCGTAGACCGCCTTGATTTCCGCCAGGCTTTCGGCGTCGATGCCGGAAACGATCTTGTGGATGTTTTCGAGGCGGTGGACCTTGTCGCCGGGGTTGATGCGTTCGGGACTGTAGCCGACCTTGAAATCCACGCCGCAGCGGAGACCGCTCTGCTTTTCGAGGATGGGGATGCAGACGTCCTCCGTGCAGCCGGGATAGACGGTGGACTCGTAGACCACGATGGAGCCCGGCGCGAGATTGCGCCCGACGATTTCGGAAGCGCCGATGACGGGCGAAAGGTCCGGCGTGTGGTCGGTGTTGACGGGGGTGGGGACGGCCACGATGATGAACTTGGCGTTCCGGAGTTCCGTTTCGTCGGCGGTGAATTTGACGGTCGTGGTCCGGATGGCCTCGTCGCCGACTTCCAGGGTCGGGTCGCGCCCGGACCGGTACACATCGATCTTGGCCTTGTTCAAGTCGAACCCGATGACATCGAGGCCCTTTCTCGCGAAGGCGATGGCGATGGGCATTCCCACGTAGCCGAGGCCCACGAGAGCCAGGGATTCGCTCTTGTCCAGGAGTCTGTCGTAAAGTTTCATGGCGGTTTTCCATTCCTGTCCGCCGGCTGACGGGCGGACGGCCAAACACAAGGTTTTCTTGATAATTCTGGACTGTGCGCGCAATCGAAGGCAAGTCTAAAGTTCGAGCCGCGCACAGGGCGCCTTTTGCACAAAACAGAGATGCTCCCGCCGCCGTTTCTCCGCTGCCGTTGCCTCTTCCGCTTTGCATTCCGGCCCGGATTGTGCTTTCCTTTTTCCGATATGGCCAAACCGAAACCCATCTACGACGAATCCAAGATCCAGACCCTTTCCTCGCTGGAGCACATCCGCAAGCGCATCGGCATGTACATCGGGCGCCTCGGCAACGGCACCCAGTACGACGACGGCATCTACATCCTGCTCAAGGAAGTCGTCGACAACTCCATCGACGAGTTCATCATGGGCTGCGGCAAGCGCATCGACATCACCATCGCCGGCCACGACGTCACCGTCCGCGACTACGGCCGCGGCATCCCCCTCGGCAAGGTCGTCGACTGCGTCTCGCGCATCAACACCGGCGCCAAGTACAACGACGACGTCTTCCAGTTCTCCGCCGGCCTCAACGGCGTCGGCACCAAGGCCGTCAACGCGCTCTCCTCGCATTTCCGGGTCCGCTCCCACCGCGGCGGCGAGTACGCGGAGGCGGTCTTCGAGCGCGGCGTGCTCAAGTCGCAATCCTCCGGCAAGTGCCCCAAGGAACTCGACGGCACGCTCATCGAGTTCACGCCCGACGCCGACATCTTCCCCGGGACCGACTTCCTGCCCGAGCACGTCAGCAAGCGCCTGCGCCTGTGCGCCTGCCTGCAGCCGGGACTGAAGATCGTCTGCAACGGCGAGGAATACCTCTCCGAGAACGGCCTCGTGGACGTCCTGCTCGACGAGATCGGCGACGAAGGGTTGTATCCGCCCCTCCGCTACAGCTCCCCCACCCTCGAACTCGCCTTCACCAACACCAACCGCTACAGCGAGACCTTCTTCTCCTTCGTCAACGGCCAGTACACCTCCGACGGCGGCACCCACCTCTCCGCCTTCCGCGAAGGCCTCCTCAAGGGCGTCAACGAATACGCCAAGGCCAAGTACGACGGCGACGAAGTCCGCGAATCCATCGCCGGCGCCATCTCCATCCGCATCCAGGAGCCGCAGTTCGAGGGCCAGACCAAGAACAAGCTCGGCAACACCGAAATCCGCTCCGACCTCGTCGCCAGGATCCGCGACATCGTCGAGGACCTCCTCCACCGCAACCCCGAGGCCGCCGACATCCTCGTCAAGAAAATCGAAGAGACCCGCGCCGTCCGCAAGGAACTCCAGACCGTCAAGAAGCTGGCCCGAGAGCGTTCCAAGGCCGTATCCCTGCGCATCCCGCAGCTGAAGGACTGCAAGGTCCACCTCGACCCCAAGCGCCACCGCGGCGAAGAATCCATGATCTTCATCACCGAAGGCCTCTCCGCGGCCGGTTCCATCACCCAGACCCGCAACGTCAACACCCAGGGCGTCTTCACCCTGCGCGGCAAGCCCCTCAACGTCGCCGAGAAGACCCGCGCCGCCATGTACGAGAACGAAGAACTCTACAACCTCATGCGCGCCCTGAACATCGAAGACTCCACCTCCGGCCTGCGCTTCGGGAAAGTCATCATGGCCACCGACGCCGATGTCGACGGCCTGCACATCCGCAACCTCCTGCTGACCTTCTTCCTGCGCTTCTTCGCGCCGCTGGTCTACTCCGGGCGCCTCTGGATCCTGGAGACCCCGCTCTTCCGCGTCCGCAACAAGAAGGAGACCCGCTACTGCTACACCGAGGCCGAGCGCGACGCCGCCCAGAAATCCCTGCGCGGTTCCGAGACCACCCGGTTCAAAGGCCTCGGCGAAATATCCCCCGGCGAATTCAAGGCCTTCATCGGCCCCAAGATGCGGCTGACGCCGGTGCGCGTCGAAAAATTCCAGGAACCGACCATCTCGCCGATCCTGCGCTTCTACATGGGCGGCAACACCCCCGACCGCCGCCAGTTCATCATGGACCACCTCCGCGTCGAAGTGGAGGAATAGGCCTCCGCCCCTCGTCTTGTCCGTCCTGCCTGTCCTCCCCCTCCTGCGTCCCCGCGGCGCCCTCCGCCCCTCAAATCCACCCCTTGACCCAGTAATACCCCAAAGCCACGCCCTCCCGGCACGCATCCAGGCTGTAGCGCGCGTGGTTCCAGAATTCGTACCGCAAAGCCTCCGGCGCCGAAGCCCCGCTCCCCGTTGACTCCGCTCCGCCCTCCGCGCGCGCCGCGGGAGCCGCTCCATCCGGCTCCGGCCCATGGTCCTCCAGCGACAGGTTTTCCGCCGGCAGCCCGCGCACCTCGATATCCACCCCGACATCCCTCGCCGCGCGCCGCACGGCCAGGCAGGCGCGCCGGACATGCTCCGGGGACGTCACCAGCAGGACCCGCGACGGCCCCGCCCCTTCCAGGGCCCGGACAAGCCCGGCCGCTTGCGCGTGCGTGTTTTCCCCGCAGGCGCGCGGCTCGCAGCGTCCGGGATCGACGCCCCGCATCCGCAGCTCCTCCGCGTAGGCGGCGGCCGCCGGATCGTTGCGGTCGCCCTCCGCGCACGGCAGGGCCAGCCATACGGGCGCCTCCGGGTGCGCCTTCGCCGCCTCGGCCGCGTACCACAGCCGCATCAGCCCCGACTCGCCCGGAATCCCGCTCCCGCCGAACACGAGGATGTGCGTCGGCGTCCACCCGTCCGCGACGCTTGCCCGCCCCCCGCCGTCCGAAGCCAGGAACGAATGCACCTTCCAGGGAATCCCACCGAACTGCAAGGCCGCCCCCACCACGGCCACGCCGCCCAGCGCGGCCAGCCCCCGCACCGCCCACCGCCCCACCCGCTTCCAGAGATGTACCATCGGCTTCATGCCCCCACCATACCCCAACCCATGCATTGACGTCCACCGCCGCCATCGTCCTGAAAGCCGCCCTTTCCCCGATTCTCCCTTGGAGCGGTTTATGAAATAGCGTAGCGCCTGTTTTCGCCTGCCAGACGGGTGGGACGAGCTCTCCGAGCGAGCCGTTCCTTGCGCCTCCGCGGCTCGCACGGAGTGCTCGCCCCACCGGGTCCCTGCCACGGGGCGACCACAGTATTTCTTAACCCGCTCTAGACAGGACCTGTGCCGAGGTGGAGGGACAGGCCGCCCGCCTTGCGCGGCGAGGGGCGGTTTGGTAGGGTGCGGACATGAAACGGCGCTTCAACACCGCCGGGCCCTGCATCCCCGGCAAACACTACATGCTTCCCGCCCTGGACCGCATGCCCGAAATCCGGGAACTGGTCGCCGGCGAACAGTATTTCGTCATCCACGCCCCGCGCCAGACCGGCAAGACCACCGCTCTCCGGGCGCTCTGTCGCGAACTCGACGGCTCCGGCGAGATCGCCGCCGTCTACTGCACGCTGGAGGCACTCCAGGGCATGGAAGACCCCGCCGAAGCCTTGCCGGCCATCCGCGACCTGCTCTTCACCAACTATCTCGCCGGCGAGGGCGAAGCGGAACCCTCTTCCGAATCGATTCTCCGCGAATCCTCCCCCGAGCGCTATGGGCGGGCCACCATCATCCGCAGCACTCTCAGCGATCTCTCCCGCCGCGCCGGCAAACCATTGGCGGTGTTTTTCGACGAGGCGGACTGCCTGTGCGGGCGGGCGTTGATTGCCTTCCTGCGGCAACTCCGCGACGGCTATGTCAACCGCGACATGATTCCTTTCCCCGCGTCCATCGCGCTGGTCGGCATGCTCGACGTCCGCGACTACAAGGCGCAAATCCGCCCCGACGGCGAATCCCTCGGGCAGATCAGCCCCTTCAACATCATCTCCGAGGACCTGCTGCTGCGGAACTTCACGCAGGAGGAAATCCGCGCCCTCTACGCCCAGCACACGCAGGAGACCGGGCAACCCTTCGCGCCCGGCGCGGTCGAGACGGCCATGGACTGGACCGGCGGCCAGCCCTGGCTGGTCAATGCCATCGCCCGCGAATGCGTCGAGAAGATCCACAAGTCCGCCTGCTCCGCCCCCATCACCCCCGAAGACATCGAAACCGCGAAAGAGACCATCATCCGCCGCCGCGACACCCACGTCGACAGCCTCATGGAGCGCCTCCGCGAGCCGCGGGTCCGGCGCATCGTCGAGCCGGTCGTGTTCGGCGGCCGGCCGGCGGGCCTGTCGGTGAACGACGAAGACTACCGCTTCGTGCAGGACCTCGGCCTCCTGCGCGAAGAAAACGGCGCGCTCGTCCCCGCCAACCGGATGTACGCCGAAATCATCGGCCGCTACCTCACCCGCGACGACCAGACCCGCATGCTGCAGTCCATCCCCGACACCCCGTGGGCCACTCCCGACGGACTGGACATGCCCGGCCTGATGGCCGCTTTCCAGGCCTTCTGGCGCGAGAACGCGGGGGCCGACCGCCGCGCCTTCGACTACGGCGAAGCGACGCCCCACCTCGTCCTGATGGCGTTCCTCCAGCGCGTGACCAACGGCAACGGGCGCATTGCCCGCGAGATGGCGCTGGGCAGCGGCCGCCTCGACCTGTGCGTCGAGTTCCGCGGCCGCCGCTACGCCATCGAAGTCAAGACCGCGGAGAACTTCAAGGGCGAAAAATCCTTCGCCCAGCTGGCGAAATACCTCGACACCCTCGGCCTCGGCGAAGGCTGGATGCCGATCTTCGACCCCTCCCCCGACAAACCCTGGGACGAAAAACTCTACCTCCGCGACGTCCCCTTCGCCGGCAAGACCCTCCACCTCGTCGGCCTGTGATTCCTTCTCCCCGCCGGACGCCCCATGCATTTCACCAGCCCCGAATTCCTGATTTTCCTCCCCGTGGTGCTCTGCGCGTACTACGTCCTCTCCCGCCGCGCGCAGAACGCCTGGCTCCTCGCGGCCAGCTACTTCTTCTACGGCTGGTGGGACTGGCGCTTCTGCTCGCTGCTCGCCCTCTCCACCGTCGTCGACTACACCTGCGCCCTCCGCATCGAGGCGGCCACCGCCGACCGCGCCCGCCGCCGCTGGCTCCTCGCGAGCCTGTGCGCGAACCTGGGCATCCTCGGCTTCTTCAAGTACTTCAACTTCTTCGCCGACAGCGCCGCCGCGCTCCTCGCCGCCCTCGGCTTCCAGCCGCACCTGCCGGTCCTGCGCGTGGTTTTGCCGGTGGGCATCAGCTTCTACACGTTCCAGACGATGAGCTACACCATCGACGTCTACCGCCGCAACCTCGCCCCGACCCGCAGCTTCCTCGACTTCGCGCTCTTCGTCTCCTTCTTCCCGCAGCTGGTCGCGGGCCCCATCGAGCGCGCCACCAACCTGCTCCGCCAGTTCGCGGCCCCGCGCACCGTCACGCGCCAGATGCTCGAATCCGGCTGCTTCCTGGTCCTCGTCGGCTTCTTCCGCAAGCTGGTGATCGCCGACGGCGTGGCGCCCATCGTGGATTCCGCCTTCGCCGACACCGCCGCCGCCGGATGGGGCACGCTCCTCTGCGGCGCCCTGGCCTTCTCCCTGCAAATCTACGGCGACTTCGCGGGCTACAGCGACATCGCCCGCGGCATCTCCCGGCTGCTCGGCATCGAGTTGATGGTGAACTTCCGCCAGCCCTACCTCTCCCGTTCCATCACCGAATTCTGGCGCCGCTGGCACATCTCCCTTTCCAGCTGGCTGCGCGACTACCTCTACATCCCCCTCGGCGGCAACCGTCGCGGCACCGCCGCCACCTACCGCAACCTCATGCTGACCATGCTGCTCGGCGGCCTCTGGCACGGCGCCCGCTGGAACTTCGTCATCTGGGGCGGCCTCCACGGACTCTTCCTCGCCGTCCACAAATGGTTCCTCGTGCGCGCCGGACGCAAGGTCGGCGTCGCGCCCCTCCCCTTCACGGCGACCGGGCTCCTCGCCACCGCCGGGACCTTCCTTCTGGTCGCCTTCGCATGGATCTTCTTCCGCGCCCAGACCTTCGCCGACGCAGCCTCCTGCATCGCGGGCATCGCCACCCTGCGCGGCGGGCTGGAGGCCTTCCCGGCCGGACTGGCCGCGAAGGTGGCCGTCTTCGCCGCCCTGACCGCCTTCCTCGACCTCCCCGCCTACCGCCGCGACACCCAGGAAGCCCTCCTCGGCTGGCCCTGGCTCCTGCGCGGCGCCGCCTACGCCGCCATGTTCCTGCTGATCATCCTCCTGAGGCCCCTCGACGATGTCCCGTTCATCTATTTTCAGTTTTAGCACCCTCCGCGCCTCCCTCCTGCCCGGACGCGCCGTATGGCTGGCGCTCGCGCTGGTCGCCGCCGCCGAGCTCCTCCTCCGCTTCACCGCCCCGAACCTCGGCTGGTACGAAGGCATGTCCTCGCTCCCCCAGTGGGTCTCCCGGCTCGAATGGGAACTCCGGGCCCGCCGCCCCACCACATGGCTCTTCGGCAACAGCGTCCTCGCCTACGGCGTCGACACCGACGCCCTCTCCGCGGACACCGGCCGCCCCTGCATCGCCCTGCCCTTCGGCGGCGCGACCCTCGCCGGCGACGCCGCCATGATGCGCCACTTCCACCGCATGGCCCCCGAAAAACCCACCGACCTCGTCTTCTGCATCACCAAGGACGACGTCAACCCCAACGGCGAACGCTCCTGGATCTCCAAAAAATACCTCGGCTGGGACACCCTCCCCGCGCGCCTCCATCCCGACCGCCTCTTCAAGCTCTGCTCCTCGCGGCAGACCATCATGAACACCCTCAAATCCGCCCTCCTCCGCCGCGACACCGCCGCCGCGAAAAACCCGTCCGAGCCCTCCTTCGCCGGCGTCATCCCGCCCGAAAAATACGAATACATGCGCCGCCTCATGCTCGACTACGCCGTCGACTCCGCCCCCTTCGACCAAATCTCCGCCTTCGCCGCGTCCAACCACTGCCGCGTCCACGTCGTCCTCGTCCCCGTCTCCTCCGCCTACCTCCGCTTCCACGACGACGCCCTCCCCACCTTCACCGCCGCCGACGCCGCCGCGCGCATCTCCGACCTCTGCGCCACCCGCGGATTCGCCTTCCACGACCTCTCCCGAATGGCCCCCGACGACCTCACCCTCTACTCCGACCCCTACCACCTCACCGCCGCCGGCCGCGCCGCCTTCACCGCCCGCCTCGCCGACGCCCTCCGCGCCGACGAGGCCGCTCCCGCTCCGCCCGCCGAAGCCTCCCCCGCCCCCGCCCCCCTCCGCGTCGCCTGCATCGGCGACAGCATCACCGCCGGCGTCGGCCTCGACGCCCCCTACCCCGACCTCCTCCGCGCCCTCTCCTCCAACCGCTGGCAAGTCGCCAACTTCGGCGTCCCCGGCAAGACCCTCCTCCTCCGCTCCGGACGCGCCTGGGCCGACACCCCGGCCGCCCGCGCGGCCCTCGACTACCGCCCCGACATCGTCGTCGCCATGTTCGGCATCAACGACCTCGCCCATCCCGACATCCTCCCCTCCTTCACCGACGACGGACTCGCCGTCCTCGCCCGCTTCCGCGAAGCCAACCCCGCCGTCCGCTTCTACATCTGCACCCCCACCCCCCTCGCCCCGGCCCGGCTTGAAGCCGCCGCCAACCGCGCCATCCGCGAGACCCTCGTCCCGATGATCGAAGACCTGGCCATCCGCGCCTCCGCCAGCCTCATCCCCATCCATCTGACCTATCCCTGCACCCTCCGCCGCCTCCCCGACGGCACCCATCCCGACCAGGAAGGAGCCCGCCTCCTCGCCGCCACCATCCACTCCCACCTCGCCGCCCCATGACCTGGTCCCTTCCCCACTGGCACTGGATCGGCTGGTCCGCGTTCGGCGTGGCGGTCGTCCACGGCTCCCTCTTCCTGGCGGTCGCGCTGCACCTCTTCCGACACCGGCGGCGCACCGACTCGACCCTTCTCTGGCTGGGCCTGACGTGGTCCCTGCCGCTCCTGGGCGCCATCCTCTACGCGATGTTCGGCGTCGACCGCGTCCCGCGCGAGCGCTGGCGGCGCACCCAAGGCCGCCGCGACCGCCTCGACGGCCTGCGCCGGGACGCCCCCGCCGAAGTCCTCCCCTACGCCTACTGGCGCTCCCTCGGCGCCGCCCCGCCGCCGGACGACGAACGCACCCGCGAGCTCGACCGCCCCCTCGCGGCGCTCTCCGAATCCTTCCCGCTGCTGGCGGGCAACGAAGCCACGCCCCTGCTGACCGGCGACGAAGCCTTCCCGCCGATGCTCGACGCCATCCGCTCCGCGCGCCGCCACATCCACCTCCAGTCGTTCATCATCGGCAACGACCCCGTCGGGCGCGAATTCCTCGACGCCGTGGCCGACCGCGCCCGCGCCGGCGTCCGCTGCCGCGTCCTCTACGACCGCTTCGGCTCCGCGCACGCCCTGTGGGGCGGCCTCTTCGACCGCTACCGCTCCGTCCCCAACCTCGCCCTGGCCGGCTGGACGCAATCCAACCTCTTCCGCCGCCAGCTCCACTTCAACCTGCGCAACCACCGCAAGACCCTGGTCGTCGACGGCGAAACCGCCTTCGCGGGCGGCATCAACCTCAACGCCTGTTCCCGTAGCGCGCCCGGCGCCCCGGCGATTCAGGACTACCACTTCCGCTTCCGTGGCCCGATCGTCCAGGAACTCCAGTACGCCTTCCTGCGCGACTGGCACGTCATGACGGACGAAGACCCGTCGGCGCTCCTGACCCCCGACCACTTCCGGCACCTGCCGCCCGCGGGCCCGGCGTTCGCCCGTGTCGTGCCGTCGGGGCCGTCCTCCGCCAAGCGCCTGGCGGCCGACCTGTTCTTCGGCGCCGTGAACGCCGCGCGCGAGCGCATCTTCCTGATCACCCCCTACTTCCTGCCGACCGACGACCTCCTGCGGGCACTGCGCCTGGCGGCCCTGCGCGGGGTCCGCACCGACATCGTCCTGCCGCGCCGGAGCAACCACGTCTACACCACGTGGGCCTCCCGCGCCCTGTACGAAGACCTCCTCGAATCGGGCGTGCGCATCCACGAACGCGAACCGCCCTTCATCCACGCCAAGGCGCTGGCGATCGACGACCGGATGGCAGTGGTCGGCTCGGCCAACTGGGACTACCGGAGCCTTCACTCCAACTACGAAACCTGCATCGCCATCCACGACCCGTCCTTCGCGACGCGCCTCGAACTGATGATGCTCGACGACCTCCACCGCAGCACCCCCGTCGACCTGGCAACCTTCTCCCGCCGCTCCGTCCTCGACCACTACCTGGAGAACGCCTGCGGCCTCCTCGCCCCCCTCCTCTGAGCAGGGGGGCGGTTTTCGGAGGGCCAAGTGCGCGCAACGACGGCACCCCTCCGCCGGGGGGGATTGCCTTGTTCCGTTGCCAGCATGGTGCCACAAGACGGCAGGGGTGCCGTCGCTACGCACCGACTTCCAGGCCGTGCACGGCGGGAGATTTTTCATGGGGGGGAATAGATGGTGGAAACAGAGGAAAATGGGATGGTTTTCCGTAATCTCACGACATGGGGCGGATGGCCGCCGGAGGAGGGGGCATTCCGGGTCAGGGGCGAGGGGCGGGGAGGAGGCCGGCGAGCAGGAGGAGGCCGAAGAGGAAATGGAGGCGGGCCAGGTGGAGTTCTTCGCGGTGGGAGATGCAACGCCTGGCGACGGAGGCAAGCCAAGGGAAGGAAGGAGGGAGGGCGAGGAGGGTCAGGAAGGAGGAAGCCGGGAGGCGGGAGGTGGCGACAAGGAGCGCGGTGAGGACGAAGACGGCGGCGAATGCGGTCAGCGCGGCGGGGTGGGCGGCGCGGCCGAGCAGCATGGGGAGGGTCCGGATGCCGGCGGCACGGTCGTCGTCGAGGTCCCGCAGGTTGTTGTTGTAGAGGAGGAGGGCGGTGAGCATCGCGACGGGGAGCGCGGCAAGGAGCGGGCGGACGGAGAAGGTTCCGGTCTGGCACATCCAGCCGCCGAGGGGCATGCCGAGGCCCATCATGAGGAAGACCCAGACTTCGCCCAGCGCGAGGTGCTTGGGGCTTCGCGGTCCGGCGCAGTAGCCGGCGGCGCCGACGAGCCCCGCGGCACCGAGCACGACGAGTCCGGGGGAACGGAGGCGCCAGGCGAGGGCGAGTCCGGCGGCGGCGGCCAGCGCGGCGCAGAGGCACGCGGCCCGGAAGACGCGGCGGGGGGTGAGTTCGCCGGAGAAAATCATGGCGGAGCCGCATTTGCCGGGCTCGCGGTCGACGCCGCCGGTGTAGTCGAAGTAGTCGTTCCAGAGGTTGGCGGCGGCGTGGATGAGCATGCCGGCGGCCGTCGCGGCGGCGAAGCGCCCCCACGAGAACGCCTCCCCGCACCACCGTGCGTACAGCCCCCCCAGCGCCACCGCCGTGAAGCTCGTCGAGAAGGCGTAGAAGCGGACCGCCCGCAGCCAGAAGCGGAGGAAGCGGATCACGGGAAGCCTTCCTCCGTCTCCGCGCGGACCGCGGCGTGCACGATGCGCCATCCGTCCTCGCCGCGCCGCCAGCGGATCGTGGCGTGCAGCGGACCGCGCCAATCGGAACCTTCGCCGGAGACCCGCAGTCCGGCGGAGGCCTCGGTATCCACCGCGTCCGGGCCGGGACGCCCGGCGGCGACGGCGCGAAGTCCATCCAGATGCAGACTCACCCGCGGGGCCTCGGCGAGCAGGGCGGCGTGCAAATCCTTGATCTCGCGGCGGCCTTCCACGGACCACGAGTCGCCGTCCCACGCGAACTCCGCCACCGCGTCCGGTGCGAGGGCCCCCTCGACGGCGAGGAGACGGCGCGCGGCGTCGAGAGGCGGAAGCGGTGCGGCATCGAGTTCCAGCGTGGCCGCGAGCGCGAGGGTACGGCGGGCCAGGCGCGCGCCGGGGGAGAACCAGTGAGCGAGCCATGCCGCCCCGGCGACGAGCGCGCCGGCCGCCAGCGCCAGCGCCGCCGTCCGCGCCGCGGAAAATCCGGCGGGGCGGCGCGCGGGGGACATTTTTCGTCCCGGCGTGAAATTGGGCTGGCGTTTCATCGGCGTTCATCATACAAAGATGGGTGATTTTGGAAAACCGGAAAGAACCCTCCATGAGCACAGACCCTTCCATGCAAGAATATGCCGCCGCCGCGCGGGAAATCCTCTCGACCCTCCTCGGCCTGCTGCAGCTCGACACCCAGCTGCCCGAACCCACCATCGAGGGCGACCAGCTCTTCTTCCAGATCGAGACGCAGGACGCCGGACGCGTCATCGGCCGCACCGCGCAGAACCTCGACGCTTTGCAGTTCATCCTCAACCGCATGATGTCGCGCCGCTTCGACGACGCCCCCTACTGCGTCGTGGATGCCGGCCACTACCGCGAACAGCGCCGCGAGAAGCTCCTCGCCGACGCCGCGGCCGCGCTCGAACGCGTGCGGGCGACCGGCCGCTCCTGGCGGATGCCGCTGCTCAATTCCATGGAGCGCCGCATCATCCACCAGGCCCTCAAGAACTGCCCCGACATCCTCACCCACTCCGAGGACGAGGAACCCGACGGCCGCAAGCGCGTCGTCATCTCCCTCGACCCCGCCTACACCGCCCCCGCCGAACCCGAGGCCGACGACGGCGCGGAGCCCGGGGACGTCCCCGGGGAGGCCGCGCCCGCCGCGGACGGCGGCGACGGCGGCGCACCCGCGCCGGACGCCCCTTCTTTCTGATTGCATTTTGCGCGCGCGAGCGGCAGGATGTTCCCCGAGCGAACGAATTGACGAACGGAGTACGAAATGGCCAGACTGATTGGTGTGACGGGCGAGTTCAAGGACCGCGAATACCCCTTGGAAGAAGGCGAAATCACGATCGGCCGCAAGACCGACAACGCCATTCTCCTCGACACGCCCACCGTATCCAGCCACCACTGCGTGCTGACCCTCGCCGGCACGTCCTGCACGCTCCAGGACCTCGACTCCACCAACGGCACGCGCCTCAACGGCCGCTCCGTCAAGGGCGAGCCCGCCGAGCTCCACCACAAGGACGTCCTCCAGCTGGGCGACATCGAATTCATCGTCGACGCCCCCGAACTCGCCTCCGCCCCCGTCGCGCGCTACACCGACGCCGACGCCGAAATCGCCACCGACGCGATGGCGGCGCCGCAGGACTTCAACACCATCTCCCCCTTCGGCGCGCCGCCGCGCGAACGCAAGGGGATCTGGTACTTCCTGCTCATCGTCGTCGGCATCCTGACCCTTCTCGCGCTGGGCGTCTTCGGCGTCATGCTCGCCGGCGCCGGCCCGGCCTGATCCGCCGCGTCCCGCGTGCCGTGCGGCGCGACGCGTTCACCCTCGTCGAACTGCTTCTGGCCGTGGCCCTCTCCGCCATGGTCGCCGCCATTCTCGCCGCCGTCGTGCACGGCCTCGTGCGGGGCGACCGCGTCCAGACCCGCCACCTCGCCGGTCCCGACGCCGCCCGCAGCGCCCTCCTCCGCATGGCCCGCGACGCATCCTGCGCATTCGCACCCGACGGCGGAGGCCGGGACGGCGACGCCCCCGCCCCTTTCGCCCTGACCCGCCCCGGGACCGACGACCCCGCCGAACCCGACCTCCGCCTCGAATTCCATCTCCCCGTCCCCTCCCGCGCGCCGTATCTGCCCGGCTTCTACGGCCTCGACCGCGTCGTCTACGAAGTCCGCCGCGTCCCCGGCACGGCCGCCGATGCCCCCGCCCTCCGCGAACTGGTCCGCCGCTCCGCCCCCTGCGCCGGGCCCCGTACCAACGACGTCGCGACCGCCATCCTCCTCCGCGCCCCCTTCACCCTCGACATCCGCATTCCCGGCGAGGAGGACGCCGACGTCTGGCCCCTTCCCTCCGCCGCCACCGATCCCGACGCACCGGCCCTGCCCCCGTCGATCCTCTTCACCCTCCGCCTCCCGGGCTGCGCGCCCCTCTCCACCGAGACATTGGTCCACTGCGCCCACGCCCTGCCCCCGCGCGGGACGGCTCCCGCCAGCACCTCCGCTTCCTCCCCCACCCCATCCCCCGCGCCATCCCCCACCCCATCCCCCGCCCTCTGAGTTTTCCGTTTTCCGCCCGCCCTCCGGCCGGGATTTCCAACCATTCGCGATATCAAGGAAAACGCAAAAGAATCCGCCGGATTCCATGCATGGCATCCAGCATGAACGCCATGCTCATTTTCGGGGGGAAAGGCCTGGAAGACCCCGATGCGGGGGTGCGGCTGGCGGCGGTGCAGGGAGGGGGAAGGAAGAGGAGGACTTGGCGACTTGTGACTTGCGACTTGGGGGGGCTGCCGGGGGCAGGGGACGGCGGCGGCGGCGCCGGCGGGGGCCCGGTCAAAGCGGAGCCACGCGGAAGGCGCGCAAGTAGATGCCCAGGCGGCGGGTGTCGCCGGCGCCGTAGTCCGCCGGGCTCCAGGTGGGGGTACGGGCCACCAGACGGCCGGTTCCGCCGAGCCATTCCGCCGGAAGGCGGGCTTCGAGGCCGGTGGCCGTCGGCGTGGTTTCCAGGGGGTGCCCGTTGAGTTCGAGTTGCAGGCGGACCGGCGGGGCGCCCTCCGGGCGCATGGAGTCGAAATCCAGCGACAGACGGCAATCGCGGCCGCCTTCCAGAGGGAGGAAGAGGTCGAATTCCCCACCCGTCCAGCGTGCGTGCCGGGAGGAACCCGGGCTTTCCCGTCCGAAGAACCCGTCGCCCAGCAGGAGGGCGTCGCCGGAGTTCCCGACCGCCACCGACCAGGTGTCGGAACGGCGGACGCGGTAGAGTTGCAGGGCGTCCAGCCGGACGTTCGCGTGGCGCGGGTTCTTCCGGAGTTTCCCGGGGTATTCGATTTCGTGCGCGACGTGCAGGTCCAGGCGTTCCGGCGCGCGGGGCAGGCGGTCCAGGACGAAGCGGAAGACCTGCTGCCGGTCCGAATGCGGCCGGACGACCGTCTGCGGGGCGGTGTCCGGGAATTCCGGCAGGGACAGCGAAACCGCCAGGCGGCCTTCTTCGTCCCCGTACACGGCGGTCATCGTCAGCTTGACGAGATAGAGCCGGTCCGGCTCCCCTACCCCGCCATCCAGACCGGGCGGGAGGGCAATGGTTCCATCGCCGTCGAATTCGGTGCTCCGGACCGGCATGGGGAAGAGGAGATGCTCGTACGCGGCGTCCCGCCAGCGGCGGCCGTACGGGTCCGCCCAGGAGAGGTACGATTCGGAGGACGGCCCCTGCGCGGGGTCGAACGACATCTCCAGCGGGCCGTCGGGGTTCAGCCACGCCGCCGGGAGCGCGTCCGGGATGGGGGAATCGGCATCCAGGCGCAGTTCCAGGGGGGCGTCCCCGGCGGCGGCTTCCCGGCGCGCGGTTTCCAGGAGGTTCCACGGGACCGCCAGGAACCACGCGCCCGGGCGCATGCGGTCCTCGCGCAGCGGATGGTCGCCCAAGGACACGCGGACGGGCACTTCGGCCGCCGCCGCGGGGACCTCCAGGCGCAGGAGGATGCAGGGCGGGGGCGTGTCCCCGCCGGGCTCCGGGACCGGCGGCAGGGGAATGGCGAGCTGCCGGCGGGTCCAAGACGGCTCCGGCGGCGGGGGGGGCGATGCCACGGCCTCCGCATAGTTGGTTCCGGCGCGCAGGCCCGCGAACATGCCGGTGATGTCCTGGAGCACCAGCCGGTTGCCGAGGCCCGTGCAGACCACCAGGGCCAGCAGCAGCGCGCGCACCGCCGCCCTGCCGGATCGAACGACGGGAAGCGCCCACAGGGCGAGGACGGGGAAGGTGAAGTTGCCCGTGTAGAGGAAGTACTCGATCCGGCCCTTTTCCCCGACGCCGTACACGCTGTGGAGCAGGAGGTTGAACGCCACGCACAGCAGGAGGCCGACGGCCAGCGGAAGGAGGACCGGCCGGGGCGCTTCGGCGTTCCCGGCGGTCCCTCGCCGCCGGAGTGCGCCGGGGGCGGACGCGAGCCACAGGCCGAACCACAGCACCGTTGCGAGGATGCCGGGAAGGGCGAAGTCCGTAGCGGTGCTGAAGGTCACCCCCGGCAGCTTGTGCTGGGGCAAGGGGTGCAGGACGGGGTCGGGGGCGATGAAATCGATCCACGCGAAATTCTTGAAGAGCTGCACGGCGACCGGCAGGGGCGAACGCAGGACCTGCAGGCTGGCGAAGTCCATGTCTTCGCGGAAGGCGTCCGGCAGGAAGAACAGGTTCGAGGAGGGATAGAGGGCCCGCTGGAGCACGGCCAGGGCGGCGGCGACCGCCAGGACGCCGGAGAGGAAGGCCACCAGGCGGAGGGCGGAACGCCGCCAGCCGCGGGGGCGGGACACCAGGAAATCGGCGATCGCGAAACAGATGGCGGTCTGGGCGAAATTCGTCGTGGTGACGCCGAGCGAAAACACGCCCGCGGGAATCCACGCGGGGAGCCGGGAGCGGCCGGTCCGGAGGGTGCGCAGGAACAGGATGTACGTGACGAGCAGGCTGCAGACGGCCAGGGTCGGCGTCTCGGGCACGGCGGAGAGGATCCATTGGCTGGCGGAGAGGCCGAAGAGGGCCGCGAGGAGGACGGCGTCGGCCAGCCGCCCCGCGAGCAGCCAGAAGAACAGGAATCCCAAGGCCACGCCCGCGGCCCCCATGAGGCTGTTGAGAAGGACGGCCGCATCGACTTCCGATCCGGAGCGTTCCGCCGCCAGCGCGCCCCAGGGATTGACCAGCAGGACGTAGAGCGGATGGACCTTGGTGCGGTAGTGGTTGGCCTGGGGGCGGGTCATGTCGCCGATGACGCGCGGGGTGTCGAGTTCGAACAGGATGTCGTCTTCGGCGAAGGCGGAGGTCCGGGACAAGGCGGACCCCGCGGCGAAGTACAACACGAAGAAGGCCGCGAAAACCACCAGGAGGCCTGCCATCGCCCGGAACGGACGGCGCCGGTGGCCGGCCGGGGCAGGGTCCGGGGGGGAGAGGGAGGGAAGGGCGGCGGTCATTCTTTGAGGGAGTCGAGGAGGGAGGGTTTGGCGGAGGGAGCGGTTTTGGCGTCGGGATCGAAGTCGGCGGGGAGGTAGCGGGCGATCTTGTCGCGGAGGGCCAGGGCGTCGGGATCGTCGGGGTAGTATTCCAGGTAGCGGCGGAGGGTGCGGAAGGCCACGGCGAAGGAGCGGATGGCCTGCAAGGCGTAGGCGCGTCCGAAGTAGCGGGAATAGCGGAAGGGAGCGAGGGCGTCGGAGCGGTCGTAGACGTCGCGGGCGGCGTCTTCGTCGCGGGCGAGGCGGAGATGGAATCCGAGTTCGTCGAGGAGGACGGGATCGGACGGCAGGCGGGCGGAGGCTTCGCGGAGGACCGCCAGGGCCTCTTCGCCATAGTAGAGGCCGGAGAGGGAGCGGGAGAGGGCGAAAGCGGCATCGGGATTGGCCGGGGCGATGCCGAGGATGTAGCGGAACCAGGGGATGGCCAGGGGATAGAGGCCACGGGCGGCCAGGCGCTGCCCGATGCCCAGGGCCGCGGCCAGTTGCGCGGGGTCGGGCCGGGTGGCGGAGGAAGCGGAGGGGGCGACGGTGGCGGAGAGAAGGGCGGGAAGGTGGTTTTCGAGGAGGGCCTTGGAGGCGGTCTTGCGGTATTCGCGCATGCGGTTGGTGATGAAATCGTCGAGGTCGGTGACGGCGCGGTGGGCCTCTTCGGAGGCCTTGACGGCGCGGTCGGCGGCGCGTTTGGACGCGCGGGCGGTAAGGGCGAGGGTCTCGGGATAGGGAACGCCCCAGATTTCCGGGAAGTCGAGCCAGTCGACGCGGTCATCGCCGGTGTCGGGGAGGTTTTCGAGGTAGTCTTCGCGGGCCTTGAGGTAGGCGCGGCGGAGGTCGCGGACGGCGGCGGACCGGTCGTGGACGGCGGCGTCGAGGTCGGCCTGCGCGGCGTCGAGGTCGGCGCGGCGCGCGGAGAGTTCGTCCTGGGCGCGGACGAGACGCTGGGCGATCATCTGGGCGGAGGTGCGGGCGGCGAGTTCGGCGGACTGGAGCTGGTCGGTCCTGCGGATGCGGTCGGCGAGGGTCTGGGCGGCGGCGAGGGGATCGGCGGTGGTGGAGGTGCGGGCTTTATCGAGGTCGGCCTGGGCGGCCTTTAGGTCGGCCGTGGCGGATTCGGTCTTGCGGTTGGCTTCGTCGAGTTCGGCCTGGATGGCGTCGGCCTCGGCGGTGGCGGCGGCGAGGGCGTTGGATGCGGCGGCATGGCGTTCGGCGGCGGCGGCCGCCGCCGCGGCGGCGGTGCGGACCAGGGCGAGCGTATCGGCGGGCCAGGGGGCGTCGGGGCGGGCGGCTTCTTCGTCGGAAAGCGAAACGGCCCAGTCGGGGAGGATGTCGTTGAGGCGGTCCTTGAGGTTTTCTTCGTAGCCGTTGGCGTCGGCCTTGACTTCCTTGGCCATGCGCTTGAGTTCGACGTCGGTGGCGTAGAGGATGCCCATGCGGGCGCTTTCGGCACGGAGGGCTTCGGCAGGGATGGCGCGGCGGACGGCGGCGTCGGCTTCGGTATCGGGATCGCGGGCGAGGAGGTCGGCGAGAATGGGGAGCGAAATGATGTCGGGACGGTGGGGCCAGGCGCGGGCGGCGGTGGCGGCGGCGGGGACGGCGGAGGGACAGTCGCGGACGGAGAGGAAGTAGCGGGCGGCGGCGGCGGCGAGGGCGGGGTCGCCGGGGGCGGCGGCGAGACGGCGGGCGTGGATGGCGGGGGCGACGGAGGAGAGGGCGGCGACTTGGGCGTCGGCACGGGCTTTGTCTTCGGCGACGGCGGCGGTGACGGGGGGCTGGCCGGGGCGGTCGCGGTACGGCGGTTCGCGCATCCCGGCGAGGGTGGCGGCGAGGTCGGCGGCGCGGCCCCAGGGGGTGTGGAGGAGAGCATCGGCCAGGGCGTCGGAGGTGGGAAGGGCGGGCGGGGGGGCGTCGGGATCGGAGGGGGCGGGAAGGGCGCCGGCGGCGTCGAGGGCCCCGAGGATGGAGGTGGCGAGGAGGTAGTGGCCTTCGAAGGTGGGGTGGATGGCGTCGAGGAAGAGGTCGCGGCCGGGGAGATGGTCGGGGGCGTTGTCCGCGAAGATGGAGGCGGCATCGAGAAGGGGGACGCCGGCGCGGTCGGCGGCTTCGGCGAGGAGGAGGTTGAACACGCTGTCGCAGCGGACGCGGCAGGCGTCGGCGTCGCGGGCGGCGGTGAGGCGGCGGGCGGCGTCGTCGGGGTGCCCGCGGAGGAGGGCGAGGTGGCCGGAGCGGTAGAGGGCTTCGGCGTGGGTCGGGGAGCGGTGGAGGATGGTTTCGTAGAGGCGGGCGGATTCGTCGGGATAGTGGGTCTCGTTGGCGGCGGCGCGGAAGAGGGCTTCGCGGTCGAGCTGCGAGGTGTCGGCGTCGCGGGACCAGGCGGTGGCGAAGGGCGGGCAGTCGCGGAGGTTGACGGGGGTGGTGCAGGCGATGACGGTCGGGGAGGAGGCGCTGGCGAGGGAGAGGATGGCGTCGAGGTTGTCGGAGTAGGCGTCGCGGGCGTCGGCCAGCGCCGGGGCGTCGGGGCGCAGCCAGGGGCCGAGGAGCTGGGGTTCGCGGGTCTGCCAGACGGCGCGGTCGGCGCGGTCGGGGAAGGCGCGCGCGAGGAGTCCGGAGATGGCCTGCGCGAGGCGGAGGCGGCTGAAGAGGACGAAGGGCCGCGCGAACGAGGGGCCGGGATGCAGCGGCCACGGGGCCGGGGCGACGGCCGGCGGGGCGCAGGGGCCGCAGGGGCCGGTGAGTTCGTCGTTGCCGCAGACGACGACGACGGCGTCGGGCTTGAGGAGGGGGAGGTCGCGGGCGATCTCGCGCAGGACGTGGGAGTTGGCGCCGGGGAGGGTCAGGTGGAGGACTTCGACGGGGATGTCGGGAAGGCGGGCGCGGAGAAGGGATTCCAATTGGCGCGGGTAGGCGTAGTCGGCGGAGTGCTCGGCGGGGCCGAGGGGGGTGGAGTCGGTGAGGACGGCGACGCGGTAGGCGCGGTCTTCGGAGTCGCGGACGGCGGCCATCGGCGGCGGGAGGCCGGCAGCGCGGGGGAGGGCGAAGCGCAAGGGGAACAACGGGTTGTCAACCCATGCGGGGGAGCCGTTGGTTTCGCCGGGGACGACGTAGTGGGTGGAGCGGTGGTCGAGCCAGAGGACGCTCGCGTACTCGGCGGCGGCCAGGAGGAGGAGCAGGGAGAGGAGCCAGATGGCGAGGCGGCGGAGTTTGCGGAGGGCGGGTTTCATGGGGAGGGGACGGTGGCGGGGGAATGGACGGGACAACCGGGACGGACGGGACTGCCGGGACAGGCGAAGGAACCGATTTTATCGAAAGAATCGATTTTCCCGATGGAGTCGCTTGGACGGGGTCGGGTCATCCGAGGATGTCGGCGGAGTCGATGGAGGGGGGCTCGCCCAGGGATTTCTGGAGGCCGCGGCGCATGCCGCGGACGAGGGCCGGGATGCGCGGGAGGTTGCCGGTCAGGGATTCGCGGAGGATGAGGTAGGCGAAGTGCAGGGGCAGGAGGGCCCCAGGCATGTGGCGGCGGTAGAAGCGGGTGAAGCTTTCGCCCCAGGCTTCGTGGAAGGCGGAAGGGGAGGCGGCGGGGGCGTCGTCGTGGTGGTACAGACGGGCCTCGGGGACGTAGCGGATGCGGTAGTCATGGGCGCGGACGCGGCGGGAGAGGTCCATGTCTTCGTAGTAGAAGGAGAAGCCGGGGTCGAAGAGGCCCGCCGCCTCGATGGCCGCGCGGGAGACGAGGAGGGCGGCGGAGACGGCGTAGTCGATTTCGCGGCTCTTGGGATAGTCGGCGGCCGGGCAGCCGCGGCCGATGTTCTTGGAGGACGGCGGGAAGCTCCGGAAGCGCAGGCCGATGCTCCAGAGCCGGGCGGGGTCTTCGGCCAGCAGGAGCTGCGGGGCCAGGATGCCGGCTTCGGGGTCGCGTTGGGCGACGGCCACCAGCCGCGCCAGGGCGTCGGGTTCGGTCGTGACGCAGGATTGCGCCAGGAAGAGGTAGTCGGCGGGGTCGCCGTCGCGCAGCGCCGCGACGATGCCTTTGTTGTACATGGAGGGAAGGTGCCGGCCGGAGGCGTCGTGGAGGACTTCGAGGCCGGGATAGGCGGCGCGCAGGCTCGCCGCGCGCGTGGCGTCGGGGGTGACGGCGATGAGGCGCAGGCGGGAGTAGGCGGCGGCGCGGAAGGTGTCGAGGCTGCGGAGCAGGGCGTCGCCGGTGCCGGTGTCGGCGATGATGCACGCGACGCGCGGTTCGACGGCCAGGGAGGAGCGGGACGGGGCGGCGGCGCCCGCGGCGGGGGCGGCGCCGGCTTCGGCGGCGGGTTGCGCGGCGGTGAGTTCGCGGACGCAGTGGAGGGCGGACTCGAGGCAGTTGTCGATCTCCATGTGCTCGAACTGGGCCGCGCGGCCGACGGAGCGGAGGTTGGCGAACCTGGAGAGGTGGGCGAGGGCGGCGTCGACGTCCTTTTCGTAGTCGCAGCAGTAGACGGGATAGGAAAAGTCGCGGCGGACGACGGTGGTGTCGAGGACGTCTTCCATGCGGTAGATGCCGGCGTCGGCCATTCCGCGGACGGCCGCTTCCTCGAAGCCGGCGGTGTGGCATTCGGTGACTTCGGCGCAGAGGACGGTGGTGTCTTCGGGGCCGCAGCCGGGCCACATGTTCTTGACTTCGCAGACGCGGTTGACGGGCATGGATTTGCCGTCCATGCAGTAGATCCAGTGGTTCGGCGTGGCGCGCGGCTTGTTGAGGTGGACGTAGACGGCGGCGACGGAGCGGTAGGTGAGGGGCGACTCGAAGCCGGTCATCGAGCAGAGGGTGGTCAGGGGCAGGGTCGAGACGTAGGTGTCGGCTTCGAGGACGCCGGGCTGGCCGTCGCGCTCGTAGCGGACGCGCAGGACGCGGGTGCCGGTCGGGTCGAGGTCGATGGAGGTCGCGCGGGCGTTGTATTTGACGAAGTCCTTGACGGGCGCGAGGAGAGCGTCGCCGATGGCGCCGAATGCGCCCTTCTGGGGGTAGTAGAAGTAGTTGAACTTGGTCTTGGAGCCCTGCCGGATGACGTCGAGCGGGCCGGAAAGGCGGGTCTTCTTGCGCGCCCATTCGACGGAGATGCGGTCGGCGTCGATGCCGAACATTTTTTCGGTGTAGGGGGAGAAGAGGAATTGCTCGAGGCGGGAGCCGTACTTCGCGAGGCAGTAGCTGCGGAAGGAGGTCTCGGGGAGGTGGCGCGGGCGGGTGAGGTAGGTCCACGGGACGGTGAAGGTGTTGTGCGGAAAGAAGCGGCCGCACAGCTGCACGGCGTCCACCGGGTCCTTCAGCCACTTGCCGGCGAGTCGGACGGCGGACACGCGGTCGAGCGTGCGCAGCGGGGTCAGCGACTGGATGAGCTGCAGGATGTGCTCGTCGCGCGTGAAGAGGCGGTGCGCCGCCCAGTCGCACGTGTGGCCGTTCCACACGAAGCTGTGCGCGGAGCCGCCGGCGAAGGCGCCCGCTTCGATGACTTCCACGTCCACGCCGCGCTTGTGGAGGAAATGCGCGGCCGCCAGGCCGGCCATGCCGGCGCCGATGATTCCGACTTTCATGCTTCGGGGGCGTCCTTCCAGAGGTTTTCGAGCGCGTAGTAGGCGCGCATTTCGGGGGAGAAGATGTGGACGACGAATTGGTGGTAGTCCATCACGACCCAGCCGCTGTCGGTCGTGCCCGCGGTGCGGTGGGGGGCGACGGGCGGGGTCGCGGTGCGGAGCTCCTTCGCGACCGCCTCGGAAAGGGCGCGCAGGTGCGGGGCGCTGATGCCGGAGCAGAGGACCATGTGGTCGGTCACGCCGGAAAGGCCGCGCACGTCGAGGATGCGGATGTCTTCGGCTTTCTTGGAGTCGAGGATGTCGCGGACGCGGCGGACCAGGGCGAGGGCGGGGTCGACGGGCGGCGCCTTGGGCTTGCGCGGGGAAGCCTTCTTCGCGGCGGCCAGTTTCTTCGCGGCGGGGGCCTTCTTGGAGGCCGGCTTTTTGGCGGCCGGCTTTTTCGCCGGAGCGGCTTTCTTGGCCGGGGCCTTTTTCGCGGCGGCAGGCTTCTTTGCGGTGGCAGGCTTCTTTGCGGTGGCGGATTTTGTCGTGGTCTTCATCGGTACAACCCTTTCTCTCCAATATAGCGGATGACGGCGTCCGGGACAAGGCCGTCGATGGGTTCGCCGCGGCGGATGCGCTCCCGGACGCCGCTGGAGGAGACGTCGGGGAGCGCGGCCTCGCGGTAGTCGGCGAGCAGGCGCCCGGGCCAGGGCGGCGGGAGGCGGATGGCGTCCGGCGGCGGCTTCCCACCGCATGGTGGGGCGAGCTCTCCGAGCGAGCCGTCTTTTCCCTTTGCGTCTCGCACGGAGTGCTCGCCCCACCCCGGCTTGGGATATCCGGCGCGGGCGAGCGTGACGAAGCGGGCCCGTTCCAGCACCTGCAACGGCTCGTGCCAGGTGTGCAACTGCGTCAGCGTGTCGCCGCCGATGATGAACGCGAAGCGCCGTCCGGGGTGCGCCGCGCGCAGGGCGTCGAGGGTGCGTAGGGTCCAGGAGGGCGGCGGGAGGTGCATCTCGATGTCCGAAACCCGCAGCGCCGGGTCGCCTGCCGTGGCCAAGCGCAGCATGGCCAGCCGGTCGACGTCGGGGGCGAGGTCGGTGGTGGTTTTGTGCGGCGGCACCGCGCACGGGATCAGCCATACCTCGTCCAGCCCGAACGCCTTCCGCGCCTCCCGCGCGAGCGCGAGGTGGCCGAGGTGGACGGGGTTGAACGTGCCGCCGAGGAGGCCGGTCTGGCTTTCACTCATGGAGGAGGCCTTTCGGAAAAACGGAAAACAACCCGGACAACCCGAAAGACAACCCGAAACAATTCATGCGAGTGAAAAGGGAGAGGATTGTCCCGGGTTGTCTTGGAAGTTGTTTCGGGTTGTTTTTCAATTCCCGCTTGCGGCGGGGGCGATCTGGCCGACCACGACGACGGGCGTGTAGGCGTCCTCGTCCACCCAGTACTCCTTGCCGCGGATGGTCACGTTCTTGCCCGTGTAGGGGCGGAGGGTGGCGGCGTCGCCGTGGATGTAGCAGAGCGTGAGGATTTCGCCGTTCTTGCGGACGAGGAGGCGGTAGCGGGAGGGGGTCGCCTGCGCCAGCGGCGCGTTGCGGAGCTGGCCCGTGACGTGGCGGGGATGCCCCTGGTAGGGCGCGTCGGAGCGCAGATGCAGGTCCATCACCAGCGCCGGGTCCACCCATTCCTCCGTCATCGCGTCGTTCTCCTGGAGCGGCAACGGCGCGGGACCCGCCGGGAACGCCACCGACGGCTGCCCCGGCGCCACCGGCTGGGGTTGAGGATAGGCCGACGGCTGGGGCTGCACCTGCGGTTGCGACGGCGCCACCAGCGGACGCATCGGTTGCGGCTGGGGCTGCGGGGGCACGACCGGTTGCGGATGGACCACGGGCCGGGGCTGCGGCTGCACCGGCAACGGCTTCGGCTGTACCGCCAGGGGTTTGGCGGGCTTCGGCTGCGCGGCCGGCTTCGGCTGCGGCGCGGGCGCGGGGGCCGGCGTCTCCGGCTGCGGCGTCGAGGGGGCCACCTTGACCGGCGGCTTCGGCGCCGGCGCCGGCGCCGGAACGGGCGCGGGGACGGGTTCCGGTGCGGGAGCCGGCGTTTCGATGACGGGTTCGGGCTGCGCCGCGGGCGTGGGTTCCGGCTCGACCGCGGGCGGCGGCGGGGGCGGCGGGGCCACCTCGCGGATGGGTTCCGTCTTGGCCGCGACCTCCTGGAGGCGGTCGGCCTGGACCCATACCGTCATCGACGACGGCGGCGAAATCTTGCACCAGTCCCCCGATTCCTCCAGCGGCAGGACCGGTGCGCCGCGCTGGAGCGTGCCCACGATGTCGTATTCGGTACCCGGCCCCGATCGCACCTGGATGCTCTTGGCGACGACGCGCGCGTCCTCGACGAACACCGTGTTGATCCAGACGCCCACGCTCGACGGCGGCGAGATGGCGGCCCACCCGCCCTCCGTGCGCGAGACGAACACGATGTCGCCCGCCGGCACCCCGCCCAGCTCCGGCGCGGCCGCTTCGGGACGCGAACGGACCTTCACGCCCGGCGACTTCACCTGCATCCGCCGCTCTTCGGCGTTCGCGCCCGCCACACACCAGACGGCCACCGCCGCCAACCCAATTGCAAAAAACGTTTTCTTCATGCCCCGCACTCTATCCTTCCCTCCCGCCCCCCCGCAAGGCCAAACCGCCGCCCGCGGCCAGGCCCCCACTGCACCCCACTCCCGGACACTTTTGCAATTACGGAAAACAGTGATGTTTTCACCCAAAACCACCCACTCCTCCCCCCATGAAAAGCACCCGCCCTTCCCGCCCCGTTTGCCGGGCGGGCCGCGCTCCGTCGCGGCCGCGGCTTCCCCGCCCGAAAAGGAAAATGCCGCTGGCGCTTCAGCAGGAGGAAACCACAAAGAGACCAAAGAACCGGACACAAAGGACACAAAGCCGGATTGTGCAAAATGAAACTTTTCCGTTGCCCCGCGCCGCGCCTTCTGCTAGACGGACCCTTGCAACCCGTTGACCCAAAGGCTGGCAGACTCCCCCATAACACCAAGGAGTGATGACATGTTGCAATATGACCTCGAGCACCTGTTGTACACGCTGTTCAGCTGGACAACTCTTTTTCGCATCCTTCTTCTCTTGCTGGAACTCTACCTCTGCGCACGGCTGGGAAGGGTGCTCGCGAAGCGTTGTACGCAACATCCCGGCCTCAAGCGCCTCGCCATCGTGGCGGTTTGGGCCATCGCCGCTTTCTGCCTGCTGCTTTTCCCCCTGCGCATGGCGGAGGATTACGCGTATGTCGTGCTGGGAAGTGAAAGCTTTTCCGAGATACCGGATGCCATGCAATGGCTGGTGGAAAACGGGAGGGAAAGCCGTTTGCTCCGCACTGTCCGCATGCCATCCCGGGAAGACGACATCGCGTGGAACAACACCCGTTTCTTTGCCGCCTTGGTGCTGGCCCGTAAAAATCCCGAAAAGAGCCGGCAAGTGCTTCCCACGGTCCCGCATTTCGAGAGGACAAGCATACACCAACCGAGAATCTTTGGTTCATACCGATATTCTTTCCCTGTTTCCGGGTCGGATATCCTTGCAATTGAAATGGCGGAACCAAGGGTAGAGACCCAATAGAGACCTTTAGCTTCCATCCGTTTTCCAATCACCGGAAAACGCGTGGGATTGTTTCCCAATCCTTGGACCATCCCATCCACATTTCCGCCCGCGCATCGGGCGCGCCGCAAACTTTTCGCTGTTCACTTTTCACTCGCGCCGAAGGCGCGCTGAGCGTTTCCCGTTGCCTTACACTGTGCCTTCTGCTAGACGGGAACTTGCAACCCGCTAAACCAAAGACTGCCCATGAACCAGCCTTCTCCAACACGCGATAAATCGCGGACCATCTCCGACATCACCGGCGCACTGCTTGCCCTTGTGGCCGTTTGGTTGCTGGTGTGCGGGATGGCGTCGATTGACTTCATGGAGCCTTGGCTGCCGGTTGGGGGGCCGAGGTTGGCGGTGGTGGTATTGGGCGCGTTGTGCGTGTGGGTTTGGATGGCACGGAAGAAGCATCCGCGGACGGCACGGACCCTCCTGTGGGCATTGGGGTTGTATTTGCTTGCAGGAGCGCTGGGTTGGGGATTGCTCCTGACATCCGATCTGCTGCCGACGCAGCATCCGGAGTGGCTCGGCTGGAAAACGGAAAAGGCGGAGAAGGCGGCGGAGGCGTTGCCATGAGGTCTGCGCTCAAATGGTTCTTGCGGGGACTGGCCGTGCTGGCGTTGTCGATCCTGTTGTGGGGGGCCACGCTGGGAGTTTCCGCTGCCTTGCCGTACGGAGCGGCCATTTGGTCGTCGGAGTGGTTGGAGCATGCGAAGCCGTCGCGGCAGACGGCCGACCGGTGCTTGTGGTTTTGCCGGGCGCGTCCCATCGAAATGAAGGACTCGCTTTGGGGATGCCACTACGAGCTGCAGACCGGAGAGCGGTGCATCCAGTACCGGGTATTCGGTTCGCGGGAGTGGCCCATCGACGTCGTATACGGGCCGGACGGGCACGTCCGGTGGGTATTTGAATCGTACGAGTAAAGAAGGGAAAGGAGCCGACCCGTCACCCGCGCCGCGGAAAATGGGACGGACGGGAGGCCGGGGGCTTGTGGGATCGAGGAGGATGGGAGTGCCGGGGCGCGGCGGGGGCGAAAATTTTTTCCAATCATTGGAAAAACGCCGAAAAATTTTTCCAATCGTTGGAAAAAATGGGCGGAATTTTCCAAGCATTGGAAAAAAGTTTTCCAATCATTGGAAAAATCGGCGCGGGTTTTCCAACCATTGGAACCTTTTTTTTTCCAATCGTTGGAAAACTTGCGGTCGGATGGCGGGGCGGGGGATCGTGCCGGACGGGGGAGGCGGCGGGCGCGATAATTTGTTTGCCTGCCGGGGGCGGGGTGGCCATACTGGCGGCATGAACTACAAGACGCATTTCAATGGATTCCGGTGTTTCCGCTGCGGAGCGGAACAGAAGGCTGATTTCTCCGGCTACGTGTGCCCGGCGTGCGGGGGGAACCTCGAGGTGGTGTACGAGTGGCCGCGCGTGCGGCCCGTGCCGGACTGGTGGAAGGAGGTCGCGCGGCGGAACGTGTTCCGGTACGCGGCGCTGATGCCGGTCTCGAGGCTGGACCTGGTGCCGCCGCTGCGGGTCGGGCTCACGCCGCTGGTCGACGCGCCGCGGCTCGGGGAACTGGCGGGGCTGAAGAACCTGCGGATCAAGGACGACGGGCAGAATCCCAGCGCGTCGTTCAAGGACCGGGCGGGCGCGGTGGCGCTGGCGCGGGCGCGCGAGATCGGGGCGTCGGTGGTCTGCGGGGCGAGCACGGGCAACGCGGGCAGCTCGATGGCGTGCCTCGCGGCGAGCGTGGGGATGCCGTGCGTGATCTTCGTGCCCGAGGCGGCGCCGGCGGCGAAAATCGCGCAGTTGCTGACGTTCGGCGCGCGCGTGCTCGCGGTGAAGGGGACGTACGACGATGCGTTCGACCTGTGCATGGACGTTTGCGCGAAGCGGGGGTGGTTCAACCGGAACACCGGGTACAATCCGTTCACGCGGGAGGGGAAGAAGACGGTGGCGTTCGAGATCGTCGACGAGCTGGGGCACGTGCCGGACTGGGTCGCGGTGCCGGTGGGCGACGGGAACATCATTTCGGGCGTGTGGAAGGGATTCCGGGATTTGAAGGACGCGGGCATCACGGACAAGCTGCCGAAGCTGCTTTGCGCGCAGTCGGAGGCCAGCAACGCGATCGCGCTGGCGTTCGACAAGGTGCGGGCCGCGGGCGGCACGCCGGACTGGAAGTCGGTGGAGGTGGCGCCGGTGCAGGCGACGACGGTCGCGGACTCGATATCGGTGGACATCCCGCGCGACGGGCTGGCCGCGGTGCGCGCGGTATGGGAGTCGGGCGGGAGGGCGGTGCAGGTTCCGGATGCGGAGATCCTGGCCGCGATCCCGGAAATCGCGCGGCACAGCGGGGTCTTCGCGGAGCCGGCGGCGGCGTGCGCGTGGGGCGGGCTCAAGCGCGCGGCGGCGGCGGGAATCGTCGGCGCGGACGAGGAAGTGGTCTTGATGTGCACCGGCAACGGGCTCAAGGACATCGCGTCGGCGCGCAAGGCGGCCGGCGAGCCGATTCCCGTGGAGTGCAACGCGGACGCGGCGATGGCGGCCACGGAGGGCGTGGCCTGAGCCGCCGCGCCGCCGGTGCGCGGCGCAGTGCGGAAGGAGTGCGGCGGTGAAACCGATCACGTTCGTGGACATGGTGCGCATCCAGGCGTTCGCCGGCAACGGAGGCGACGGGGCGGCGACGTTCCTGCGGGCCAAGTTCCTGCCCCACGGGGGGCCGGACGGCGGCGACGGCGGCAACGGCGGCAGCGTGTGGCTGCAGGCGAGCAAGGACGTGTCGTCGCTGCTCGACCTGCATTTCGCCCCCATCGTGCGCGCGCAGCACGGGGAAAAGGGGCGGAACCGCCAGCAATACGGCAAGGGCGGGGCCGACAAGGTCGTGCCGGTGCCGCTCGGGACCGAGGTCGTGGACCTGGATACCGGCGAGTTCGTCGGCGAGGTGCTCGCGGACGGCGACCGGCTCAAGGTCGCGCAGGGCGGGCGCGGGGGAAAGGGGAACCTGCACTTCATCAGCAGCACGCACCAGGCGCCGACGGAGTACACGGAGGGAACGCCGGGCGAGATCAAGACGCTGCGGCTCACGATGAAGACGGTGGCGGAGGTCGGGCTGGTGGGATATCCCAATGCGGGCAAGTCCACGCTGCTTTCGCAACTGAGCGCGGCGCGGCCGAAGGTGGCGGCGTATCCGTTCACGACGCTGCATCCGCAGGTGGGGACGGTGATTTTCGACGACTTCCACCGGACGCGGGTCGCGGACATTCCGGGGCTGCTCAAGGGCGCGCACGAGGGGGTGGGGCTGGGACATGACTTCCTGCGCCATATCGAGCGCACCCACTTCCTGCTCTTCGTGCTGGACATGGCGGGCACCGACGGACGCAAGCCCGCGGACGACTACCTGAGCCTGCGCGAGGAGTTGCGGCTGTACAATCCGGAGCTGGCGGAGCGGCCGTACGCCATCGTCGCGAACAAGATGGACGACCCCGCCTCGAAAAAGAACCTCGCCGCCTTCAAACGCAAGATCAAGGAGCCGGTACTGGCGATATCCGCGGCGCTCGGCGAGGGCGTGGAAGACGTGAAGGACCTCCTCTTCGGACGCCTCTTCCCCGGCGAAACGCGCCGCGTCTACTGATTCGGGCGTGTCGGGGGCTTGCGCGGGGACGGGAATGTGGTATGGTGGAGGATGTTTTGCGGGGGCGACCCGGTTTCGACGTGCCTGTCGAAGTCACGGTTGCGCGCCGAGGACCCCGGTTGGCCTCGTTAATCAACCGGGAAAAAACACAAAAGCCAACGACGAATTGGCCCTCGCGGCGTAATTAGTGCCGCGACGTCCGTCCCTCCTCCGCCTGCGGGAGGTGACGGGCGTCATGAGCAGGCTGGCGACCCTTCCCGGGCATCCGGGGAAGGGAGCGAGAACCAACAGGATGCTGGCGGTGCCGTTCGCCCGTCCGCGGACAGACGGCATGGCGAGACTTGATCGCGGAATACGCGCGTAGATGCCGTGGCAACGCTCGTGCGGACGGGAGTTCGACTCTCCCCGCCTCCACCAGTTTGCCATTCCCGCCCGCCGGTCCCCGCCGGCGGTTTTTTCGTGCCCTACCCCCGCGGCGGGGCGAGCGTGGATACCCAATGCCGGAGCCGGTTCTGCAGATGGAGCGCGGCCCCCGCCAGGTTTTCCGCTTCGAGAACCCGCCGGATCGCCTCTTTCGTCGCTTCGGTCCTCTCCGGCGTGGCGTTGGCGGAACGTCCTTGCGAGATTCCAGAAAATCCTTTTGATTTCCTTGCTTTCCCAAATCCTCTCCGCCGCCTCGCCGGGGCCTTCCTGACGGCGACCAGGCGCATGATGCCCAGCTTGCCTTCGACCGTACGGACGAGAGCGGCCAGAGACCGGTTCTCGCGGAGGAGAGCGGCAAGATGGCGGCGGGCGGTGCCGAAGGCTGCATCGAGACCGGCGGGAAGGGCGCGGTCGCCGGGAAGGCCATCCATCACCCATTCGAGGGGGATGCGGTCGTCGAGGGAGAGGAGGAGGCGGAGGCGCTGGGCGGTTTTCTTGTAGCGCATGACCGTGGAATAGGGGACGGCGACCCGTCGGTCCGACAGCCACTGCTTGATGCCGCCGGGATTGGACCGGATGACGGTCTTGCCGTTGCGGAGGGTGCGGCGGGCGATGGTGCGGTCGAGCGTGGGATCGAGGTCGGCCAGGCGGGAGCCTAGGCGCAGACGCGTTTCGAGAGTGCGCGGGTCGGCGGTCCAGAGGTCTTCGAGGTCGGCGGGGGTGGGCGTGCCGCGGAGGGAGGGCGACTCGGGCCGTTTCTCGCGGAGGCGGGCCTGGCGACGGAGTTCGCCGATGGCCCAGGCGCCGATCTCGGTGACGGCGAAGGCGGCGAGGACGGCCGGGGTGAGGGCAAGGACGACCAGCGGGGCGTTGCGGCCGCCGGCGGCGTTGATGTTGCGGACCGCGCCGCCGATGACGCCGAGGGCGCGGCCGGTGTTGTCGAGGACGTTGGAGAGGTGGGTGTTCATGGGGAGGAGAATGGGGGATTCGAAAGGGGAATGCAAGGTTTTTCTGGAATCTCGCGTGTCGGGAGGGGAAGGCTTTACCAAACGGGGGGAATCGGGTATCGTGGGGGATGATTTCGGAAAGGATTCTGCCATGAGACATTTGCTGACGCTGGAAGACTGGTCGCGGGAACAGATCGCGGAGGCCATCGCGATGGCGCGCGAGGTGAAGGCCCATCCGGCGAAGTACGCCGACAGCCTGCGCGGCAAGACGCTGTGCATGATCTTCGAGAAGCCGTCGCTCCGCACGCGCCTCTCCTTCGAGACGGGCATGACGCAGCTGGGCGGGCACGCGATCTACTACGACACCTCCCGGTCGCCGCTGGGCGCGGGCAAGGAGTCGATCGGCGACACGATGCAGACGATGTGCCGCTACGTGGACATCATCATGGCCCGCCTCTTCAAGCACGAGGACCTGCTGGAAATGGCGAAGTACGCGACGGTGCCGCTCATCAACGCGCTGACGAACTATTCGCATCCGGGGCAGATCATCGCGGATTTGCAGACGGTGGAGGAGCATCTGGGGCGGCTGGAGGGGCTGAAGATCGCCTACTTCGGCGACGCCTTCAACAACGTAACGCATTCGCTGATGTTCGCGTGCCCCAAGATGGGGATGCACCTGGTCGTGGCGTGCCCGGAAGGGGCGGAGTACGAGCCGGACCCGGCGGTGCTGGCGTCGGCGCAAAAATTTGCGGCGGCGGCCGGCGTGCCCCTGGAGGTGGTCCACGACGCGGCGGAAGCGGCGCGCGGCGCGGACGTGCTCTACACGGATTCCTGGATGAGCTACCACATTCCGCCGGAGCAGAAGGAGGCGCGCGTGGCGAAGTTCTCGCCGTACCGCGTGACGGAGGAGCTGCTGGGGCTGGCGAAGCCGTCGGCGGTGTTCCTGAACTGCCTGCCGGCGATCCGCGGGATGGAGCAGACGGCGGGGGTGATCGACGGGCCGCAGTCGGTGGTCTTCGACGAGGCCGAGAACCGCATGCACGTGCACAAGGCGCTGATGCTGCTGCTCCTGCGCGAAGCGGGCCGCATCTGAGGCAACGGACGGAAGAGCCCCCATGAGCCCCCTGGCCACCGACATCCTTCTCGAACGGTTCGACGCCGTCGCCTGCCCCAACTGCAGCCAGCAGCTGGATGTCTCGGACCGCGACCCGTTCACGCCGGTACGCTGCCCCGCCTGCGGGACGGAGTTCCAGGTGCCGGCGCGGTTCGCGAATTTCCTGCTGATCGACCAGCTGGGCAAGGGCGGCATGGGGGCGGTCTACAAGGCGTACGACGAGACGCTCGGCCGCACGGTGGCGCTCAAGGTGATGCAGCAGAGCATCGGGCAGGACCGGTCGTTCGTGGACCAGTTCTTGCAGGAAGCGCGCGCGCTGGCGGCGATCAACCACCCGAACATCGTCCAGATCTACAGCTATGGCGAAGAGAACGGCCAGCCCTACATCGTGATGGAGCTGGTGGACGGCGACCGGCTGGACCGCATCCATTCCAAGCAGAAGGTGCTCGACGAGGAGTTCGTCCTCAAGATGGCCCTGCAGGTCATCGGCGGCCTCCAGGCGGCGAACGCGGCGGGCATGACGCACGGCGACATCAAGCCGGCCAACATCCTCTTCGACCGCGCGGGCAACGCGAAGGTCGCCGACTTCGGCCTCGCGCGCCTCAACGGCCAGAAACCCAAGCCGGGCGAAATCTGGGGCACGCCCTACTACGTCGCGCCCGAAGTCGTGCGCGGCCAGGCGCCGAACGCCGGCAGCGACATCTACTCGCTCGGCGGCACCCTCTACCACATCCTGACCGGCGAGCCGCCCTTCAACGGCGAAACCGTCACCGACACCGTCCTGCTGCGCTTCAAGGAACCCGCGCCCGACCCGCGCGAGTTCAAGCCGACGCTCAGCGCGCGCACGTCGCAGATCCTTCTGCGCATGCTGGAGATGGACCCGTTCGCGCGGTATCCGACCTTCGCGTCGCTGGCCAAGGACGTCGAAGGCGCGCTGGCCGACCTCAAGGAAAGCAAGGCGCCGAAGAAAAAGAAGCCGTCCGTGCTGGTTCCCGTCCTGATTGCGCTGGTGGCCATCGCGGCCATCGGGGCGGGCACGTGGATCGGCATGAACGCCGCCGCCGAGAAGCGCGCCGAACGCGAAAAGAAAGAACAGTTCGAGCGCGATCTCGCCGAGGGGCGGCTCGTCCAGCGCTACATCCACGGCAAGATGACGTACGTGCGCGTCAATCCCGGCAACACCGGCGACGGCACTTCCCCCGCCGCGTCCGGCGGCGGCGACGCCGCGGCGTCCGCCGCGCCTGTCCAGACCCACTGGGAGCTGGCGGCGGTGGGCGACACCGACATCCTGGGCAGCGACGAAGTCAGCGAATTCCGCGACCGCAGCGTCCTGACGCTCCGCGCCGGCACCGGCGAACTGGAGAAGGCCAGCAAAATCTACCTCCGCTTCTCCCTCGAAGGCATCGACAAGGCGCGCCTGGGCGACGCCGCCATCCGGCTGACCGCCGGCCGCAAGGGCCAGGCCAAGTCGCGCGAGAACGCTTACAAGATCCACGTCTGGGCCCTCAACGAGCCGCGTGCGTGGGACGACGACGTCCGCTGGAGCGCCGCCCCGGGCAACATCGCCGACGACGCGTGCCGCCTCGACCCCGACCAGGCGACGCTGCTGGCCGTCTTCGGCCGCATCCCGGCCAATCCCGAGCCGGGGACCAAGGTCGAGATTCCGCTCGAGCGCGACAAGTTCGCCAAGTTCATCCGCGCGTATCCGTCCGACGACCTGACGCTGGTCGTCACGGCCGACACGGCCACCGACCAGCGCGGCGGCTGGCGCTTCACCGCCCGCGAAGACAGCGGCCACGCGCCGCCGACGCTGGTGCTGGACGCGCGGCGGAAGTAGGGGGGCGCGGCCGTGCGTTGCCCGAAGTGCGCGGGGGAGCGGGACAAGGTGATCGACTCGCGCACCGTGCGCGGGGGCGACGCCATCCGGCGGCGGCGCATCTGCCTCAAGTGCGGGCACCGCTTCACCACGTACGAGAGCGTCGCCGTGCCCGCCTTGCAGGTGCTCAAGCGCGACCAGCGGCGCGAGGATTTCGATCCGGACAAACTCAAGCGCTCCATCGCCTACGCCGTGGCCAAGCGTCCGGTCCCGCCGCAGCAGGTGGAGGCCATCGCCGAGGACATCCGCCGCGAGGTCGAGGAAGAGCGCGGGACCGAGGACCTCGTCCCGAGCACGGTAATCGGCCAGAAGGTCCTCAAGCGTCTCGAAACGCTCGACGAAGTCGCCTACCTCCGCTACGCATCCATCTACCGCCGCTTCCGCGACGCCGCCCAGTTCTTCTCCGAAATCGAGAACCTGATCGGGCGGCAGTAACGGACGGTCGCGCCACTCCCGAATGCACGCCGTCGCCCTGTCGGGTGGTGCGCGTGAGATTGCAGAAAACCATTCGGAATCACGCGTGTTTTTGCCGTTCGAAAGTCCATGGAAAGCGGACCGGAGAGACGGAAGAGCGGCCGGGACACCTGGGACAAACGAGCCGTCCGGGACAGGCCTGGAGGGGAGGACTCCGCGGCTCCGCGAGGGAAAACAAAACGGGGAGGGGCTCGAGCGGCATCAAAACAGTGTGGCTTCAAAGCGTTGTCTCACAGCCATTTTCACCGCGGACGCGCAGAAGCGCGTCCCTCCCCGTGGAGAGCGCAACGGGAGGGTCGCGCTTCCGCGCGACCTTGTGGTTGGGCAACGTCTGCGAAGCCACAGAAAAACGCAATCCGCTCTATGCGTGGCGGGAAATCAGGGGAGGAGGTCGGGGCGGCGGGCGCGGGTGCGTTCGAGGGATTGCTCGAGGCGCCACTTGGCGATGGCGGCGTGGTTGCCGGAGGTGAGGATGTCCGGGATGGCCATGCCGCGGAAGACGGGGGGGCGGGTGTACTGCGGGTATTCGAGACGGCCCGTGGTGAAGGATTCGTCGTCGGCCGCGCCTTCGCCGCCGAGGGCTCCGGGGAGGAGGCGGACGACGGAATCGACGACGACGGCGGCGGACAGGACGCCGTTGGTCAGGACGTAGTCGCCGATGGACAGTTCGAGGTCGGCGAGGCCGATGCGGATGCGTTCGTCGAAGCCTTCGTAATGGCCGCAGATGAAGATGAGGTGGGATTCGTGCGAGAGGGCGAGGGCGGTTTCCTGGCGGTAGGGCTGGCCCTGGGGAGTCATGAGGATGACCTTGCAGCCGGGCGTGCGGAGGTCGTCGATGGCCTTGAAGACGGGCTCGGGCTTCATGACCATGCCGGGGCCACCGCCGTAGGGGCGGTCGTCGGTGGTGCGGTGCGGGCCGGTGGCCCAATCGCGGAGGTTCGGGCAGCGGATGGTGACGAGTCCGGCGGCCTGGGCGCGCTTGAGAATGCTCTCGCCGAGGACGCTGTCGAGCATCCCGGGAAAGATGGTGAGGATATCGATGCGCAGGGGGGCTGCCATGCGCGGGGCGGGCGGCGGGAGCCCGTTATTCGACGACTTCGAGGACGGCGCGGCGGTTCTGCCGGGCGGCGACGGTGCTGAGCAGGGTGCGGATGGCGCCGATGGTCTTGCCGCTCTTGCCGATGATCTTGCCGACGTCTTCGTCGTTGCAACGCAGTTCGAAGACGATGGTGCGCTCGCCTTCGATTTCGGTGATGCGCAGTTCTTCGGGGTGGTCGACGAGGGTCTTGGAGATGTATTCGACGAGTTCTTTCATGGGGGTACCGGTGGGGGATGGGGGAAAAGGGAGGGGAATGCGGAAAAGGAGGACGACGGCCGGAGTGCGGCCGCCGCCCCGTGACGTGCGGTGTGCGCTTATTCCGCGGCGGCGGCGGGCGCGGCGGCGGCGGCGCGGCGTTCCTTGCGCAGGAGCGAGGCGACGGTTTCGCTGGGCTGGGCGCCCTTGGCGATCCACTGCTCGGCGCGGGCGGCGTCGAACTTGTAGTTGGCCTTGTCCTTGCGGGGCTCGTACCAGCCGAGTTCTTCGAGGAAAGAGCCTTCGTTGGCGCTCTTGGCGTCGGCGACGACGATGCGGAAGAACGGCTTCTTGTTGGCGCCCATGCGGCGGAGACGGATTCTGACTGCCATGATTTCGGTTCCTTGTTCTGTTCTGTAAGCGCCGCGCCCGGGCGCGGCCGGTCCATGTTGAAATCCCGGGTTGGATGTTGGGCGAGGTGTATAACGCAAAGCGCGGCGGGGTGCAATCCCTTTTTCGGGGCGGTTCTCGGTTCGCGAAGTGCACAAAGAAGCCGGACAGTCCGCCCCCCGTCTGTGGAGGAGGCGTCCCGCGGTTGTCCCACCCCCCGACCGGGGGGTGGGACGGCCGCGGGACACATCCTCCGATCCCGTCATCCCAAAAACCAAATGGAGGCTCCTCGTGCTATCCTGGGCCTTCATCTACAACAACCCCGGAAAGGAAACCTCCATGCCCAGAACCTACCACATCCACCACGGCGACATCGGCATCTCCCCCTCCCAACTCCCCTACAAGCCCTCCACCCACCACAAGAAGCATGCCAAACCCCACCGCAGCCTCAAGAGGCCCGGCAATCTCTCCATCGAAGAGCGACCCGACCTCGACGACCGCTCCGAGTTCGGACATTGGGAAATGGACACCGTTGTCTCCGGCCTCCACGGCAACGGCGGCCTGCTCGTGCTCATCGAACGCCAACCGCCTTGTCCGCCGCTGGTACCCCAAGGGCACCGACTTCTCGAAGGTCTCCTGGCTACGCATCGCGGGCCTGGAAGACGCCATCAACTCCATCCTCCGTCGACTTCTCCAAGGCCGCACCGCCCATGAAACCTACCTTGCCGCTGCATGACTCCCCAGTGTCCGATTTCGCTTGCAAGTCGCCATCCGGCGGCGGCCGGTGCATTTTCCCCCATTGCCGCCTTCGTTGCGTGGGACGAAGCCGGACCGCCCCTACCGCCGCCGGTTCCGCCGCGCCTCCAGCGGCGCGTTCAGCCAGTCGAGGATCTCCGATTGCAGTTTCCGCGTCTCCGCATCCGGCTCCCGCTCCCCCAGCACCCGCCGCAACGCCTCCCAGAACGCCCTCTCCCGCTCCTCCCCGCCCCCACCTCCACCCCCGTCCCGACCACTTGCGATATCAAGGGATTCTTGGGGTTTTCCTGCGTTTTCCGCTGCCTCCCCCTCCCCGGCTTCGGCGGCTGGATCCGCCGGATCGTCACCATCCGCATGATGCCCAGCTTCGATTCCACCGCCCGCACCAGCCGCGTCACCTTCGGATTCTCCGCCAGCAGGCGGGAGAGCTTCGCCTTCGCCTCCGCGGCCGCCTTCCGGTCGGCGGCGGGGAGGGAAGGAAGCGCCTCCTCGTTGTCCGGCAGCAGCCACTCCAGCGGAATCCGCGCATCGAGGCCGATCAGCTGGCGGAGGCGCGTCGCCAGTTTCTTGTAGTGCATCGCCGTGGAGTACTTCACGGACGGCGCGTTCTTCTTCATCCAGCCCTTCAGGCCCGGCCGCCGCGCGCAGATGCGGCGGGAGCCGTTGCGAGCCTTCCTGAACACGAAGCGCGAATCCAGCGTCGGCTCCAAGTCCGCCAGGCGCGAACCGATGCGCAGGCGGCCGCACAGGGTCCGCGGATCGGCCTCCCAGGCCTCTTCGACGTCTTCCGCCGACGGGGCGCCGCGGAGGGAGATGGCTTCCCGCGGCTCCGGCGGCACCACCGGCTCCGGCGGGGCGGCATGGCGGCGGAGGCGCGCCAGCAGGCGCTTCCCGCCGTAGAAGGCGAGATGGAGCGCGATGGCACCGGTACAGGCGACCAGCCCGAGCGGCAGGAGGAGCTGGTCCTCCCGCCGGACATGGCCGCGGTCGAGGCAGGGAAGAAAGAGTTCGCGGAGGCCCTTGAGATAGCCGGGAGGGAAGAGGGGTTCGGTTTTCATGGGGCCGATGGTGGACGGAATGCGGGAGGAATGCAAGCAAATTCCTTGATATCGCGAGTGCCTTGGACCGGGGCGGTGCGAGACAACGGGATCAAGGGGCGGGGTGGAGGGGCGGGGGGCCGCACGGGGGGCAGCGCGTTGCATGGGCAACCGGTGGAAGGGGCGGGCAGGGGACGGACGGGCCTGCCGGGATGGGTGGGGGGCGGGCGGGAAATCGCGGGCAGGGGCAACGTGGGGATTGCATCGGACGGGCGGGGGGGGTAGAGTGCGGGGGACATGGCGGAATCGGACGACATCCTGATCGAGGCGGAAGACCTGGGGCGGCGCTACTCGGGCGCGGCGGCGGTCGCGCGCGCGTCGTTCCGCATCCACCGCGGGGAGCTGGTGGCGCTGCTGGGGCCGAACGGGTCGGGGAAGACGACACTGCTGCGGATGCTGTCGGGGGCGCTCTCGCCGACCGAGGGCCGCGCGCGGCTCTGCGGGATGGACGTGGCGGAGCATCCGCTGGAGATCCGCCGCCGGTGCGGGTACCTTCCCGAGACGACGCCGCTGTATACCGAGATGCGCGTGGAGGAATACCTCCGCTACCGCGGCCGCCTCCGGGGTCTGCGCGGCACGGAGCTGCTGGTGCGGGTGCACGACGCGATGCAGCAGTGCTCGCTCGCGGACGTGGCGAAGCGGCCGCTGATCGGCGCGCTGTCGCACGGCCAGCGGCGCCGCGTGGCGCTGGCGGACTGCCTGCTGCACTCCCCGGACGTGCTGCTGCTGGACGCACCGCTGGAGGGGCTGGACGCGGTGCAGTCGGCGGCGCTGGCGGGGCTGCTGATCGATCTTTCGGCGGATTGCGCGGTGCTGTTCTCGACGCACGACCCGGAGGGCGTGAAGTCGGTCTGCACGCGCGCGCTGATCCTGAGCGGCGGCTGCCTGATCGCGGACGGCACGCCGGACGGGCTGACGGCGACGCAGCCGGGGGCGGCGTCCTTCGGCCAGGCGTTCGTGCGGATGGCGTCGGGGGCGTCGGAGCCGGCGCCGTGGGCGGGCGGGGGCGCGAGGAGGGCACGGCCGTGAGCAGTGCGTTCGCTCCCCTCTGGCGCCGCGAGACGGAGGCGTTCTTCCGCACGTCGATCGCGTTCACGGGCGGCGTGTTCTTCCTGGTGCTGACGGGGGTGGCGTTCTGGCTGCAGGCGGGACGCCTGGCGGCGGGCGGTCCGGCGGGGGCGGGCGCGGACGCGGCGATGGACGCGGCGGCGGCGGGGCTGCCGGAAGCGTTCTGGGCGTCGCCGTGGTGCTGCCTGGCGGGGCTGCTGCTGGCGACGATGCTGACGATGCGGCTGTTCGCGGAAGAAATCCGCATGGGCACGCTGGAGACGCTGATGGCGGCACCGGTGACGGAGGCGGAGGTGGTGCTGTCGAAGTTCGCGGCGGCGGGGACGGTGTACGCGCTGATGTGGCTCCCGGCGCTGGCGTATCCGGCGGTGGCGCGGGCGTGCGGCATCCAGATTCCGCCGTCGGGCGCGGGCGTGGCGCTGGCGGGCTACCTGGGAATGATGCTGCTGGGCGGGGTGTTCCTGTCGGCGGGGCTGTTCTGTTCGCTGCTGACGAAGCACCAGGTGGTGGCGGCGATGCTGAGCTTCGGCGTGCTGGGAGTGTGGGTGTCGGGCGGGTTGCTGGCGCTGCGCGGCGGCGGGGAGGTGGCGGGGGCGGCGGCGCTGCTGAGGGCCCTGTCGGCGCCGCAGCACATGCGGGATTTCGCGGCGGGGATACTGGACACGCGGACGCTGGTGTTCCATCTGTCGGCGGCGGCGCTGCTGCTGTTCGCGTCGGTACGGTTGCTGGAGGCGCGCCGCCTGCGCTGAGCGGGAGAGAACGAACATGCCACGCCGCTTCAATGCATCCCGTTTTTCCGCCGCCGGCCGCGCGCAGCGCTGGCGCCGCTGGCTGGGGCGGACGGACCTGGCGGTGTCGGTGGCGCTGGCGGCGGTGCTGTTCGCGATGGTGAACCTCCTGGCCTCGCGCCACTGGGTCCGCCTGCACGCGCGCAGCGACGCCGTGGGGCGGCTTTCCGAGAAGACCCTCCGCCTGCTGGAGGACGGCCCCGACGCGATCCGCTTCACGGTCCTGATGCGGCCGGAGAACGACGCCTGGCAGCCGACGGCCGACCTCCTCCGCGAGTACGCGGCCCTCTCGCCGGGCATCACGGTCCGCCACGTCCACCCCGACCGCGACCTGGCGGAAGCCGAGTCGCTCCTCCGCGACGCCGGGGCGTCCGGCGCGACGGAAGAAGGCATCATCGTGGAAATCGACGGCCGCCGCGCGTCGATACCGGCCGCCCGCCTGTCCGCCGGCGGCGCCTACCGCGGCGAGGCGCTGGTGTCGGGGGCGATCCGGTCCCTGGTGCGCCCGAGCCGCCCGGTGGTCTACTTCCTGCGCGGGCACGGCGAGCGCTCGCCGGGCGACTTCGGCCCGACCGGCTGCTCGCGCATCGCCGACCGCATGCGCGACGAGAACTGGGATGTCCGCGAACTCGACTTCGGCACCGCCCGCGCGGTCCCCGCCGACTGCGCCCTGCTGGTCCTCGCCGGGCCGCAGAACCCGCTCGCGGGCCACGAACTCAACCTCCTGCGCGGCCATCTCGACCGCCGCGGCCGCCTGCTGCTGCTGCTCGATCCGCGCACCGACACCGGCCTCGGCCCGCTCCTGCGCGACTGGGGGGTGCAGACCGGCGGCGACACCGTCGCCGACCCCGTGCATTCCCTCGGCGGGCGCGACCTCCACGCGGACGCCTTCCCGGGGCATCCCGTCACCGACTCCCTGCGCGGCAGCTCGGCGGTGTTCGCGCTCACCCGGAGCCTGCGGCCGATTCCGCAGCCGCCGGGCGGCGACAAGCCGGTCGTGACGCCGGTGGTCCTCTCCTCGCCCGACAGCTGGGCCGAGTACGATCCCGGCGACGCCTCCCCCCACTACGATCCGCCCACGGACCTGCCCGGACCGCTGCCCGTCGCCGTCGCCGTCGAGCGCGGCCCCGTGCCCGGCGTGCACGTCCAGATCCGGCCCACCCGGATGATGGTCTTCGGCGACTCCGGATTCGCCTCCAACGGCGGCCTCGTCGGGGCCAACTCCGACCTCTTCCTGAACGCCGTCCACTGGCTGCTCGACGACGACCCCGCCCGCATGGTCCCCGGCCCGCGCGACGCCGGAGACCGGCGCGTCCTCGCGACCCGCCCGCAGCTCCACCGCCTCTTCGCGTGCATCGCGGTTGGATTCCCGGCGCTGCTGGCCGCGGCCGGCTTCGCCGTCGCCTGGCGGAGGAGGAGGTAGCATGAGGGGCCGCACCACCGCCTGGCTGGCCGCCGCCGTCCTGCTGCTCGGCGCCTACCTCTTCGTGTGGGAGCGAGGCGACGCCGCCGGAGGAGACCGCGCCGCCCGCCTCCGCCGCGCCCTGCGCATCGACGCCGAGCGCGTGACCGCCCTCGAAATCGACTGCCCCGCCGGCCGGTTCGCCTGCCTGCGCCGCGGCGGCGCCTGGCGCCTCGCGGCCCCCATCGCGGCGCCGGCCGACGCCTCGCGCATCCGGCAGATCCTGGCGACCCTCCAGGACCTCCCGCGCGGCGAAGTCATCCTCCCGGCCGGCCGCTCCCCCGACGCCTACGCCCACTACGGCCTCGAACCGCCCGCCGCCGCCATCGCCGCCATGCAGGGCCCCGCGACCAACCGCCTCCTCATCGGCCGCCGCTCCCCGCTCGGCGACGGCGTCTACGTCCGCCGCGAAGGCCAGGACGGCGTCATCCGCGTCCCCACCGCCATCCTCGACCTCCTCCCCGCGACCCCCGACGCCCTCCGCAGCCGCACCCTCCTCGCCGGCGTCCCCTCCGCCGTCACCCGCCTCGAAATCCGCAACGACTCCGGCTACATCCAGCTCGCCCGCACCCCGGCCGGCGCCTGGCGCATCCTCCAGCCCGTCGACACGCGGGCCGATCCCGTCCCCGTCGATACCATCCTGCGCGAGCTCTTCGCCTGCACCGTCGTCCAGTTCGTCCAGGACGGCGTGACCGACTTCTCCCCCTACGGCCTCGACACCCGCAGCGCCCTCACCGCCATCCTCGACACCGAAGGCGGCCCCGGGGCCCGCATGGTCGCATTCGGCGATCCCCTCGCCTCCGCGCCCGGACTCGTCTACGCCCGCCTCCAGGGCGAAAACTCCGTCTACGCCGTCCCCGACGCCGCCGCGCGCGCCCTCGCCGTCCGACCCGACGACCTCCGCGACCGCCGCATTCCCGGCCTCTCCCTTCCCTCCCGCATCCGCGGCATCCGCGCCGAAAGCGGCGACTCCGTCCTCCAGCTCGAACGCACCGGCAACGGCACCTGGCAGATCGAACGCCCCCGCCGCGTCCCCGCCGACCCCGCCGCCATCGACGCCCTCCTTGCCGGATGGGCCGCCGTGCGCGTCATGGATTTCGAGACCCCGCCCTCCCCCTCCGCCGCCTCCGCCCTGCCGCCGCCCCCCGAACCCCTCTACACCCGCCGCATCCAGATCACCCTCCAGGGCGAAGACGCCCCCGCCATCCTCTTCGCCGGCCCCCTCGACACCCCCGAAGGCGACGACGGCGCTTCCGGTGACAGCCCCGCTCCCGACGCCTGCCGCATCCGCATCGACGGCGAAACCGCGACCGCCATCGCCGCCCCCACCGCCCTCCTCGACTTCCCCCTCGACGCCGAACCCTACCAATCCCTCGACGTCCTCTCCATCCCCGCCTCCGACATCCTGTCCATCGACGCCCGCTCCCCGCTCCGCACCTTCACCGTCCGCCGCGATCCCGTCACCGGCGACTGGGTCCGCCCGCCCGACGACTTCCCCGCCCTTCTCGCCGCATTGGCCCCCCTCCGCGCCGCCGAATGGCTCCCCCTGCCGCCCGCCGACTCCCACCCCTTCGCCTCCCTCCGCATCACCCGTACCGGTTCCCAGACCCTCTCCAACACCCTCCTCTACCACCCCGACGGCACCATCTCCCTCCGCGGCCACCCCTCCGCCTTCCGCCTCCCCCCCGATTCCCCCCTCGCCCAATGGCTGAACCCTCCCGCTCCTTCCGGCGGAATCCCCGAATCCCCGAATCCCGACAATCCGGCCTCCCCATGAGCGCTCCCTCCTCCTCCTCCCGCTCCATCCGCATCCTCATGGACGCCCACGTCCACTTCTATCCCTCCTACGACCTCCAGACCTTCCTCCTCGCCGCCCTCGACCACCTTCCCCGCTACGCCCCCACCGACCAGCGCGTCCTCTGCCTCGCCGAGCGTACCGGCCACACCTTCTTCCAGTCCCTCGCGCAGGACGAAATCCCCCTGCCTTCCGACCGCTGGCGCATCGTCGCGTGGGATCCCGAAGGCGCGGTCAAGATCCGCCACCGCCCCACCCACCGCGACCTCTGGATCATCGCCGGCCGCCAGTACACCACCCGCGAAAACATCGAAGTCTGCTCCCTCTTCTCCGACGCCCCCGTCCCCGACCACATGACCGCCCGCGACACCGTACGGGCCATCCGCGAAGAAGCCGGCGGCCTGCCCGCCCTCGACTGGGCCTTCGGCAAATGGCTTTTCGCCCGCGGCAAACTCGTCCGCCGCCTCCTCGAAACCAACCCGCCCGCGACCCTTCCCCTCATCGACACCGCCATGCGCCCCCGCAGCACCCTACCCCCCGCCGTCTACGCCACCGCCCTCCGCGACGGCCGCCCCATCCTCGCCGGCTCCGACCCCCTCTCCCCCCCCGCCGAACAGACCCAGCCCGGCCGCTACGCCGCCACCTTCCAAATCCCCGTCCCCGACGACCCCGGCACCATCATCGCCCCCCTCCGCACCTTCCTGACGTCTCCCCTCACTTCCCCCCTCACCCTCCTCGGCACCCGCGACACCCTCCTCCGCGCCCTCGCCCGCCGCCGCGCCGCCTCCCGCCATCCCGCCGCAAGCCGCAATCCCTCCTCGGCAGTCTGAGACGCGCGAGCCGCTTCCCCCGTCTCCCGGTCTGGTGGGCGAGCTCTCCGAGCGAGCCGCTTCCTCCCCCGGATGGATGCCCACTCCACTCGCGATATCAAGGAAAACTCTTTGGTTTTGCCGGTGTTCCCGGCATGTTGGAGTCCATGAACAATCTCCCGCATCCCTGCCACCACCTCTCCCGCAGCGGACGCGCGGAAGTGCGTCCCTCCCCCGGAGGGCGCCCCGGGGAGGGTCGCGCTTCCGCGCGACCCCGTGGGCGGGAATGCGATTTCCCATGTGCCGTGCTGGGCTCCCCTCCATGAACCATCCCCAACCCCGCTTCCCCTGCTCCAGCGGACGCGCAGATGCGCGTCCCTCCCCGTGGAGCACACAAGGGTCGCGCTTCCGCGCGACCTCGAAACACTCTCCCCTCAGCGCGCGCCCAGGGGAATGTAGCGGCGGCGGGGCGCCACGGCCTTGTAGGCGGGACGGATGATCTTGCCGCGGTTCGCCAGCTCTTCCAGCCGGTGCGCCGACCACCCCGCCACCCGCGCCACCGCGAACAGCGGCGTGAACAGCGGCACCGGGATGTCCAGCAGGCTGTAGAGGAAGCCGGAATAGAAGTCCACGTTCGCGCTCACCCCCTTGTAGATGCGCCGCTCGGAAGCGATGACGCCCGGCGCCAGCCGCTCCACCCGGCGGTAGAGCGCGAACTCGTCCTCCATCCCCTTCTCCGCCGCCAGCTCCGCGATGCGGTCGCGCAGGATGCCCGTGCGCGGGTCGGACGTGGAATACACCGCGTGCCCCATGCCGTAGATCAGCCCCTGGCGGTCGAACGCTTCCTTCCGCAGGAGCGCGAGCAGGTAGTCCTCGATCGCCCGCTCGTCCTCCCAGTCGCGGACGCGCCGCTTGAGGTCGTCGAACATCTGCAGGACCTTCGCGTTCGCCCCGCCGTGGCGCGGCCCCTTCAGGGACCCGAGGGCGGCGGCGATCGCGGAATACGTGTCGGTGCCGGTGGAGGTCACGACATGCGTCGTGAAGGTCGAATTGTTGCCCCCGCCGTGCTCCGCGTGCAGGACCAGCGCCAGGTCGAGCAACCGCTCCTCCAGCGGCGTGAATTCTTCGTCCCGGCGCAGCATGCGCAGGAAGTTGCCCGCCGTCGAAAGCCCCGCCTTCGGGCCGCGCAGGACCAGCGACCGCCCGCCGTGGCGGTAGGCGGCCGCCGCGTAGGAACTGACCGCCAGCTGCGGAAAGACCGCCACCAGCTCCAGGCTCTGGCGCATCACGTTCGGCAGGCTGATGTCGTCCGCCCGCTCGTCGCGCGAATAGAGGGCCAGGACCGAGCGGGCCATCGCATTCATCACGTCCCGGCTGGAAATCGCCAGGATCGACACGACGAACCCGTGCGACAGCTCGCGGAAGGCATCCAGTTTCGCAGTGAATGCCGCCAGCTCGTCCGCCGCCGGCAGATGCCCCGTGAGGAGCAGGTGCACGATTTCCTCGTAACCGCAGCGGCCTTCCTTCCAGAAGCCGGCGACGAGATCCTGGATGTCCATCCCGCGGTAGATGAGGTGGCCGGGGCCGTCGGGGCGGCCTTCGGGATGCGCCTGGACCTCGCCGATCTTCGTCAACCCAGCGAGAACCCCCTTGCCGTTGATGTCGCGAAGACCGCGCTTGACCTCGTACTTGGCGTAAAGCGACTGGTCCACCTGGCTGCTCGCGAGGGCGTGTTCGGCCAGGGTTTCGATCCAACGTGCGTTCTGTTCCATGGGAATCCTCTTGTAGGCGTTCGGGTTGCAGGGTTTCGGAAGAAGTGTCGGGGTTCTCCGCCGTGATGCCCCCACCCTACCAAGCCCTCCCCTCCCCCGCAAGCCGCATTCCGCACCGTCCCCCCGCTCACCGCCGCCGGTTCTGCCGCGCCTCCAGCGGCGCGTTCAGCCAGTCGCGGATCTCCGATTGCAGTTTCCGCGTCTCCGCATCCGGATTCCGCTCCCCCAGCACCCGTCTCAGCGCCTCCCAGAACGCCCTCTCCCGCTCCTCCCCCGCCCCCACGCTCACCCCCGCCCCGACCACCTGCGATATCAAGGGAATTTCGGCCTTTTCCTTCGATTTCCGTCTCCTCCCCCTCCCCGGCTTCGGCGGCTGGATCCGCCGGATCGTCACCATCCGCATGATGCCCAATCTCGCCTCCACCGCCCGCACCAGCCGCGTCACCTTCGGATGCTCCTCCAGCAACCGCAGCAGCTTCGCCTTCGCCTTGTCCGCCGCCGCCCGCTCGCCCGCCGACAGCCCCGACAGCCCTTCCGCCCCCTCCTCGCTGTCCGGCAGCAACCATTCCAGCGGAATGCGCGCATCCAGTCCCACCAGCTGGCGCAGGCGTGTCGCCAGCTTCTTGTAATGCATGGCCGTCGAGTACTTCACCGACGGAACCTTCTTTTTCATCCACCCCTTCAGGCCCGGTTGGCGCGCACAGATGCGCTTCGAGCCGTTCCGGGCCTTCTTGAACACGAACCGCGAATCCAGCGTCGGCTCCAGGTCCGCCAGACGCGACCCGATGCGTAGACGCCCGCACAGCGTCCGCGGATCGATTTCCCAGATTTCTTCGATTTCTTCCGGATCGGGCACCCCGCGCAACGACACCGCCTCCTGCGGGGCCGCCGGCACCACGGTCTCCTGCGGCGCGACATGCCGCCGGAGACGCACCAGCAGTTTCCTCCCGCCGTAGAAGGCGAGATGGAGGGCAATGGCGCCCGTGCAGGCGACCAGCCCGATCGGGAGGAGCAACTGGTCCTCCAGGCGCGGGTAGCGCCGGTCGAGGCACGGAAGGAACAGTTCGCCGAGGCCTTTGAGGTAGCCGGGAGGGAAAAGAGGGTCGGTTTTCATGGGAAAGAGAATGGGGAAAACCCTGAGGAAAGGCAAGGATTTTCTTTAATATCGCAATTTGCCGGAACAGGTGCGGTGGCGGGCAGGCGGGAACGGCGCGGGAGGGCAACTTGCGCAGATCGGGGGCCGACGCGGTTGATGGCTTTGCGGAAGGGCGGGGATGTGGTAGAAGCGGGGACATGGAAACGGCGGTGCAGATGGGGTTGTACGGGCTGGCGGCGGTGTTGTACGTCGCCGGGCTGGTGGGGTGCGTCGTGCCGATGCTGCCGGGACCGCCGGTGGCGTATGCCGGGTTCCTGTGTCTGCTGGGCACGGAGCGCTCGCCGGGGTGGCGCGCGGCGGCGGTGGTGGGAGGCGTGGTGCTGGTCGCGACGGTGCTCGATGCGGTGGTGCCGGCGTGGGGAGCGCGGAAGTTCCATTGCACGAAGTGGGGTGCCTGGGGCGCAATCGTCGGGGCGCTGGCGGGGACGTTTTTCTTCCCGGCAGGGTTGCTGCTGGGGCCGTTCGCGGGGGCGGTGGCCGGGGAGTTGCTGGCGGGGCGGAAGTTCGACGAGGCGGCGATGGGGGGCGTGGGAGCGCTGCTGGGGTTCCTGTTCGGCGTGGCCATCAAGCTGGCGGCCTGCTTGCTGATGGTGGTGTTCGCCTGGGCGGCGGTACACGGGGATTAGGCGACCGGGATCAGTCGAGGGGACGGGAGGCGAGGAGGAGCTGGTCGGTGCCGCCGATGAAGCGGGCGTGCTGGAGGGGGAAGTCGGAGGGGATGCGGCCGTCGGACATCAGGCGGTACCAGCTGCGGTCGGGGGCTTCGGGGGCCGACAGGGAGGAATGCCAGGGGCGGTCGCGGGTCTCGGTCGTGAGGTAGACGAGGGGGATGCGGAAACGGGTGCGGTCGAGGAGGGCGAAGTCGTCGGCGGTTTTCGGGAGGAGGAGGGACGGGGTGTTGCCGTACCAGGCGGTCGCCCACGGGATGTCGGTGGCGAGGGGCTCGCCGGGGTTCAGCCGGTCGCAGGTCCAGGTGATGTAGGCGTGGTAGTACGGGGGATAGGGGAGGCCGGTGCGCGGCGGGACCACGGAGAGGATGAAGGGCCACGCGGAAACGAGCAGGAGGACCGCGGTGGCCGCGCCCGCGACGAAGCGGGAAGGCGTGCGGAGGCGGTCGAGGAGGATCAGGAAGAAGGCCCAGCCGTAGGGGAGCGCGAGGGGGACGAAGAGGGCGGCGGCGGTCGCGGCGGCATCGGCGGCACCGGGGGATGCCGCGGAGGGGCCGAAGACGGCGGCGACGACGGCGGCGACAGCGGCGGAAAGGAGGATGCCCCAGCGGAGGATGCGGGAGGTGTAGCGGCGGAAGGGGTGGAAGCAGGCGGCGAGGGCGAGGGCGAGGACGGGACCCGCGGCGGCCCATCCGGCGGCGCCGGCGGCGAAGGCGCGGAGGTTGGCGAGGAGCTTGAGCTGGATGGCGTAGAAGGCGGTCGCGGTGTCGGGGAGCGCGGGGTCGAGGGCGCGCGGGAGGGCGTCGCCGGGGAAGAGGTAGGTTCCGGAGAGGGCGGCGAGGGGCGCGAGGCCGAAGGGGGAGCCGCAGGTTTCGAGGTTGCGGAGGATCCACGGGAGGATGAACAGGACGGCGAGGAGGAGGTGCAAGGCGGCCTTCGCGACGGGCCGGGCACGGTGGCGGGCGCATCCGATGACCAGCAGGAGGGCGGGCTCGACGGCGGCGGCTTCGTAGCGGGAGAGGAAGGCGAGCGCGGCGAAGAGGGACGAGCAAGCCAGCGGCGGGAGCCATCGGCGGAGGGGGACCGGGATGTCGTCGGGCCAGGGGGCACCGCAGCGGCGGGGGGCGGCGGCGCAGAGGGCGAAGTGGACGGCGCCGAGCAGGAAGAAGAGGGCGCAGGGGTAGTCGTCGGCGGCGGCGCTGCGGCGCCAGACCATGTCGCAGAGGAGGTAGGAGACGGCGGAGAGGGTCCCGGTACGGGCGTCGAACAGGCGGCGCGCGATCAGCCACACCCACAGGACGGACAGGACGGCGAAAAGATGCGAGCCCGCGATGGGCCAGTAGTCGCCGGGATCGACGAGGCCGTTGGCGGTGTGCGGCGCGAGGTGTCCGGTGGCGCGGAGGATGCCGGCGAGTACGGTCGGCCAGACGGGGGGATGCAGGAGGTCGGGGTGGGCGTCGGGGCGGAGGGGTGCGTCGGGGGCGGTTTCGGAGAGTTTCCAGAGGGAGAGGGGGCGGATGCAGCGGGTGGTCAGGCCTTCGCCGTTGGCCAGGGCGCGGGCGAGCTGGGCTTCTTCCATCGCACGGGGGGATTTGAGTCCCTGGAAGGTGCCGCGGGCGTGGAGGAGGGCCATCGTCGCGGCGAAGAGGAGGAAGATGAGCCAGTGGATCGCGCGGCGCCCTGCGCCGGAATCGACGAGGCGGGCGAAGCGGCGGGTGGCGGGTTCGAAGACGTCGTTCATGGGCGGGAATCCTTGGAGGGGGCGGGAGGGTTGCGCAGGCCGTATTCGTTGAGTTTGCGGTGGAGGGTGCGGCGGGAGATGCCGAGGGCGGCGGCGGCGTGGGTACGGTTGCCGTTGCAGCGGCGGAGGGCGTCTTCGATGTGGCGGCGTTCGGCGGCGCGGAGGTCTTCGGGAGGAGGAGGGGTGGATGGGGGGGCGGGGACAGTGGGGGCGTTGGGGACGGCGGCGACAGGTGCGACGACGGGCGCGGCGCGCATGGCGCGGGGGAGGCTGTCGGCGTCGATGGGGCCACCGGGACCGAGGACGACGAGGCGTTCCATGACGTTGCGGAGTTCGCGGACGTTGCCGGGCCAGGGGTAGGCGGCGAGGGCGTCCATGGCGGCGGGGGTGAGGGTGGAGGGCGGACGGCCGTGCTCGCGGGCGAGTTCGTCGAGGTAGTGGCGGGCGAGAAGCGCGATGTCGCCTTCGCCGCGCTCGCGGAGGGGCGGGAGGGTGACGTTGATGACGTTGAGGCGGTAGTACAGGTCTTCGCGGAAGGTGCCGGCGGCCACCATCGCGGCGAGGTCGCGGTTGGTCGCGGCGACGACGCGGACGTCGACGGTCAGGGTGTCGGTCCCCCCGACGCGCTCGAACTGGCGCTCCTGCAGGACGCGCAGGATCTTGACCTGCACCGCGGGATCGATTTCGCCGACTTCGTCGAGGAAGAGGGTCCCGCCGTCGGCTTTCTCGAAGCGTCCGGCGCGGCGTTCGGTGGCGCCGGTGAAGGCGCCCTTCTCGTGGCCGAAGAGTTCGCTTTCGAGGAGCGTCGGCGCGAGGGCGGCGCAGTGGACGGCCACGAACGGACCGTCGCGGCGCGGGCTGTTCTGGTGGAGGGCGCGCGCGACGAGTTCCTTGCCGGTGCCGCTTTCGCCCTGGATGAGGACCGTCGCGCGCGTGGGGGCGGCCTGGCGGATGACGTCGAAGACGTCCTGCATCGCGGGGGAGTTGCCGAGGATGGTCTCGAAGCCGTACTTGCGGTCGAGCTGCGCCTTGAGCCGGGTGTTCTCGCTCTCGCGCTGGCGTTCGCGGAGGGCGCGGCGCAGGACCATGTCGAGGCGGTCGAGGTTGACGGGCTTGGTGAGGAAGTCGTACGCGCCGCGGCGCATCGCCTCGACCGCGGTTTCGATGTTGCCGTACGCGGTGAGCATGATCACGACGGGCGGGGAATCGAGCGCGAGCAGGCGCGGGAGCAGTTCCATGCCGTCCATGCCGGGCATGCGCAGGTCGGTGAGGACGGCGTCGGCGCGGTGCGCTTCGAGCCACTGGAGGGCGCGCTGGCCGTTCTCGGCGAGGCCGACGTAGTAGTCGTCTTCCAGCGCCTGGAGGAGGCCGTCGCGGATGTTCTTTTCGTCGTCGACGACCAGGACCGTCGGCTTGGCCTTGCGGTCGGCGGTCACGGCGCGTCCTCCGGGGCGGCCGGCGGGGCGAGCAGCCGCACGCGCTGGTCGTCGCGCTGGAAGTTCAGCTGGATGCGCGTGCCGCCGGGCTGCGTGTCGACCATGATGGTCCCGCCGTGGTCGCGCAGGATGCGCTGGACGATCATCAGGCCCATGCCGTTGCCGTTGGCCTTCGTGGTCTGGAAGGGTTCGAAAAGGTCGCCCATCCGGTTCGCCGAGATGCCCGGTCCCGTATCCTCGATGGCGATGCCGACGAGCCGGTCCGCGGACGCGAACGACACGCGCAGCACGCCGCCGTCGCCCATCGCCTGGATTGCGTTGTGCATGACGTTGAAGAACGCCTGCCGCACCTGCCCCGCGTCCACCCAGGCCGTCGGCAGGTCTTCCGGTTCCTCGAACTCCAGGCGGATGTTGCGGTCGTGGATTTCCGCCGACAGCGACTCCAGCGTCTCGCGCGCCAGCGCCGGGAGCGACTCGCGCGCGAACTGCGGGAGGGTCGGGCGCACGGCCTTGATGAACTGCGAGAGGATGCGGTCCAGACGGTCGATTTCCCCGCGCGCCACGTCCACCAGCTGCTTGAGCGGGGCCGCCTCGTCCGGCGGGAGCTTTCGCAGCTTGCGGTCCATCAGCTGCATGTGGATCGAGAGCGCGTTGAGAGGATTGCCGATTTCGTGCGCGACGCCGGCGGCCAGCATGAGCACCGCGTTCAGCCGCTCCGACTCGACCATCTCCGCCGCGTGGTCGCGCTCGCGCGTCGTGTCGCGGAGGATCATCACCACGCCGTCGGCGGAGGCCTCGGAGAGGGGGGCGAGGTAGACCGACAGGAAGCGGTGTTCGGGGTAGGAGATTTCGATTTCGCGGCTGGCGAGCGTCCAGTCGCCGGCGCGGCCCGCGCGGACGAACTCCAGGCCATCGAGATTGCGCACGAGCTTGGAGAGCAGGCGGCCGGCGGTTTTCTTCTCGTCGAGGCCGAGCATCCGGCAGACCGCGCGGTTCGCGAAGAGCACGCGCCCGTCCGCGTTCAGCACCAGGATTCCCTCGCGCAGCGCGTGGAAAATCGTCTCCATCAGACCGCGCTCCGCCGACAGCCGCACGAACTGCGCCTGCACGCTGTCGGGGTCCAGCTTGTCGAGCCGGTCCGCCAATTTGTTCCAGAAGGCTTCTTTCATGGTTGTGCCATTTTGGCACAGTCCGCGGCGCGGGGCAACCCTTGCGTGCAGGCGGAATGGAGGAAAACGTTCATGGGGGAGGATGTGTGTAAAATTCGCGGAAAACATCAATGTTTTCCGTAATCTCACGAATGGGTTCCGGTCGTCGCTTTGGCCGTTGCGGAGCAAGGAAGGGACTGGTAGGATGGAGGCATGAAGCGACATGCCATGGCACTGCTCGGACTGGGGCTGGCGGGAGGCATCCTGGCGCTAGCCATCGCCCTCCGGCGCGGAGGTGCGGAAATCACGACGTCGGCGGACCGCCCGGAAGAGGCCACTCCTCCCGTCGTCGCGGCTTCGGTTGCCGATGCCCCCTTGTCCCCTGCCCCGCCGGAGCGCGGTCGGCCCATGGTGGTTTCCTTTGACGGCCCCGTACGGAGCCGTGCGGCGGCGGAGCTGGCCGCCGCCGGGGCGCGGGTGCTCGGCGCGCCGGGCGGGTTCGCGTTGCTCGCGGAAATCTCGGAGGCGGCGTTGCCGGCGGTGCGAACGGTGCCGGGGGTCACGGACATCAAGGACTACGGAACGGACCGCCGCATCGCCCCGCGCCTGCGCGAAGCGGCCGCGGCGGAACCGCAGCGCGTGGCGAAGGTGCTGTTCCAGACGTTCGTCCCGGAGGATGCGCCGGATCTGGCACGTCGGCTGTTGGCCACGGGCGCGGCGGAAGCGGAAGCCGTACCCTCCCGCTCCCGCCACGGTCTGGTGTCGGCGCGCCTGCCGCTGGGCCTGGCGGTCCAGACGGCGGCATCGGCGGCCATCGTATCCTGGGCGGAGGAAGCCCCCCTGGAACACCTCTGCACCGACCTCGCCCGCTCGCCCGCGAACATGGCGGCGGAGGAACCCCAATCGCTGGGACTCGACGGCGCCGGCGAAATCGTCGCCGTGGCGGACACGGGGCTCGACAGCGGCGACACGGCGACCATCCATCCCGACCTCGACGGGCAACTGCTCGCGGTCCGTGACTGGGCCGGCGACGGCGACTGGAGCGACCGTTCGTGCCACGGCACGCACGTGGCGGGCTGCATCGCGGGCACGGGCGCGGCCTCCGACGGTCTCTACCGCGGCATCGCCCCCGGGGCCCGCCTCGTCGTGCAGGCGGTGGCGGACGCGCAGGGCGTGCTGCACATCCCGGACGACTTCGCGTCGCTCCTCGACGAAGCCTACCTCCTCGGCGCCCGCATCCACAACGACAGCTGGGGCTCCGACGCCGCCGGCGCCTACAACCTCCGCGCCCAGCAGGCCGATGAATACGTCTGGACGCATCCCGACCTGCTCCTCGTCTCGTCCGGGGGCAACGACGGCCGCGACGACGACGGCGACGGGCGCATCGACCCCGGCTCCCTCGCCTCCCCGGCCTCGGCGAAGAACGTGCTTGCGGTGGCGGCGGCGGAGAGCGGCCGCGCGCCCGGCAGCGGCGGCCGCACCTCGGAAACCTACGGCAAGCGCTGGCCGACCCGCTTCAAGGCCGAGCCCATCTTCTCCGACCTCATCTCCACGCCCCCCGACGGCGCCCCGCCCGGCCTCGCCGCCTTCTCCTCGCGCGGACCCGCCGACGACGGCCGCACGAAGCCCGACGTCGCGGCGCCCGGCACCGACATCGCCTCCCTGCGCTCCCGTGCCGCCGCCTCGACCGGATGGGGCGTCGTACCCGGCGCCACCAACTACCTCTACCTCGGCGGCACCAGCATGGCGGCCCCCCTCGCGTCGGGCGCGGCAGCGCAAATCCGGCAGTGGGCGCGCCTGCGCCACGGCATCGCGTCGCCGACCGCGGCCCTCCTCAAGGCGGCGCTGGCCGGCGGCGCCCGCTCGCTCGCGCCCGGACAGTACGGCGGCGGCGACGCCCCCGAAATCCCGCCCCGGCCGTCCTCCACCGAAGGCCACGGCCGGATCGACATCGCCGCCACGATCCTCCCCGGCGGCGGCGCCGTCGCGGTCCTGCACGAAGGCCCGTACCTCCTCGCCACCGGCGACGAAGCCGCGTACCCCTTCGACGTGCCCGCCCCCGGCCTTCCCCTCACCGCCGCCCTCGCCTGGAGCGACGCCCCGGCCCTGCCCGGCGCCTCCCCCACGCTCGTCAACGACCTCGACCTCCGCCTCGTCGCCCCCGACGGCACGGTACACGTCCCCGCCGGCGCCCCCAACCGACTCGACAACATCGAGCGCATCGACCTCCCCGCGTCCGACGTCGCCACCGGACGCTGGACCGCCGTCGTCACCGCCTGGAACGTCCCCGACGGCCCCCAGCCCTACGCCCTCTACCTCCGCGGCGCCATCCACACCCCGCCCTCCCTCGACCACACGCCCCTCCAGAACCAGTCCGCCACCGCCACCGCCTACCGCGTCAACGCCACCATCACCGCCGACGGCGCCTGGGACGCCGCTACCGCCGCCCTCCACTGGCGCATCGACGGCGGCCCCTGGCAAACCGCCCCCCTTGTTCCCGTCTCCCCCGCGCTCCCCGCCCTCCCCCCCACCACCTACACCGCCGACATCCCCGCCGCCCCCCTCGGCTCCGCCATCGACTACCGCCTCGCCGCCGACACCGTCTCCGACCCCGCCGACGGCACCTTCTGGAGCTTCCTCGTCGCCCCCGACCTACCCCTGACCATCACCGCCGAAGGCGCGCCCGCCGATGCCATTCCCACCCCGCCCTGCGGCACCCATTGTTATCCCTCCGGCACCGTCCTCCGCGCCACCTCCCCCGACATCATCCCCGACCCCGACTCCCCCGACACCCGCCGCACCGCCTGCATCGGCTGGACCGCCACCGGCGCCCCGCCCCCCGCCGGCGACGCCCCCGACATCACCTTCACGTTGACCGCCCCCTCCACCCTCGCGTGGCGCTGGCAATCCCAGGTCGCGCTCCTCGAAACCACCGACCCCGCCGACCTCGCCCCGCCCCGTACCAACTGGTGGCCCCTCGGCGCCCCCTCCGCCACCGCCTCCGGCCCGGCCGCCCCCTTCCTCGACGACCACGCCTTCGCCGACTGGCGTCTCGACGGCTCCCGCTGGCCCGACGCCGCCACCCCCGCCACCCCCGACGCCCCAACCGGCATCCCCATGTCCGTCCCCCACGTCCTCGCCGCCCGCTACCTCCCCGCCGCCCTCGATACCGACGCCGACGGCCTCCCCGACTGGTTCACCGCCCGCTACTTCCCCTCCCGCGGCCCCGACTCCCTCCCCACCGCCGACCCCGACGCCGACGGATGGGAAAACGCCGCCGAAGCCGCCGACCGCACCGACCCCCTCGACCCCGCCTCCGTCCCCGTCCCCCCCTCCATCGCCCACGACCCCGTCCCATCCCCCTGGACCACCTCCATCCCGATTCCCATCACCGCCACCATCACCGACAACACCGCCGTCGCCTCCGCCACCCTCCGCATCCGGCGCAACAACCAGTCCCCGCGCACCCTGCCCATGGCGCCCGCCCCCGCCGACCCCACCCGCTGGACCGTCCTCGCCCCCGCCGCGGCCGCCGACGGCGACACCTTCGCCTACGTCATCGCCGCAACCGACCCCGCCGGCCTCACCGCCGAGACGCCCGAGACCGCCTTCACCGTACGCTGGCCCGGCCTCGCCGTCGCGCCCCTCGCCGGATTCCACTTCGACCTCACCACCCTCGGCGCCCCCGCCGACGCCATCGCCACCGCCTCCCTGACCCTCGCCAACACCGGCTCCATCCCCCTTCACGCCACCCTCGCCTTCGCCCACGTCGGATTCGCCGACGACGCCGAATCCGGCACCAACGGCTGGACCACCCTCAGCGCCACCACCAACGCCACCACCTGGCACCTCGGCACCGCCGGAGCCCGCTCCCCCGCCCACGCCTGGTGCAACGGCCTCCCCGACGCCCTCCCCGTCTACCCCTGCAACGCCGACGACTCCCTTCTCGCCCCGCCCATCCGGCTCTGGCCCGCCGACGCCCCCCGCGGCGGCGCCCCCCGTCTCGGGTTCTGGCACTGGACCGACCTCGAACGCGACTACGACACCGACCCCGGCTCCCCCGCCATCCGCATGTGGGACACCGGAATCCTCGAATGCACCACCGATTCCGGTGCCACCTGGCACCCCCTCGTCCCCGACGGCGGCTATCCCGCCATCCAGTCCCATACCGCCTCCGTCTTCCCCGAAGGCACCCCCTGCTTCGCCCCCACCGGCGACGCCTGGCAACCCGTCGCCGCCGACCTCTCCCCCCTCGTCCCCGACGCCCCCGCCGCCTCCGCTCCCGCGCGGCTCCGCTTCCGCTTCGCCTCCGACGCCTACGTCGTCCACCAAGGTTGGCGCATCGACGACATCGAAGTCACCCCCCGCACCCACCTCCCCGACACCGCCCCCCCCGGCACCACCAACTGGGCCGCCCTCTCCGCCGACACCTTCGAAATCCTCCCTGGCGCCACCGCCACCGTCACCCTCCGCGCCGACGCCGCCTCCCTCGCCCCCATGCAGACCGACGTCCTCCTCCTCGACCTCCGCCACGACGACCCCCGCCTGCCCGTCCCCCTCCCCATTCCCGTCAGCATCACCCGCACCGACCGGCAACTCACCGTCACCGCCGAAGGCCCCGGCACCGCCACCCCCTCCGGCACCGCCGTCTATCCCGCCGCCGGCCCGGAAACCGTCCACCTGACCTTCACGCCCGCTCCCGGCGCCATCCTCGCCGACCTCTGGACCGACGGCACCCCCGTCCCCGCCCTCTGCGGCAACTCGGACCCCACCACGCTGGCGGTCCCCCTCGCCACCAACCTCGACGTCCACGCCACCTTCGCCATCCCCCCGTCCCAAGACCAAATCCCCGCCGCCGATTGGCTTTCATCCTACGGCCTGACCAACCGCCCCCCCGTCGCCGAAGCCGCCCTCGACCCCGACCGCGACGGCCTTCTCACGTGGCAGGAAGCCGCCCTCCGCTCCGACCCCACCGACCCCGCCTCCGCCCCCCTCCGACTGACCCTTCTCCCTCCCACCGGCACTGACACCGCCTACCGCCTCGTCTGGCACGCCTACACCAACCCCTCCGCCACCTACCTCCTCCAGACCACCACCACCCCTCTCGCCCCCTACCTCCCCCTCCACGCCCTCCCCGCCGCCCCCCCCATCATGACCTCCCCCCCGCTCCCCCCCGCCCCCTCCTTCCACTCCCTCCTCTACCGCCCCTGACCCACCCCACCCTCCCTCCCCAATTCCCCCCGTCCCAACCACATTTGAGATTATTTCATTCTTGCAATAATCCCCCCATTCTGCCACCCTCCTCCCCGCCATGAAAATCCTCACCCCCGCCTTCCGCAAGACCTCCGACGTCGCCCGCGACACCCTCCACGCCCTCTCCCAAACCGACTCCCGCCTCATCCTCGTCAACACCGCCCTCTTCCTGACCGTCACCGCGAGCGCCTTCACCGCCTTCCTCGTCACCGAGACCGGCGCCGCAATCCTCGACGAACTCCACCGCCGCCACCGCCTCCGCATCCCCCGCCCCGAAAGCCCCTCCCTCCGCGGCACCCCCACCCCGCAAGAACTCGCCGCCGCCTGCGCCGCCACCCCGCGCAAACTCCTCGAACGCCTCCGCCTCGGATCGCTCCTCGCCGACCTCGACCCCACCCTCGACCGGACCTTTTCCTTCACCGAACTCCCCAACGGCGCCAAACGCTACCATTCCCGCGGCGGCGGCCTAAAAGCCTATCTTGCCGGCAACCGCATCGCGACGCCCTACAGCACCCTGATGCGCTACAAGATCCTCGCCTCCCGCCTCCGCCTGCTCCTCGCCCTCGACGCCCGCCTCCCCCTGGAGTGGCTCCTGCCGCACGCGGCACCCGACCGCGAACTCCCTTCCGACCTCCAAACGCCGTATTGGACGGCCCGGCGGCGGCTGGCGCGGCTCCTGCGCGAGCACCGGAACTTCACCCGACTCCGCAAGCATGTCGATGAAAAGCTCGGCATTCCCCAACTCCTCCGCGCCCGCCGCGATGCGCGTGACGCGAAGGCCCGCCACCACGCCGCCCGCTTCCCGGAAGTCCGCGGAGAAACGCGCCACATGGCGGTCGACCCCGGTCGCATCGAAGCGACCCGCCTGGCGCTGGCCGCTTTCCTGCAAGACAAAACCCTCTCCCCGAAATTCTCCCGCCTGCGCGACGCGGCCATCCGATGGCTCCGCGCCCCCCCGATTCTCTGATTATCCAGGGCAACCTCCCTCCCGGTACCTTGCTTTTCCCTTGCGTGCGCCCCTGTTGCCCCGCTAGACTTTTCACCATCAACAAAGCTCCATGTTTGCATTGCAAATTCAGAATCTCCTTTCCTTCACACGGCCTGGCGGCGGGGAAAGCGCCTTGCCCCTCCCGGGCCGCCGGAAACCCGGCGAACTGTTCACCGTGCTCGACCGCTTCGAAGCCCTTGGTGACGACACCCTGCACGACCTCTGGCAGCGGGCGGAGCGCGGACCCATCGAGGCATTCGGAGATGTCGGGGATGGCCTCGACGAAGGGGGAGTCTCGTCGCGGGAAGAGTTCGAATCGTGGTGTCTGGAAGAATTTCCCTTCAAAGAGCAATGGTTCCGCCTTTCCGCGGCCGAGGACCGCGGGCCCGACAAGATCGGCATCGTCCCCGACGGCATCTTTCCCCGCTACTGCGAGTCCTGGTTGCCGAAAGCCGCCATCAACCTCCTCTGCGGCAGACCCGCCCGCGAAGCCCTTCTTCCCCATATCCAGTGGCTTCCCTTGGATTCCCTCCGCTTTGCCCCACCCACTTGATTGACTGTACGCCATGCATCCACCTTTCGCCCAACACGCCCGTCTTCTTCGCCGCACCCTCCTCGTTTTCCTCTTCCTCCTGGCCATCCTCGCCCTCTTCGTCGCGAACGCCGTTCTCCTCGACCGGGCATCCCTTGCGCTCGTCCGCTCTGCCATCCCTCCCGACACCCTTGAGGGGATTGCCGAACCGCGATTTTTCACATCCCCCGACTCCTATGCTTGGCTCTCCCACACCCGCGACATGCTCATGGCGGGCGACTGGCGCATCCGCCACACCCGCATGGACAACGCCCCCCATGGCCGCCCCATGCACTGGTCCCACCTGCTGATCTGGGAACTCGCGGCCCACGCGCGCCTGCTCCAGACGCTGTCGCCATCTTCCCTCCCCATCTCCCGGGCCATCGAGATGGCCGGCCGCTCCGCGATGCCGGTCTTCACCCTCCTCTTTCTGCTGCCCGCCTACTGGATCCTGGTCCGCAAAACCGGATTCCTCCCCGCCGCCGCCTTTTTCGCGACCACGGTATCCGTCCCTTTCCTGACCGAATCCCAGTCCGTTTTCGCTCCCGACCACCATCTGCTCCAGCAAGCCTTCCTGGCTTCGACCCTTGCCTGTCTCTCCTTCGCCGGATGGGGACGCGTCGCGGTTGGCGGGGCGGGCGTCCCGACCCGTCCATTCTGGAGCCGCCCTCTTGCTCCTCCCTCTCCCTCCGCCGCCCGGCGCTGGTTTGTCCTCGCCGGGGCATTCCATGCCTGCCTCCTTTGGGTTGGGGGCAGCGTATGGCTTGTCGTGCATGTCGTCTTGTGCTTGTCGGCCCTCGCCGCCCTTGCCCCTCCCGCGTCCGGTTTCCGGGCCGAACCCCGGCTTTGGCTCTTCTTCCTCGCTTCCGCCCTACCTCTTTCCGTCGCCTTCTATCTCCTCGAATACGCGCCCCGCTTCCCCGGCATGCGCCTGGAAGTCAACCATCCCCTGCACTGGCTCTTCCTCGCCGGAAGCACGCTCTTCCTCTCCCGCATTTCCTCCTTCCGGGAGCTCGGGTCCATCCGGTTTTGGCGCGCTGTCGCTCTCCCTCTGCTCCTGGTCCTCCCCTTGCCTCTCGCCCTCCTGTTCGGCCCCGCCTCCTGGCATGCCTTGCATGATCCGCTTCTCCGGCGCCTCCATGCCGGATTCATTGACGAGTTCCGTCCGCTGCTTCCCCGACTCGCCGCCGAGCCCGCGTTTCTTCCGGCAACCTTCCGCTTCTTCCTGCTGCCGCTCGTTCTGGCCCCCGTGCTGGCTTTCCGCCGCAAGGCGTCCCCCGCGACCGCCGCCCTGCGTCCCCTTTCCGTTGCGTCGCTCCTCCTGGCGGCGCTTTTCGCCGGCCAGCTCCGATGGGGACTTCTCTTCGCCGCGACCCTTCCCTTTTTGGCGGTGGTGTTTTCGACGGCCCTTGCCTTCTCCGCCCGACCGGTCTTCCGTCGGCTGGCCTTCGTCTTTCTGGCCGCCCTCTTCTGCGATGCCGCCGTCTCCACCGCCCGCCAGGCCGCATTTCTGCGCGGTTGGTCATCGCCGGAGCGCTGTCCGGCCCACTGGCTGCGCGAAGACACCCTCAAGCGGGCGGCGCTGCGCATGGCCCTCGCGTTCCGCGGCGACGATTCCGCCGCCATCGCCGGGCTGCCCCACGACGCCCCGGCCATCTACTACTTTTCCGGAATCCCCTCCCTCGCCTCCTTCTACTGGGAGAACGCCGACGGCTGGCACGCCGAATCCGCCATCTTTTCCGACACCTCCCCCAACGCCGCCGAAGCCCGGGCCGTGGCCGAAGGCCGCGCCCTCTCCTGCCTGCTGGTGCCCGATACGCCGACCGACCTTCCGCTCCTCCATGCCGCCCTCGCGGGACAACCCGCCCTGCCCCGCGAAGCCCTGTACGCCCGGATGCCCTTGTCGGCCCGGGACGGCGCCTCCCTGCCCGCTTGGCTCGCTCCGGATTCGGCCCTTTCCGCCGCCCTCTCCTCCACCAACTACTACCACCCCGCCCCCGAAACCCGCATCCGCTATGCCCTGCCCGTCCGGGCATTCCGCCCTGTGCCGCAGTCACCATGAAACCCACGAGAACCGCATCCATCCCCTCCGCCGCGCCTGCCGCATCTTCCGCGGCCAAGGCGTGGCTGGTTCCCCTTTTGGCCTTCCTTCTGGCCTTTGCCGTGTTCGCCCCCGCCATCACTTGCGGGCTGGTCAATCTCGACGACGGCCCCTACATCACCGACAATCCCCTCGTCATGGCCGACTCCCCCTGGACGGCCCTGCCCGCCTGTTTCACCACTTTCCAGCAGGCCATGTACGCCCCGCTTCTCTGGTACTCCTACGCCCTTGACGCCGTCCTGTTCCGCGCAACTCCCGCCGCCCCTTGGGGGTTCCACCTGACGAATGTCCTGCTCCACGCCGCCAACGCCGCCCTGTTTGCCCTCGTCCTCTCCCGGTTCTGCAAGAACCGCTTCCTTGTGTTCGTGGCTGCCGCCGTCTGGGCCATCCATCCCCTGCGTGTCGAATCCGTCGCTTGGGTGACCGAGCGCAAGGACGTCCTGTCCGCCTTTTTCGCCCTGCTGGCGACCCTGGCGTGGCTGCGCTGCCGATGCCTGGCACAACCGGCTGCCCGTGCAACCTTCTTTGCCCTTGCACTCCTCCTCCACGCGGCCGCTTTGCTCGCCAAGGTATCCGTCGCCCCCCTTCCCGCCATCTGGCTCTTGCTCGAAGTCTGGCCTCTCGGCCGCATCGACCGGTCCTCCCTCCGCGAGGCCGTCCGCACCGCCGCCCTCCGCGCCGTCGCCCTGTTGCCCTTCTTCGTCCTCTCCCTGGCCGCCGCGGCATTGGCGTCCGCCGCCCACGGCGACATGGGAGCCATCCGCGCCGTACCCCTGTCCTCCCGCATGGCATCCGTCCCCGTCCACGCCGCATTCTACCTCCTCAAGACCGTCCTGCCCCTCCGCCTCTCCCCCCTCTACCCCGACCTCGCCCTCACCATCCCCCGCATCCTCGGCGCCCTGGGCCTCCTTGGCGCCCTCGCCGCAGCGGCTTACCGCCTCCGCCGCACCGTCCCCGCGTTGGCCCTCGGCCTGCTCGTCTTCGCCGTCTTCCTGTTTCCCGCCTCCGGAATCGTCCGCTTCGGCATCCAATCCATCGCCGACCGCTTCACCTACCTCCCCGCCCTCGGCCTCTCCATCGCCCTTCTCGGCCTCCTGGACGCCCACCGCCCCCGCGCCCCCAAACCATTGTGCATCCTGCATGGTGCATTGTGCATTCTCCTCGCCGCCTTGGCGGTCCTGACCCTCCGGCTCGTTCCCGTCTGGAACGACGCCGTCACCTTCAACGACCGCGTACTCCGCTTCAACCCGACCCAACCCCACGCCCTCGTCTCCAAGGCCGACCGCCTCCTGGAGGACGGCGACCCCGAAGCGGCCCTGCCCTTTGCCGCCGAAGCCTGCGCCCAGCGCGATTTCACCCTCCAGGCCCCGCTCGTCCTGGCCCTCGTCCTCCAGGAACTCGACCGCCCCGCCGAAGCCCTCCGCGCCCTCGAAACCACCCCGCGCCAGGCCACGCCGCCCCGCCAACTCTTCCTTCTCGACTGGGAACTCGCGCGCGTCCGCTTCGCCCTCGGGCAATACGACGCCGCGCTTGCCGACGCCACCCGCGCGCTCGCCTCCCTCCCCCCCGAAATGGCCGGCCAGCGTCCTTTCCTCCACCTCCTCGCCATGGCCGCCGCCCACCATGCCGGACGCCCCGACGAAGCCCTCGCCCACGCCTGCGCCTTCCCGGCCTACGCACGGAAGACCTCCATTGCCGACGACGACCTCCTCCCCTTCCACCTCTTCGAGTGGACCATCCAGCACCGTACCGCCCACGCCGCCTTCTTCCGCGCCCTGCTTGCCGACGCCCTCGACTCCGACCCCGGGCTCGCCAACAACCTCCTCTGGGGATTCGCCACCGCCCGCCGTTCGCCCATTCCCCCCGCCGAAATCCTCGACGCCGCCCGACGGCTCGTCCGCGGCGATGCCGCCGGGAATCCGGGCTACCTCGACACCCTTGCCGCCGCCCAGGCCCGCGCCGGGAACTACGCCGACGCCCAAGCCACTGCCCGCCGGGCACTCGACGCCCTCCGGGGCCTCCCCGCCTCCCCCGACATCGACCGCTTTGCCGGCAAGCTCCGCCGCCGCCTCGACCTCTACCGCACCGGCACCCCCTACACCGAGAACGCCTTCTCCCGCTGGATGGCCAACGCTTGGGGCGAGGGCCTTCTCACCTCCACCAAGGTTCCCATCGATGAATGATCGCCATCCCAACCTCCTTCCCGCTCTCGCCGCCCTGGCGCTTTTCGTGGCCACCGCCGCGCTCTTCTGGCCCTCCGTCTCCTATTCGCTCGTCAACTTCGACGACCCCGTCTTCATCACCCGCAACCCCATCGTCGCCGACGGCTTCTCCTGGCGCTCCGTTCCCCGCGCCTTCACCGCCCTCCACGGCGACAAATTGATGTACAACCCCGTGCTCTGGCTCTCCTACCTGGCCGACACCGCCCTCTTCCATGCCACCCCGGCCCATCCCTGGGGCTTCCACCTGACCAACGTCCTCCTCCACGCCGCCAACGCCGTCCTCCTCTACTTCATCCTCCTCGCCGCCGTCCGCCGTCCCGGCCTCGCCCTCTTCGCCGCCGCCTTCTGGGCCCTCCATCCCCTGCGCGTCGAATCCGTCGCCTGGGTCACCGAGCGCAAGGACACCCTCTCCACCTTCTTCGCCCTCGCCTCCATCCTCCTCTACCTCAAAGCCTGGGGGCGCGGGCGGCCCGCCCGCGACAGTGGCCCGGGGGCGCAGCCCCCGCCTCCCTCTTTTCACTTTTCACTTTTCACTTTTCACTGCGGCAAAGGCTACCAGTGCCTCGCACTGCTTGCCTTCGCCGCCGGCCTCCTCTCCAAGCCCATGCTCGTCACCCTCCCCTTCCTCTTCCTCCTCCTCGACTACTGGCCCCTCCGCCGCTTCGCGCTCCGCGACGCCCCCCGGGCCCTTCCCCGCCTGGCCGTCGGAAAATGGCCGTACTTCCTCCTCTCCCTGGTCTTCGCCCTCCTCACCCGCGCCCTCCAGACCGACGCCGTCACCCCCTTCTCCCTGCTCCAGCGCCTCTACTGGCTCCCCTCCAACTACTTCTTCTACCTCGCCAAGACCGTCTGGCCCGTCGCCCTGATTCCCATGAACCCCGGTCTGCCCGTCACGCCCGCCTTCATCGCGGGCGTGTCCGTGCTCCTGCTCGGGCTGGCCGTCCTCGCCGGCGCCCTCCTCCGGCGTTGCCCCGGATTCGCCGTCGGCCTCGCCGCCTTTGCCGGACTCCTCTTTCCCGTCTCCGGCATCGTCTTCATCGGCCACCATCCCGTCGCCGACCGCTACACCTACCTCCCCGCCATCGGCCTCTCCCTCGCCCTCCTCGCCCTCCTGGACATCCTCCTGCCCGGGCGCGGCCGCCACGCCCGGGCCGCCTGTTCGGTCGCAAAGCCCCCGACCTCTTGCCAAACTCAATTGTGCATTGTGCATTGTGCATTGTGCATTCTCCCCGCCGCCCTGGCGGCGGTGACCGCCCGCATCCTCCCCACCTGGAAGGACACCCCCGCCCTCTACGCCCGCATCGCGGCCTTCGCCCCGGACCACTTCGCCGTCCTCGCCCACCGCTTCCACCACGCCTTCTTTGTCCGGGGCGACGTGGCCGAAGCCGCCGGACTCGCCGACCGCATGGTTTCCCTCCGCCCCGGCAGCGCCCAGTCCGACTACGCCAAGGTCCTGACCCTCTCCCAGACCCGCACCTCGCGGGAAGCCCTCGACTTCCATGCCGCCCACCTCCCTCCCCTTCCCGCCCTCCGCCAGCACCACTCCCTCCCGCTCCTCCTCGCCGTCCTGGCCACCGACGCCGGCGACACCGGGGCCGCCGCGTACAACCTGCGCCTGGCCCGCGACGCCTCCCCCGGCGATGCCGCATCGGATGCAGCCATCGACAACATCGGCCGCTGGCTCGACGCCGTTTCCGGCCGCGCCCCCCTCCCCCCCGAAGACCTCCTCCGGCCCGCCACGGCCGTCTGGTATCTCGGCGCCTGCGCCCAAGCCCTGCCCTCCCTGCTCGGCATCGCCCGCGCCGCCCCGTCCAATCCCGCCCTCCTCAACAACGTCGCCTGGCTCCTCGCCACCACCGCCGGCTCCCCCGCCTCCCCCGGCGACGTCCTCGCCATCGCCCGCCAAGCCCTCGCCCTATCCCCCGACCACCCCGTTATCCGCGACACCCTCGCCGTCGCCCTCGCCTACGCCGGCGACTTCGACACCGCCATCGCCATCGACACCGCCGTCGCCGACTTCCTCCGCACCTCCACCGCCTCCGACGCCCCCCACATGCTCGCCAACGTCGAAAAACGCCTCTCCCTCTTCCGCACCCGCACCCCCTACACCGAAAACTCCCCCGCCCTCCTCCTCCACGCCCCCTGACGCCCGGCTTCCATCGTCTGGCAATCGACGTTTTTCTCTTGACCCTCTTCTTGTTGTCCCCATAATGGCATGTGGAATGAAAACCATACTTTGCAATGTAGTTTATGGTCTTGGCACCATAAATCATCCTTGAATATCTGGAGCCGCCCCCATGGATTCAACCCGCCTCGACCGCATCCACGCCATCTCGGAACGCCGTCTGGCCTCCACCCCGACCGTATTCCGCCGCTCCCTCGCCGACCGCATGGACTGGACGCCCCGCCTGATTTCCATCCTCGGCCCGCAGGGCGTGGGGAAAACCACCCTGCTTCTCCAGCGCATGAAGACTCTGCCCCCTTCCGCCGCTCCTCTCTATCTATCCCTCGACAACATCTGGCTCTCCGACCGGGAAGCCTATGAAGTCGCCGAACACCACGTCACCCATGGCGGCACGCACCTCTTCCTCGACGAAGTCCATTTCCTCGAGGGCTGGCAAACCCTCCTCAAGAACCTCAACGACGACTTTCCCCGCCTCTCCATCGCCTACACCGGCTCATCCCTCCTCCGGATCGATGCCGCCGCCGGCGACCTCTCCCGCCGCCAGGCCTCCTACCGCCTCCCGCCCCTCTCCTTCCGGGAGTATCTCGACTTCGCCGGTCTCGCCCGTTTCGACCCCATCCCCCTTCCCCGTCTCCTCTCCGGACACATCTCCTTCGCGCGCGCCATCCTCGGACGCCTCGGGGTCATCCTGCCCCATTTCGAAGCCTACCTCCGCCACGGCGCCTACCCCTTCTTCCGCGATGCCGGTCCCGCCTTCCGCGACATGCTCCTCGCCGCGGCCAACCAGGTCCTCGACTCCGACTGGCCCAAGACCGAGCCCGTCGAACCCCAGACCATCCGCCATGCCCGCCGCATGATGGCCGTCCTGGCCGCTTCCGTTCCGCAGACCCCCAACGTCACCGCCCTCTGCCGCTCGCTCGGCGTGGACCGCAAGCAAGGCCTGCGCATCCTCTACGCACTCGACCGCGCCGGTCTTCTCGCCCTCCTGCCACCCGGCAAACCGAAACTCAAGACGCTCGCCACCCCCGGCCGGATTTACTGCGGCGATCCCAATCTCATGCACGCCCTCGTCCCCCGTCCCGATCCCGGCACCCTCCGCGAGACCTTCTTCCTCTCTCAACTCGCCGCCGCAGGCCATGCCCTCTCCTCCCCCCCCCGCGGCAACTTCCTCGTCGATTCCCGCTACCTCTTCGAAGTCGGAGGCCCATCCAAGACCTTCAAACAAATCGCCGACGCCCCCGACTCCTTCCTCGCCATCGACGACCTCGAAACCGGCCGCGCCAACCGCCTCCCCCTCTGGCTCTTCGGCTTCCTCTACTGATTCCCGGCACCGCCCCCTCCTCTACGCCCCTGAAACACCCCTCCCCTCCGCCCCCCCCCGCTCCCCATCTTGACGGGACACCGACCATATTCGATCGGAATCTTCCATTCTCGAACACATTCCGCCAAACAAGGATTTCTTTATTGACGGAATCAACCAATTCCATCATGATTCCGACACCATGAGCCCCTCCGCCCCTCCCATGACCGGCCGCCACGCCGAACGCCGCCTCCTGCTGGAGTCCATCCAACGGGAAGAGCCCCAATTCGTCGCCATCTACGGCCGCCGCCGCGTCGGCAAGACCTATCTCGTCCGCCAGACCCTCTCCGAAGCCTTTGCCTTTGAACACGTCGGCATGGCCTCCGCATCGCTCAGCGACCAGTTGCTCCATTTCCGCGATTCCCTCCTCCGCAACGGCCTCCGGGACTGTCCCCCTCTCGCCTCCTGGCACGATGCCTTCCTCGCGCTCGAACGCCTGCTCGACCAGCCCCGCCCCGGACGCAACGTCGTCTTCCTCGACGAACTCCCTTGGCTGGACACCCCGCGCTCGCGCTTTCTCCCCGAACTGGAACACTTCTGGAACGCCCGCGCCTCGCTCCGCAAGAACCTGGTCCTCGTCGTCTGCGGCTCCGCCTCTTCCTGGATGGTATCCAACCTCGTCCGCAACCGCGGCGGCCTCCACAACCGCCTGACCCGCCAGATTCTCCTCCGCCCGTTCACCCTCCGCGAGTGCGCCGACTACGCCGCCGCCCGCGGCCTCGTCCTTTCCCCCCGCGACGTCTGCTCCGCCTACATGGCCCTCGGCGGCGTTCCCTGGTACTGGAGCCTCCTCGAAAAGGGTCTCTCCGTCGCCCAGAATCTCGACGCCCTTTTCTTCGCGGAAGGCGCCCCCCTGGCTCCCGAACACGACGCCCTCTTCGCCTCCCTCTTCCGCCATTCGGAACACCACCGCAGGATTGTCGATGCCCTTGCCGCCGTCGGCATCGGCGCCGACCGTGCCACCCTCCTCGCCCGTACCGGCCTCCCCGACAACGGCGTCCTCTCCCGTTGTCTCGAAGAACTCGAACAGTGCGGCTTCGTCCGCCAATACACCCCGTACGGAAAGGCCAAGAAAGGCGCCCTCTGGCAGCTCCTCGATCCCCTCGTCCTCTTCCACCGCAAGTTTCTCGCCTCCCGCCCCCGCGACGAACGCTTCTGGACCCATTCCCTCGGTTCGGGCGCCCAAAACGCCTGGTCGGGCCTCGCCTTCGAGCGCGTATGCCTCGCCCATGTCCCCCAGATCAAGCAGGCCCTCCAGATTGCCGGCGTCCTCGTCCATGTTGCCTCCTGGCGCCACCTCCCCGACGCCGTCCACCCGCACGGGACCCAGATCGACCTCCTGCTCGACCGCGCCGACCGCGTCGTCAACGTCTGCGAAATGAAGTGGTCCGCCGGCCCCTACGCCATCGACAAGGTCACCGCGGACAACTTCCGCGCCAAACTCGAAACCTTCCGCGCCGTGGCCGCCCCCCGGCGCACCCTCCATCTCACCCTCGTCACTCCGGACGGCGTCCTCCCGAACGCCCACTCCTCCATCGTCCAATCGCAGGTCACCCTCGACGACCTCTTCGCGGACATCAGATGACATCCCCCGCGCCACCGCTTTTCCACTGTTCTCCCACAACCTCCGATTTGCCACGAAAACATCCCCTCCGCCAGCCCCAGGAACGCCCCGCCCCCGCCGCATTCCCTTCCTCCTCTCGCCAGCTCATCCTTTTCCGGCAGTTGTGCCGCTTTGGTAATGACCATTCCGGCATGTTGTCTGTTTTTTTCTTGACCTGGCATTCCCGTTTCCCCATCCTCCATCCGTCATGCCCCCCTCCCGCCCCCCTCTCGTCGTTTCCGCCCTTGCGTTCCTCTCCCAACCCCTCTGACTGGCCATGAACAAGAAACTCTTCCCCACCCGCCTCTTTCTGGCCCCCATCCTCCTCTTCGCCCTCGTATTCGCCCTCTTCGCGCCCTCCATCCGCTATCCCCTCGTCGACCTCGACGACTACGCCTACATCACCCAGAACCGCATCGTCATCCAGGGCCTCACCCCCGGCAACGTCCGCGCCGCCTTCTCCCGCTCCAACATCACCGCCACCATGTACATGCCCCTCCTCTGGCTGTCCTACATGGCCGACGTCACCCTCTTCGGCGCCTCCGCCGACCATCCCGCCCCCTTCCACGCCGTCAACGTCGTCCTCCACGCCCTTTCCGCCGTCCTCCTCTACCTCCTCCTCCGCCGTTTACGCGCCACTCCCTTTGGGGCCTTCCTCCTCGCCCTCCTCTGGGCAGTCCACCCCCTCCGCGTCGAATCCGTCGCATGGGTCACCGAGCGCAAGGACACCCTGGCCGCCTTCTTCGGCCTCGCCGCCACCCTCGCCTGGTTCAACGATCATCCTGCCCGCGATGGGGACTCGGGGGCCCCTCCCCCGTCCATTTGCCCCCCCTCCATTCTGCATTCGGCATCCTTCATCTTCCTCGCCGCCGTTCTCTACGCCGCCGGCCTCCTGGTCAAACCCTCCCTCGTCCCCCTCCCCCTTGCGTGGCTGGTCTTCGACATCTGGCCCCTCCACCGCATCCCCGCCTCGCCCCGCGACAAGGCATTCCTCCCGTCCGCCGTCCGCGCCGCCGCGGAAAAACTCCTTTTCCTGCCCTTCGCCGCCGCCGCCGCCTGGCTGGCCGTCGCCCAGCACCACACCGTCAGCGGGTCCCTGTCCGTCCCGTGGGCCAAGCGCATCGCCGCCGTCGCCCCCAACTTCCTCTTCTACCTCCGCAAGACCGTTTTCCCCGCCGGACTCAGCCCCCTCGTCCCCGAGCAGTGGACCTTCCCCCGCGCCACCGTCCTACTCTCCCTGGCCGTCTGCGCCGCCATCGCCTTCTGCCTCTGGACCTGGCGCAAATCCCGCCCCTCCCTCATCCCCGGCGCCGCCTGGGTGGTCCTCTTCTTCCTGCCCGCGTCCGGCCTCCAGCCCCTTCCCATGAACACCGTCGCCGACCGCTTCTTCTACCTCCCCGCCATCGGCCTTTCCATCGCCCTCGTATCCATCCTCGCCCCCTCCCGCCCTTCTCGCCATTTCAGATTGTGCATTGTGCATTCTGCATTCTGCATCCTCCTCGCCGTCCTGGCGGCGACGACCCACCGCCTCCTCCCCATCTGGTCCTCCACCCATGCCCTCTACACCCGCGTCAACCGCGTCTTCCCCCACCGCCCTCTGGCCACCTCCGTCCTCGCGCAGGAAACCATCAAATCCACCGGCGACTTCGCCGCTGCCGAAGCCCTCCTCCGCCCCGCCCTCGAACGCGCCCCCGAAGACTGGCCCCTCCGCCTCATCCACGCCGACTGCCTCCTCCACCTCGACTCCCCGGAATCCGCCATCGCCTACCTCGCCCGGACCCGCATGCCCGAGGACCGCTACACCACCGCCACCCTCCTCTTCCACCTCGCCAACTGCGAATACTTCGCCGGCGACTTCCCCTCCGCCCTCCGCCACGCCCAAGCCGCAACCGACCTCTATCCCGACGACTCCACCGCCCGCACCCCCGCCCTCTGCCTCGCCCTCGGTGCCGCCTTCGAAGCCGGCGACACCGGCACCGCCCTTGCCATCGCCCGCCGCACCCGCATCTTCGCCGGCGCCACCACCGTCTCCGTCGCCAACCTCCTCCCGCTCGCCGTCTTCGAGTGGGCCTACGCCCACCGTCCCCAGGCCGCGGCCCTTTTCTTCCGCATCCTCGACGCCGCCCCCGGCGACACCGCCCTCTGGAACAACATCCTCTGGGGACTCGCCACCGCCGACTGGTCCCCCGTCCCGCCCGCCGAGGTCCTCGACCGCACCCTCCGCATGCAAGCCGCCTCCCCCGTCCCCGACCATCCCGGCATCCTCGACACCCTCGCCGTCGCCCAGGCCAACGCCGGGGACTACGAAGCCGCCCTCCGCTCCGTGCAGCGCGCCCTCGACCAAGTCCCGGACACCGATCCCGCCTTCCGCCAGCGCCTCCTCTTCCGCCGCACCCTCTTCCAGGCCCGCACCCCCTACCGCGAAAACGCCTTCGGCCGCCTCTTCACCCTCACCTTCGGCTCCCCCGCCGACTCCCTCTGACCCCTTCTCCTCCCGATGCCCGGCCGTCGGCCGGCCCCCGCCCCCCTACGGGTCCTGCCCGTGGCCACTCCGCCGGCCACCCCCATCGGAGTCCTGCCGGGCGGCCCCCGTGCCGCCCTCCTCCGTCCGCTCCACCCGCATCGCCACCACCTCCCCCGTCGTCCCGAACACCGACGCCGCCCCCCGGTACGCCTCCGCCCAATGCCCGATTCCGCCCATTGTTCACCCCCGGTTGCGTTTTCAATTCCCCCTCACGGGCACACCCAGGACGGGCGGCACGCCCTCCCTCCGCCGCCCCGATCTCCTGACCGCTTTCTCCGCCGCCGCATCCCATCCCTCCGCCATCTCGAAGCGCCCCCAGTCCTCCGTCCACGCCGTGTACTGCTGCTTCGACATGAACCGCCCCTCCATCGCCCCCTCCTCCGCGAAACCGAAATAATAGTAATTCGCCGTCAGCCCCATTCCGAAGAACACGAACACGCTGTTCCCCGTCTCGCGCCACGAGCGGATTCCCGAAATCCGGCCGCTGTCCGTGACGGCCCCGCTTTCCACCACCGCCCACATCCCCGTGCCCCCGTCGAAATCCAGCCAATACTGCATCCGCTGCGCCGAATGCTCCACCCCGATCCGCCACTTCCCGCTGAAAGGTTTGCCCGTCAGCTTCGGATGCGTCACCTCCAGGAACGACGCAAATCCCCTTCCGTCGCCCATGCCCAGCCCATCCCACCCCACGGCGAGCCCCGTTGCCCCGTCCCCCTCGTTCCACATCCCCCACTGGAACGTCCACCCGCCCGCCGGGTCCGCCGTCGTCGAAATCCCCAACAGGCTCTTCCCGTCCAGCTCCCACTCCGGCCCCGCCCCGTCCAGGCGCGTCCGGATGCCCCGCACCGCCGCCAACGCCGCCCGCCCCTTCTCCAGCGCCGCCCGCTCTTCCGCCGTCGCCCCGCTTGCGTCCACCGACCACTCCACCTCCGTCGCCCCGCTCTGGACCGCCGCCGCCAACTCCCGCACTCCCGCCTCCTCCCCCGCCTTGACCTGCCCGAACACCGTCCACGGCGTCGTCCCGTTCGTCAGCGCCAGCGCGATTTCCCCGCCCCCGCTGTGCGGTCCTCCCTCTTCCGGCAGGATGAGCGACCCCACCGATACCGCATCCCGCGAATGCTTCCCCTTCCCCATCGATGTGTACCCCGTCCCCCCCGCGTACTGCACCGCCCCGTTCGTCCCGGCCACCGCCCGCAAGCCCCCCCGCACCATGTCCCCCGAGTTCCAATCGAACACCATCCCCTTGTAGAACGCGTCCTCCGCCCCCCCCCGCACCGCCCGCGTCTCCGGGTCCAGCCACGCCTGGCTCCCGTCCACCAGCCCCATGAAGTTCGCCACCGCCACCGGCGCCCCCACCGCATCCAGCACCACCCGGAACTCCGCAAACGCCCCCTCCGGGCTCCTCGCCGTCGCGACCACCTCCCCCCGCACGCCCCCGGTCCACGCCAGCATCACTGCCACGGCACAAAACAAACCCGCCGTCTTCATCCTGCACTCCAGTCTTCCGATTGTTCCGCGACGGCGCGGAAACGCGCCCATATCCGCCCCTCTCCGTTCCGCCGCCACATGATCGCCCATCGCCCTCCTCCCCATCCTATATCCCCAGCAAACGGCCGAACGGCACCAGCGCGTCGAAATATCCGCAAGGCTCGATGGAGGGCGCCAGTTCGCCGGAATAGACGAGGGCCGTCCGCAGGGAAATCCCCGATGGCCGGGGCAACAGGCGGCACTTCTCCTTCATTTCGCCGATGACTTCCGGTCCGATCCGGGCCTTGCGCTTGATTTCCACGGCATAATAGGCTTCCGGCGTCTGCAGGAGCAGATCGATTTGGCACCCCTTGCGGCCGGTTTTCCGGGAACCATTGCGACGGAACGGCGCGGCGGAAGTGACCATCACGTTGCCGAGGTGCAGGGCTTCGAGAAGCACCCGGTAGTTGTTGACGACGAGGTTTTCGAACTGGAACCCCATGTCGCTTTCCCATCCGGGAAACTGCTCGAGGCCGGAAAAGGCGAAGGCGTCCGCGTCAATCGTCTCTTTCACCGGTTCGACGTACTTGAGGTAGAAGCGGGTGTAGTTGTCCTTCAGCCGGTAGCGGACCTCGCGGCGGGGGACACCGGTACGGGGGTTTTTCCCGGCGTCGCGGGCGGCCAGTCCGCCTTCGACCAGTTGGGAGAGGACGTCGGTGATATCCCCGCCCTTCTCCTGCCGGAGGGCCGCGGCGACCTCGGTGACGCTCTTGGGACCGCCGACGAGCGCCCGGAGGACGCGGGCCGCGAGCCGGGGCTGCTTGATGACGACATCGCCGAACATGTCATCGAAATCGGTCCGCAACGGCGCGTTGGGCAGGAAAACCATGCGGCGGAGGTTCTCCCTGGAGGAGACGGAAGGGTTGATTTCCTCGAGGTACCGGGGTATCCCGCCCGTGACGGACAGGATGTCGAGGATTTCCCGCTCCGCCAGCCGGTCCGCCTTGTCCCCCCAGAACTTGACGCATTCCGGGAGGGGGAGTTCGGGCACGACGATGTCGGCGGACCGCCGCCCGTAGAACGCGCGGTTGTCGATGATGTTGTCGCGGATCCACGTGGATACGCTCCCGCACGCGACGAATACCAGCTTGTCGTGCTTCTTGAGGTAGTTGTCCCAGGCGATTTTCAAGGTCGCCGAAAAGGTCGGGTCGAAACCGCCCAGCCAGGACACTTCGTCCAGGAGGACCACGGTGCGCCTCCCCGCAGGGATTTCCTTCGAAAGGCGGATGAACGCATTGAGCCAGTTGGCCGGACACGTGTCCTCCGCATCGCTTTGCGCGGCAAGTTGCACGGCGAACGTGCGGCGCTCGTCCTCGTCGGTCGTCCGCGGCCCCGGCTTCGCCCCCTCGATTTTGATGAAGCGCGCCCCGGATCGTTCCGCAAAACGCTCGATGAGGGTGCTTTTCCCGACGCGGCGCCGTCCCCGGCACGTCACGAACGAGGCAACGTTCTTGCCCCACAACGCTTCGAGGCTTCCGATAAGCCCCTCCCGGCCGTAGAATGGATGCTCCATGTCGGTTCCTTTTCCTGATGTTCCCGGACTCTACCGGATCCGGCCATGGATTGCAAGCAAATAAACCCACCTGTTTTTCATCTTCATCAATAGGTGAGGATTTTCATCTTTGCAACAATCCTCACCTGTTTTCATCAATCGCACGCAGGTGAGCCCTTCCCCGTCCTTGCGATGCAGGATGGCCACCATGTTACCCCCTTCGTCCCTCTCCCTCCCCCGCCCTTGCCCCTTTTCTCCGCATCCATACCCGCCTCTTCCCATCCACTCCGCAGGTGCACATCATCTCGTCTCTCCTCTCTGCGCCCGCAGGGCGCCCCCACACCGCATCTTGTCACTTTTCACTCTTCCCTTTTCACTGCGCCCGCAGGGCGCCCCCATTTTGCATTCTGCATTGTGCATTGAAAAAGGCGGTCCCTTTCGGGACCGCCTTTTTCCGGCTTTCGCCTTTGCGTGTCGGCTTACTTGCGCAGCTTGCGGCGCAGCGCCATCGCCAGCGCACCGAGGCCCAGCAGGCTCATCGTCGCCGGCTCGGGAACCGCCGCCGTCTGCGTGACATCGCCGTTCAGGGTCATGCCCGTGCGGATCACGAACGAACCAGCGGCATTGCTGAAGGTTTCGCTCGTACCACTGCGGACCGTACCGCCGGCCACGTTCGCGACCATCGCCACTTCGGCGGCGTCGCCGAGGCTGCCCAGGCTCACGTCGAAATTGCCGCCCTGGGTCGTGCGGACATGGCTCGCCGCCACGGTGTCGTTGACCAGGAAGTCAATCTGCGCAGGCCCCGTCGCGGAACCCGTGTAGCTGGCGGCCAGAGTGGCGTTCTCGATGGAGAAGCCGTTGTTGACCATCACGGTGAAGGCGATGCCGCTCGCGCCGTCGGTCAGCGTGTTCACGCCGAAAATGGACGCCGTCGAGGTCTGCTTCGCGTTGCCGTAGAGTTCCAAGTCGGTGGCATCGAAACCACCCGTGGACGAATTGACCGTCACCGCGCCGCCGGCCGTGTTCCACGTAGCCAACAGTTCAGCCTGAGCCGATGCGACGACCGCGAAGATCGCCAGCACTGCCAATGCTTTCTTCATTTTGTTTTTTCCTTTTTGCCGCTGTTTGGTTCGTGTTGCAACACTGCTTCCCGTTCCGGCGCGCGCCAGCAGCACACGCCCGCCTTCACGAGGCGATTGTCACCCTACGCTTCTTCTTCCCCTCATGCAAGCCCTTTTTCCGCCTCTTGTCCGGACACGTTTCCTCCCACCCTTCTTTTTGTCCTTTTGTGCTCGTTTTCCCTGGGACCGTGCCACCGCGCGGGCTCACCGGGCCATCCCGGCGGCACGCCGGTACACGGCCCACGTTTCGCGCGCCGTCCCGCTCCACGTGTACCGCCCCGCCTGCGCCATGCCGGCGCGGCGCATCGCCGCCCGCCCTTCCGGATCCGCCAACACGGCGCGGATGGCGGCCGCCCACCCGGCGGCGTCGAAGCCGTCCACCCAGCGGGGGGCGTCGCCGAGGACTTCGGGGAGCGAGCTGTTGCGGGCGGAGACGACGGGGACGCCGCGCGCCATCGCTTCCAGCGGCGGGAAGCCGAAACCTTCGTAGCGGGTGGGATAGACGAACGCCGCCGCCCCCGCGTACACCGCCGCGAGCTGGTCGTCGCGGATGCCGCCCAGACGCCGGATGCGGTCCCTCCGCGGGGAGGATTCGATGGCGGCGAGGATGCTTTCGGTCTTCCAGCCGAGGGAGCCGACCAGCACGAGGTCGCCGTCGAAGTCGCGCAGTTCCTCGAAGACTCCCACCAGGAACGGGATGTTCTTCCGCGGCTCCAGCGTCCCCACCATCAGCAGATACGGCCGCTCCAGTCCCAGCTCCCGGCGCAGGGCCGCGGCTTCGGCCTCGGGCGGCGGCGGCGGAAAGGAGTCCAATCCGAGCCATACCGGGAAAATCCGCTCCTCCTCCACGCCGAGCAGCTCCCGGATTTCGCCCGCCGAGAAGCGGCTGTCGGTCAGGATGGCGTCGGCGGTGTCCGCCGTGCGCTGGATTTCGCCCATGAGCCACGCGAGGTTCTTCTTCTCCGTCGTCTCCGGCATCCGCAGGAAGGACAGGTCGTGGATGGTCACGACCGACCGCTTCCCCTTCCCCAGCGGCGGCCGCACGAAGTTCGGGAAGTGGTACACGTCCGCCTCCCCCGCGAACCACCCGTACGGCGGCGCATGCAACCGCTTCCACGCCGCCTGCGCAATCCGCCCTGGCATCCACCGGCACGCCCGCACCTGCCCCCCCTTCGCCCAGTCCGCCGCCCGGTAGCGCCGGTGGAAATCGAAGCAGAACCCCTCCACGCTCTCCCCCTCCCCCGCCTCCGCCCCCAGATGCCGGAACAGCTCCCGCACGTACCGCCCGATCCCCCCCGTCTGCCCCAACCCCGCCTGCAAATCCACGCAAACCTTCATCGCGGAAGCAAGCCGGAATCCCGGCTTTCCGGAATCCCGGCAACTCGTCTTCCCGTCAGTGGATCCGCGACCACGTCGCCCGTGCGCACTCCCGCGCCTTCGCCGCGATTTCCGCCGCGTCCAGCGTCGTCAGCTTCCCGTGCCGCATCAGGATGCGCCCGCGCGCGATGGTGGTGTCCACCGGCGCCACGTTCAGCCCGTACAGCAGGTGCCCGTAGAACCGCCCGTCCTCCAGCGGCGTGGTCGGATCGTAGTCGAAGATCGCGATGTCCGCCAGCTGCCCCGCCGCCAGCTTGCCGCGCGGCTCGGGGAAGCACCGCCCCGCGATCGCCGCGTTGTTCTCCAGCAGCATCCGGCACGCCTCGCAGAACGCCACCCGCGGATCGCCCAGCGTCGCCCGCTGCAGCAGGTGCGCCACGCGCGCGGACGAAATCATGTGCGACGTCATCCCGTCGGTCCCGAGCCCCAGCAGGATGCCCTTCTTCAGCAGCGCCAGCATCTTCTGGGTGCCGACCGCGTTGTTCATGTTCGATTCCGGATTGTGCACCATCATCGTGTTCGTCCGCGCGATGATGTCCATCTCGGACTCGTCCAGGTGGATGCCGTGCACGAAGATCGACTTCGGTCCCGCCAGCCCGAACTTCTCCAGCCGCTGGACGATCCGCATCCCGTGCTTCGCCAGGCAGTCCTCCTCGTCGGCGGTGCCTTCCGCGACGTGGACGTGCACGCCAGCCCCCGTGTCGCGGCACACCGCGGCCACCTTCTCCATCGTCTCGTCGGAGAGGGTCATCTGCGCGTGCAGGCCGAAGAGCGCCGTCACCTGCCCGTCGCCGGACGCCTGCGTCTTGCGGATGAAGCGCTCGTTCTCGGCCACGCCGTCGCCCGGCACGTTGCGGTCGCTCGTCTCGTAGCAGAGGCACCCCGACAGCCCCGCCTCGCGGAACGTCTCCTCCATCGCGTCCAGCGACCCGTCCGTGCAGGACGGCGACGCGTGGTGGTCGATGATGGTCGTGCACCCCGTCCGGATGGCCTCCACCAGCGCCACCAGCGACGAATACCGCACGCCCTCCATGTCCAGCGCCAGGTCCAGCTTCCACCACAGGCGCTCCAGAATCTCCGTGAACGTCGCTGCCGGCTCGCCCGGCGCCGCGTACCCGCGCGCGAACGACGAATACAGGTGGTGGTGCGCGTTGATCAGCCCCGGCATCGCGAGCATCCCGCCCGCGTCGAGCACCTCCGCCCCTTCCGGCGCCGCCACCGTGGCCCCCACCGCCGCGATCTTGTCCCCTTCCACCAGGATTTCCCCCTTGGGCAGGATCGGCTGTACCGGATCCAGCGTGACGATCTGCGCGTTCTTGATCAGCAGCGATGACATGGCTCGTTTCCTTTCGGTTGTTGGTTTCATCCCTTGTACCATGCCCCGCCCCCTCGCCGCAAGCCCGAGCGTTCATGGGGGACGGCGTGCGGGAAAACCGGCGGAAACAAGGGGGTTTTCCGTAATCTCAAACAAAGGCAACCGGCTGCCGCCGAGGACAATCGATTGACGTCGGAGGCGCGCCCCCTCAACCCACGGGCCGCCCGGCGGCGTCGAACCGCGGCGCGATCTGGACGGCCGGGTTCATGTAGATCGGCGAGAGAGCCCCGCTTGCCCCGCCCGCGAAGAACAGCCGCCCCACCCACTCCGCGCGCGGCGCCCGCTCTTCCGCGATCCGCGCGACGCCCGGCCACCGCTCCGCCAGCACCGCCTCCGGCAGCACGACGAACTCCCCCTCCTGACGCGCCAGCGCCGCCGCGTCGCGGCGGAACCATCCCGCCCAGCGCGTTCCCCGGCGCGCGTCCCCGTGCACCACCGCCGCGTCCAGCGACGGGTCTTCCGCGAAGCACTCCGCCGCCAGCGCCGCCGCGCTCGGGCACGTCCACACGGTCCGCCCCCGCGGCAGCGCCCATCCGCGCGCCGCCGTGATGGCGACGCGCAGCCCCGTGTAGCTCCCCGGACCGATCCCCACCGCGAACGCATCCACGCCCGCCCACTCCACGCCGGTTTCCCGCAACAGCGCTTCCGCCGCCGGGAACAGGCTCTGGCTGCGCCGCTGCCGCGCATCGACGGACCGGCCGCCCAGCAGCCGGCACGCCCCGCCGCGTTCGCCTTCCAGCAACGCCAGCGTGGAATCCTCGCGCGAAAACTCGCTTGCCAAAACAATCATGGTGTCGGTCTCTCCAACAGCCCCCCCCGGGCTCCCAAGCCCCTAGATACCTAGATATCTAGATACCTAGAGGCTTTCCACGCCCCCCCCCCCGCGCCCGCCTCTCAGCGCGCGCGCCCCGTGGCCCGCGTGATGTGCGCCAGGCGGTTGACCATCGCCTGGGTGAGTTCGTCCCACTCGAAGCGCCACTGCCAGTTGCCGCCGGCACGGCCGGGGACGTTCATGCGCGCTTCGGAGCCGAGGCCGAGGATGTCCTGCATCGGCACGATGAAGGTGTTGGCGTTGGACTTCGCGCCCAGCTGGATGAGGTCCCACTGGATGTCGTGCCCGTCGGTCCCCAGGTAGGCGAGGATCATGGCGCGCTCTTCCGCGATGTCCTCGGCCGTGCGCGTGGAGCCCTCGCCGGGTTCGCTGCGGAACCAGCCGACCGTCGTGTCGTTGTCGTGCGTGCCGGTGTAGACGACGCAGTGCTGCGGGTAGCTCTCGGGACGGAACTCCGCCGCCCGCTCGTCGTTGCCGAACGCGAACTGCAGGATCCGCATCCCCGGGAACCCGCAGTGGTCGCGCAGCTCCTCGACCGGCGGCGTGATGACGCCGAGGTCTTCCGCGATGACGGGCAGCTCGCCCATGCGCTCCTTGAGCGTGTCGAAGAGTTCGCGGTCGGGGCCCTTGACCCACTTGCCGTTGATGGCGGTCGTCTCGCCGCCGGGAATCTCCCAGTAGGCTTCGAAGCCGCGGAAGTGGTCGATGCGCACGATGTCCACCAGGTCGAACACGCGTTTCAACCGCGCCATCCACCAGACGTACCCCTCGCGGCGGTTCGCCTCCCAGTCGTAGAGCGGATTGCCCCACAGCTGGCCGGTCTGGCTGAAGTAGTCCGGCGGGACGCCCGCGACGACCGTCGGCTTGCCGTTTTCGTCGAGATGGAAGAGTTCGGGGTGCGCCCAGACGTCCGCGCTGTCGTGAGCGACGAAAATCGGGATGTCGCCGATGAACTTCACCCGGCGCTCCGCCGCCAGCGCGCGCAGGCGCTTCCACTGGCGGTCGAAGAGGTACTGCACGAGCTCGACGTCGCGGATGGCCGCCCCGTGTTCCTTGCGGGCCGCGTCCAGCGCCGCGGGCTCGCGCTTGGCCAGCTCCGGCGCCCACTGCGTCCACGGCACGCCGCCGTTCGCGTCCTTGAGCGCCGCGAAGAGCGCGTAGTCGGCCAGCCACGCCGCCGACGCCGCGCGGAACACCTCGAACTCGGCCTTCATTCCGTCGGACGCCTTCGCCTCGAACGACGCGCACACCGCCTTGAGGATCTTCGTGCGCGCGGGGATGACGGCGCCGAAGTCGACCTTGTCCACGGGGAACTTCGGGAAATCCTTGAGCGCGGCCTTGTCGAGCAGCCCGTCCTCGACGAGCCAGTCGAAGCCGATCCACAGCGGATTGCCCGCGAACGTGCTCATCGCCTGGTACGGGCTGTCGCCGTAGCTGGTCGGCCCGATGGGCAGGATCTGCCACAGCCGCTGGCCGGTGGTGTGGAGGAAGTCCAGGAAGCGCACCGCCTCCGGTCCGATTTCGCCGATGCCGTAAGGCCCGGGCAGGCAGGTGGGGTGGAGCAGCACGCCGGAAGCACGTTCGAATTTCATATTACACCAATCTCCTTTGCATGGTTTCCGTTGTCCATCCTGCCACACCCCGCTCCGTTTGTCGAAACGTTTTCCGCATCCGTCCCCGTCCGCCGCCGCGCCGCGACCCAGTAGTCGTCCGCCGCCTCCCGCACCGCCTCCACCCGCCAGCCGCGCGCCTCCAGCCACTCCGCCAGTTCCTGCGCCGTCGGCATCCGCCGCGATACCCCCGCCGACACCGCCCCGCACCGCGCGTGCATCGCATCCAGCTCCGCGCTCCCCTGCAGATTCGCCACCACCAGCCGCCCGCCCGGGACCAGCCACCGACGCGCCCGTTCCAACGCCGCCTCCACGTCCCCCAGATGCGGCCATACCCTGAAGAACACCGCCGCATCCCACTCCCCCTCCGGCGCCCGGCTCCCCTCCGCCGACGCCTCTTCCAGGCAAACGGCCGACTCCACCCCCGCCGCGGCCACCGCCTCCCGGCACTTCCCGCACATCCCCCCGCACGGATCCAGCGCCCACACCCGCCCCGCCCCGCCGCCCTCCGAGACCGCCTCCGCCAGCGGCACCGTCAGCCGCCCGTTCCCGCACCCGACCTCCACCACCCGCGCCCCCGCCAGCGGCGCCAACCGCGACAGCACCCGCCGCACGCCTTCCCGCTCCGCCTCCCGGAACGCCAGCGCGTCCGGCCTCGCGGCCATCTTCTCGAAAAAATCCGTGTCCATGCCCCCCACCCTATCCCCCTTGACACCCGCCCGTCAACCCGTTAGTATGAGGAAAATGAAAAAAGGTAATACCCAATCCCCGCCCCCCGCCGACGCCTCCGCGCCCCGCTGCCAGCGCCTGACCCTCTCCCTGCCCGCCGACGTCGCCACCGCCGTCGACGCCCTGGCCGCCCGCAAGGGCGCCGCCAGCCGGTCCGCGCTCGTCGCCGACCTCCTGCGCGCGGCGACCACCGACGCCGCGGCCGTCGCCCCCCGCGCCCAGGCGGCCGGCGCCATCGTCCTCTTCTACGACCACCACGCCCGCGGCCTCCAGGAGCGCCTCACCGCCATCCAGCACGACGCCGGCGACCTGGTCCTCTCCGTCCTCCACGTCCACCTCGACCACCACCACTGCCTCGAAATCCTGGCCGTGCGCGGCCGCACCGACGCCATCCGCCGCACCGCCGACCTCCTCGAATCCGTCCGCGGCGTCCTCCGCGCCCAGCTCTGCCTCACCGCCATCCAACCCAACACAAAGGAACACCACCATGCACACTGATCCCCCCCCCGTCGTTTCGTCGCCTCGTCGCTTCGTCGTCTCCCTCGCCGCCCTCCTCCTCTCCCTCCCCCTCGTCCCCGTCCGCGCCTCCGCCGCCACCCCTCTCGCTCACTCCACCCTCCAGGCCGTCAATCCCGACGGAACCTCCCCGCAGACCTGGACCAACCAGTATCCCTTCACCCTCCGTGGCATTCTCCTGAACGCCCCCGAAGACCTCCTCTCGACCGACTTCGTCCCCGACGCCACCTCCCCCAACAACGGCGGCCAGTACCAGGTCTTCGTCCAGGCGACCGACCCCGGCGACTTCGGCGGCACCGCCCTCTACATGTCCCAGCGCGGCCGCCCCGACGCCAACTTCTACGACGAAGACGCCTGGGCCGCCGAGCTCGCCCGCGTCACCGCCGACCCCGACACCGGCCGCCCCTTCCAGCCCGGCGACTACGTCGAAATCACCGCCAACTGGGCCATGCACTACAACGGAAAGGTCAACGTCAACGAAGCCCACAACCCCGACCCCGCCTTCGACTTCACCGTCCGCCTCCTCCGCCCCGCCGTCGGCCTCCCCCCCGCCGAGCCCCTCTCGCTCGCCGACCTCGTCGACGACACCGGCACCCCCGTCTTCGACCCCACCCGCGCCACCGGGGGCGAACACTGGCAGGGCATGCGCGTCCGCCTCGACGCCATCCGCCTGGCCGACACCGACGCCGTCGGAACCTGGAACCATCCCCACCCCGAAACCCTCCCCTTCGGCGCCCGCCTGGTCACCTGCACCGACTCCACCGGCCGCACCTTCCCCCTCCGCCTCCCCCGCCGTTCCCTCGGCCCCGCGCCGGCCACCAACCGCTTCTTCTCCGCCACCGGGTTCATCAACCAGGAAGGCTCCAACACCGCCGGCTACGAACTCGTCGTCCAGGAAGTCGGCCCCGTCCTCGACATCGCCTTCGAGCCCGCCGGCGAAGACGAAGGCACCCCCTCCGCCGCCGTCCTGACCTACTCCGCCGACTACGCCGGCTACGCCCTCGAAGTCTCCGACGACTCCGGCGCCACCTGGCACGCCCCCGCCCTGGCCTTCCCCACCGAAATCACCGTCCACGACCCCGAAGCCTCCCCCACCCGCTTCTACCGCCTCGTCCTCCCCGACTGACATGCCCGCCTTCCCCACTCTCTCCCCCTGGTGGGGCGAGCACTCCGTGCGAGCCGTTGACCCGCCTTTTTCCGGATCGCCCGGAGCGCTCGCCCCACCCTTCCCACCCTCCCCCCCCTCCCCACCCCCCTCTTCCGCCCCTTCCCGCTCCGCCTTCACCCTCCTCGAACTCCTCGTCGTCATCGCCATCGTCGCCCTCCTCGCCGCCATCCTCCTCCCCGTCTCCCTCCGCGCCGTCGAGGATGCCCGCGTGGCCCGCGCCATGACCGAACTCCGCTCCGTCGAAGCCGCCCTCGAAGCCTACCGCGCCGACCACAAGACCTATCCCCCGTGCAGCATCTCCTGCCAATCCTCCGACGCCGAAGAAGAACTCCAGCTTCCCCGCGAACTCGCCGACGGCGGCTACCTTCCCCCCTCGCCCACCCGCGCCTCCACGCTTCTGCCGGACCCCTTCCATCCCGGCTCCACCTACAAATACATCGCCTCCCTCCCCTACTGGCTCAACGGCCAGCACATGCCCGCCCCCTATCCCGTCTGGGTCCCCTCCGACTTCCCCCTCTGCCGCGAAACCTCCGGCAAATACATGACCGGTCCCGACTGCCCCCTCGACTGGGCCGTCTGGAGCATCGGTCCCCGCTACACCTCCCTCTCCCCCGGCACCGCCGACCGCCTTCCCCTCGACTCCGCCGGCTGGCGCACCCGCGCCGGCCACCCCGGCATCATCGCCCGCATCAAGCCCCGCGACGGCTCCTCCTTCTCCGTCCCCTGACTCCCCCGCCCCCCCGCCCCCCTCCACCCGCCCCCCTGTCCCCGTCCTGCCGGGCGGCCCCCGTGCCGCCCTTCTCCTCCCCCCCCCGCCCCCCCTTACTCCACCTCGAGGTCGTCCTCCATCTCGCCGTCCTCCTCCACCACGACGGCGTCGCGCACGGCCATCGCCCCCTGGGCGATGCCGGCGATGGCGGCATGGAGGTCCGCCAGCGGCATCGACACGACGCTCTCCAGGCGCCCGCCGTCCGGGTTCCAGCGCTGGACAACGGCCAGCGTCATCTCCGGGAGGTCGGGATTGGCGGCGAAGGCGGAAAGGCCTTCGGGGAGGAGCTCGGCGGCCTCGTCGGCATCGTCGCCGGCAAGCGTCTCCAGCAAGGCTTCCAGGCGGGGCAGGATCGCACGGAGCGCCGGACGCAGGCGGACGAATCCGCAGGAGGCGCCGGCGGGCGCCGGGCCGTAGGCGGCGGCGAAGGCCGGCATCGCGGCGACCGGGCCCTTCGCGGTCTTCCCGGCGGCGAGCTCGGCCAGGACCTCCCCGAGCCGCCCCTCCGGGAGCGTCCCGAGGTACAGCGCCGGACCGACCGCCGCCGCGTCGAACTCCCCGAGCTCGCGCGAGGGGACAACCCCGTCGCCCTCGAACCGCAGGACGAGCCGGCGCACCGCAATCCCTTCCACCATCCGCTCCCCGGCGGCTTCGAGACGGATTCCCTCCAGCCCGTCCGCCAGTTCGGCCGCACCGTCTTCGCCGTCCTCGTCCTCCTCCTCCTCTTCGGCGGCGACCAGGCCGGCCGCCTCCGCGACGGCGGAGACCATCCCGCGGAAGCACTCCGGCAGCCCGTCGAGCGCGCCCTGCGGATCCTCCGGAAACGCGAGGAGGGCGCTGCTGCCGGCCCCATCCCCGTCTTCCGCGGGGAAGAGGGCCATGGCATGTTCGTCGCCGATCAGGCGGCAGAACGCGATGTAGGCGGAAACGAAGGCCTCGCGGAGGACGGTTTCCTGTTCCCCTTCGTCCTCCTCGGCATCGAGGCCGCCCATGAAGGATGGGCTGGAGAAGAACGCACGGAGGTCGCGGTCGGTGAAGCGGGACAGCGCCTGCCGGGTCGCCCCCGCCGCCACGGCGTCGGGGAACAAGATGGCGTTCGCGAGCGGGGACGCCGGGGCGCCGACGGTCGCGGCGATGCGCGCCTGGGGCGTGCCGGGGACGCTTTCGACGGCAATCCCGGTCCGGAAGCGGTCCGCCCCGTCGAGCCCGAGCCCGAGGGCCGTCGAGCGGAGGGGGAAATCGGGCCGCGACAGGAACTCCTCCAGCATCGCGCCGGAAGACCCCGTCCGTGCACCCGCCACGGCCTGCCGCAGGGCATCGAAATCGATGGCGGCGGCCAGCACGCCTTCCGCGCGGACCGCGGGCGCGGCGTCGAGCAGCGCGAGGGCCCCGTCCACGCCGCCGATCCCGTTCCGGAGCGCGTCGGAACGCACCAGGGCGATCCGGTCCCCGCGGGGGACGGCGATCGTGAGGCTTCCGCCGTTGCGCAGCGCCACGGCCCCTTCGGGCAGGACGAGCCCGTCCGGGAGCCCGTCGGCGGGGAGCGCGCCGGCCATCTTCCCGACCGAGGCGGCGGAATCGCCACCGGCCGCCGGATACTCGAGCACGACGGCCCAGTCGTTCCGCTCCGACGAGCAGACCACCGCGCGGACCGTGCCCTTCCCGTCGGCGATCTCGGACGGGTCGGCGCCCAGCGCCGCGGTCCCCATGCCGGTGAACATGGCCCTCGCCTGCCCGGCGGGGGCGTAGGGGGCGGCAATGCGGTCGATGGCGCCGAAGAAGGCGTCGAGGCCGCGGATTTCGACCTGCGCGACGGCGGCAGGTGCGGCGGCACGGGCGGGAAGGATCATCGCGAACGCGGCGGCGGCCGCGAACACGGCGGTACGGATCGTGGATTTCATGGCAAACTCCTCCGGTGCAGTTCTCGTGTCCCGCACAATGACGCAGGCACGGGGTGGCGGCAAGACTTTTTTCGCGCGCCCCGCGCCCTTCCGTCCCCCCTCCCGCCTTCCCGCTTGCAATCCGCAGCGGATGCCGTACAACATTCCGCCATTCCCATGAGCCTCTACCCCGTCACACCCGAAAAAGAAGCCGCCCTCCTCCGGCGCATGGACGAACTCGCCATCCGCGAAACCGATCTCGACGAACGCTTCGTCCGCGGCGGCGGGAACGGCGGGCAGAAAATCAACAAGACCTCCTCCACCGTCGTCCTCCGGCACATCCCGACGGGCCTCGAAGTCCGTTGCGGCCGCGAGCGGAGCCAGTCCATGAACCGCTTCTTCGCCCGCCGCGAACTCTGCGAAAAGCTGGCCGCGAAGCTCCTCGGCGAAAAAACCGCCCGCCAGCAGGCCCGCGAAAAAATCCGCCGCCAGAAACGCAAGCGCTCCAAGCGCCAGACCGCCCTCATGGTGGATGCCAAGAAGCGCCACGGCCAGACCAAGGCCCTCCGCCGCGCGCCCGCCCCCGACGACTGACCCCCGGAAAACGAAAGCCCGCAACGGAGAACCGCCGCGGGCAAAAAAATGGAGCGAGCGATGGGACTTGAACCCACGACAGCCACCTTGGCAAGGTGGCGCTCTACCACTGAGCTACGCTCGCTTCCGAAGTTGTTCGTACCATACCACATCCTCCGCCCCGCGCAACACTTTTTTTCACCCCCGCCCCCACTCCGTTTTCCCGGCACCGTCCTCCCCCCTCCCCGGTTGTCCCGGATTTTCCAATGATTGGAAAAATTTTCCGCCCGTTTTCCAATGATTGGAAAAAATTTCCATGCATTTTCCAATGATTGGAAAATATTTTTCCAATGGTTGGAAAACCCGCCGCGGGCCTCTGGAAGCGGGTCCGCCGGAAACCAGACCCGCCCGCGGCATCCTCCACCGAGCGGCCGGCGGCTTGTGGTGGGGCGAGCACTCCGTGCGAGCCGTGCGGAAGGAACGCGGCTCTTCCGGAAGCGGCTCGCCCGGAGAGCTCGCCCCACCCCGCGCTTCTGTCTCGCCGCACCGCTGCGGGAGGGCAAAAACACGATGAACGTTCATGGCGGGGAGAGAAGGGGGAAAGTAGTGGAAACGTCAATGTTTTCCGTAAGTCCAAACGTGATTTCCGGGAGCGCGGATTGCGTCACCGGGATGCAAAAAACAATCCGCCCGCCGGATCGGAAATCCGGCGGGCGGAAGGCGGGGCTGGGCGGGTGGTTACGCGAGGTGGCCCTTGGCGCGGATGACGTCGATGACGGAGTCGACGTGCTTTTCGCAGATGGCGTCGCTTTCGGCTTCGACCATGACGCGGATCACCGGCTCGGTGCCGCTTTCGCGCACCAGGATGCGGCCGGTGTCGCCGAGGGCGTCGGCCACCTTCTTGACGGCGGCCTGGACGTCGGGGTCGTTCTGGGCGTCGGGCTTGCTCTTGACGCGGACGTTCTTGAGCACCTGCGGGTAGAACACCACCGGGGCCGCGAGCTCGCTCATGGGTTTTTCCTTCGCCAGCATGACTTCCATCATCTTGATGCTCGTCAGGATGCCGTCGCCAGTCGTCGCGTACTTGGTGAAGATGATGTGCCCGGACTGTTCGCCGCCGATGCGGTTGCCGGTCTGCACCATGTTCTCGTAGACGTATTTGTCGCCGACCTTGGTCTTGTCGTACCCGATGCCCACCTTGTCGAGCGCCTTGTAGAGGCCGAAGTTGCTCATCACGGTGGTGACGACCTTGTTGTTCTCCAGCTTGCCGCGCTCCTTCATGTAGAGCCCGTAGACGTAGAGGATGTGGTCGCCGGTGACGACGTTGCCCTTTTCGTCCACGCAGAGGCAGCGGTCGGCGTCGCCGTCGTAGGCAAAGCCGATGTCGAGGCGGTTCTCGACGACGAATTTCTGCAGGTGCTCGATGTGCGTGGAGCCGCAGTCGGTGTTGATGTTGCAGCCGTCGGGGTGGTCGTTCATGACATAGGTCTTGGCGCCCAGCGCGTCGAAGACGCCCCGCGCGATGGACCAGGCGGCGCCGTTGGCGACGTCGAGGCCGACCTTCACGCCCTTGAAGCTGAACTTGGACATGCTGATGAGGTAGCCGATGTAGCGGTTGCGCCCGGCGACGTAGTCGACGGTGCGGCCGATCTCCTGGCGGGTGGCGGTGGGGACGGTGGTCTTGCCGTCGATGAAGTCCTCGACCTTGAGGATGGTCTCCTCGTCCATCTTCTCGCCGTTGCCGTTGAGGAGCTTGATGCCGTTGTCGTAGAACGGGTTGTGGGAGGCGGAGATCATGATGCCGCAGTCGAAGTCGTCCACCCGCGCGATGTAGGAGACGGACGGGGTGGTGGTGACGTGCATGATGTAGGCGTCGGCGCCGCTGGCCATCAGGCCGGTGCAGAGCGCGTATTCGAACATGTAGCTGGAGCGGCGGGTGTCCTTGCCGATGACGACCTTGGCCTTCTTGCCGAGGCGCGCGCCGTAGTACCAGCCGAGGTAGCGGCCGATCTTCACGGCGTGCTCGAAGGTCAGGTTCTGGTTGGCTTCCCCGCGGAAGCCGTCGGTTCCGAAATACTTGCCCATCTCAGAGTCTCTCTTTCTTTTCGATGTCGAGGAAATACTTGTAGGTGTCGACCGTCAGCTCGCCGCAGGCGGCCTCGTCGCACGCGATGATCGCGCCGTTGTGCATCTGGAGGGCGCTGCACGTCCACTTCTGGCTCACGCCGCCTTCGACGGTCGCCGCGAGCGCGCGGGCCTTGTTGTGGCCGCTGATGAGCACGAGGACTTCCTTGGAGTCCGTCACGGTCCCGATGCCGACGGAGAGCGCCTGCGCGGGGACCTTCCCGGGGTCGTTGCCGAAGAAGCGGCTGTTGACGATGCGGGTGTCGGTCGTCAGGTCGCGGACGCCGGTGCGGGAGGAAAGGCTGGTGTAGGGCTCGTTGAAGGCGAGGTGGCCGTCCACGCCGATGCCGCCCATGAACAGGTCGATGCCGCCGTAGGAGGCGATTTTCTCCTCGTAGCGGGCGCATTCGGCGACGGGGTCGGCGGCCATGCCGTTCAGGATGTTGATGTTTTCGGGCTTCATGTCCACGAGGTGGTCGAAGAGGTTGTCGTGCATGAAGTACCAGTAGCTCTGGTCGTGCTCGCGGGGGAGACCGAGGTACTCGTCCATGTTGAAGGTCACGACGTTCGCGAACGACAGCTCGCCCGCCTTGTTCATGCGCACGAGTTCCTTGTAGACGCCGATGGGGCTGGAGCCGGTGGGGAGTCCCAGGACGAAGGGTCGGGCCTGCATGTGCGCGCGGATCTTGCCGGCGATGTAATGGGCGGCCCACAGACTCATCTTCTCGTAGTTGTCCTGGATGACGACTCTCATTTGCTTGCTCCTTGTGTTGCTTGTTCCGGGGCGCAATCGGCCCCGCGGGCGCGCGTTTTACCAAACCGCGCCGGGAAGTGGCGAACAAAAAACGCCCGCGCGCGCCACGGTGCAGCCGTTTTGGGGAAGGCCGCGCCCCGTCGCGGCCGTGTGCAACGCCCCCCCCCACGGCGGGGCCGACCGCCCGGGATGTTCATGGTGGAGAAGATGGCTTAAAACAGGGCAAAATGCGGGAGTTTTCCTTGATATCGCGAGTGGGTGGGGGGCTCCGGTTTGGACAGGGTTTCTCGCTCCCGTGGCGGGACCTTGCGCGGACGACGGCGCCCCGCCGTCGGCGGGCACCTGGGACCGCGTACAGTCAAGACATTCGCATTTTGCCGGGCTTGGGTAGGGCGGGCAGTCCCCTGCCCGCCGCGCGAAAGGGGCGCGAAACAAGGGCAACTGGAATGCGTTCCCATGCGCTTGGCAGGCACACGGCGGCGAAGGGACTCGCCGCCCTACCCAAGGAACATGCGAAAGAATGAGCTTTACGCTGTACGAGGACGATGAAGTCGGGTGCGCCCCCCGGCAGGGGACCGCCCGAGATGTTCATGGAGGAGAACAGGAGGGAAGACCAAGCTGATGCGGCATGGGGGTCCAACCCGGTTGAATCGGGGCTTGCGGGGGGACGGGGCGGGGAAGTATGATGCGCGGCATCACACATAACATGGGAACGGTAAAGATGAACGGACGTGTTTTTGGTCTGTGGTTGGCGGCGTTGGCGGCGGCTTGCGCGGGGGCGCGCGCGCAGTGGGTGGTGCAGGAGGTGGAGGTGCACGGGGGGTGGAATGCGGTCCATTTGCAGGTGGAACCGGAGAAGGGGGCGCTGGAAAAGTTGGTGGAGGTGGTCGGGGCGGGGAACGTGGAGGGGATATGGCGGTGGGACAAGCGGTTTGCGTCGGCGGAGTTCGTCGTGGACGAGGGGACGCCGCTCGCAAGGGATCCGCACTGGAAGGTGTGGTATCCGGGGGAGGAGCTGGGGGCGCTCTCGACGCTCGGGGAGTTCTCGGGCGGGCAGTGCTATCTGGTGAAGGTGAAGGAGGGGACGGAGGCGAAGGCGGTCGCCATCAAGGGGAAGGCGCGGCTGCCGAGGGTGGAGTGGTACCCGAATGCGCTGAATCTGGTGGGGGGCGCAATCGGGGAGAAGGGGGTGTCGTTCGAGGAGTGGTTCGAGGCGGACTCGGCGGTGGATCTGTCGAAGGGGTACGACAACCATGCGTGGCAGATCGCCGCGGACGGCAGCGAGCGGGTGGTGGCCAGGCCGTCGGCGCAGAAGTGGTCGTCCGGGGAGGCGGCGTGGGTGCGGTGCAACGGGGCGAGCGCGTACGCGGGGCCGCTGGCGGTGGCGGCGGGGAACGGAAGCGGGCTGGATTTCGGGGGGACGCGCGCGAAGATGGTGCTGTCGGTGGCGAATCTCTCGGGGTCGCGGTCGCGGAAGGTGGAGCTGCGGCTGGCGGCGTCGGAGGAGGCCCCGCAGGGGGAGGAGCAGGTGGCGGGCGCGGTGCCGCTGTATCTGGCGGAGGGGGGCGGGTGGAAGGCGTTTTCCGCGAAAACGCTGGAGCTGGCGCCGGGCGAGTCGTGGTCGGGGACGTTCGGGGTCCACCGGGAGGACATGCAGTGGCGGGAGGAGTCGGCGGTGACGAACAGTTCGTACCAGTCGGTGCTCCGGGTGCGCGACGCGGAGGGGAAGATCGCCATCGACGTGCCGGTGCGCGCGGTGCGGGAGGCGTCGGCGGATTACGGCAGCGGCGCGGCCGCCCCGCAGTCGGTCCACGAGGTCGCCGCGGAGGTGCACGCGCAGGCGGGACTCTGGACGGGAACGGCGCGGCTGACGGCGGTGGACTGCCCGAGCTACCGTCCGGGGGAGGCGCTGCCGGTGCGGCATCCGGCGGAGCTGCGCCTGGTGGTGCACGTGGGGGGCGACGGGACGGTGCGGCTGCTCAAGGAGGCCTGGGTCGCGGAGGCGGCCGGCGCGGAGGGCGGATTGGCCGTCTACGCGCGGCGGGAGCTGGTGCCGGCCGGGGCCTCGAACGTCTGGCGCGCGAGTTCGGCGACGCTCCCGGGCATGGCGCCGCTGGCGCTCGGCACGAACGGGCTGGCGGGGGCGCTCTCGGGTACGGTGGAGTTGGCGTACGACGACCCGGTGAATCCGTTCCTGCACCGGTACCATCCGCTGTTCGACAACAAGGACGGGCAGTTCCAGCCCTACGACGGGCCGGTGGAGTCGCGGGGCGTGGTGCGGAAAATCTCGCTGCGGGTGGCCGGGAGCGGGGACGAGGGGGACGGTGGGGACGAGGGGGACGGGGACGTGACGGCGGATGGGGCGCGGGCGGTGCAGGGGACGTACGAGGAGACGCTGGCGGGGCTGCGGGCGCAGGAAATCCGGGTGGCGGGGTCGTTCGCGCTGGAGAAGGTGGTGGAGGGGGAGCTCGTCGAGAGTGAAGAGTGAAAAGTGAAGAGTGAAAAGTTTGCGGTGCGCCCTGCGGGCGCGGGAGTTTCGAGAAAGAGGTGAAGAGAATGAGAGCGAGTGTTCGGGCCGCGGTTGCGGCGGTGGTGCTGGTTGCGGCGGCGGCGTGGGAGTGCGCGGCGGAGGTGGGGGGGATCGTGCCGGGGACGGTGAATTTCCAGGCGCGGCTGGCGAGGGTGGTGGAGGGGGCGCCGCAGCCGCTGACGGGCATCCAGCACGTGGCGTTCCGGCTGTACGACGCGCCGGAGGGCGGGACGCTGGTGTGGGCAAGGGAGTTCCCGGTGACGTGCACCGGGGAAGGGGTGTTCAATCTGGTGCTGGACGACGGCGGCTCGAAGCTCGGCAGCCCCGCGGAGGAGAAGCTGATCGACGCGTTCCAGGGGACGGCGCGCTACTTCGAGCTGGAGGTGGAGGGGGTGGGGACGCTCAAGCCGCGGCTGCGGGTGCCGACGGCGCCGTATGCGTTCCTGGCGCAGTACGCGCTCTGGGGCGAGGGCGGTTTCGCGGCCGGCGCGACGATGTCCGTCGCCGACGACGCTGAGTTCCGCGGCAGGGTTTCGGCGGACGGCGCGGCGGTGTCGAACCTGACCGTGGCGGCGGGCGGGGTGTCGCTGGGCGCCTTGAAGGCGGCGGGCGCGGTCACGGTTCCGCCCGGCAAGCCGAACGAGGGGAAGGGGGTGATCCCCGTCGGCGGCATCCTGTTGTGGACGCAGGAGGACGTTCCGGACGGGTGGGCCGTATGCAACGGGGACAACGGCACGCCCGACCTGAGCGGCTTGTTCGTCATGGGCGCCGGCGACGGGCACGACGTCGGCGAGACGGGCGGCGCCTCGACCGTGACGCTGGAGTACTCCCAGATGCCGCCGCACACCCACGGCTACTCCTATCCGTCGTGCACGACCGACGGCAAGGCGTTGGCCGACAACAACGACGGGCATGTCTGGAAGTCGGCGACGACCGCCACGACTTCCGCCACGGGCGGCGGGGAGGCGCACGAGAACCGGCCGCCGTATTATGCGGTGCGGTATATCATGAGGGTGAGGTGAAATGGCGCGGGGCGCCATTTCACAGTGACAAGTGACAAGTGACGAGTGACAAGTTTCGGTGGAAACAAACGAGTGACGAGAGACGGGATGCCGTGAAACGGGACAGGTGAGCGATGAAGACGATGATGAAGAAGATGGTGGTTTGGGCGTGGGCGGGGTGCGCGGCGGCGGCGGCGTGGGCAGAGACGGCGGCGGAGGAGGCGGTGCCGGGGGCGGTGGTGTACCAGGGGGTGCTGAGCGATCCGGTGTCGGGACCGCTGACGGGGGCGCAGCAGGCGTCGATCCGGGTGTTCACGGACGCGGCGGGCGGCGATCCGTCGTGGAGCAAGGACGTGGAGGTGTGGTGCGGGGCCGACGGGTCGTTCCATGCGTGGCTGGAGGGCGGGGACGAACTGATGGAGGCGTTCGCGGAACCGCCGGAGCCGCAGCGGTTCCTGGAAATGCAGGTGCAGGGGCACGGGGCGGCGATCGCGCCGCGCGTGGAGTTCACCTCGGCGCCCCAGGCGCTGCTGGCGCGGTGGGCGAGGCGGTCGCCGCTCGCGTTCCCCGTGCTGGGGGCGCTCTCGGCGGGCGATGCGGTGGCGGTGGCCGACGCGGCGAAGTTCGTCGCGGGGGCGTCGTTCGGCGACCTCGCGGTCGAGGGCGGCGCGGAGCTGGCGGACGCGGACTCGCCGGCGGGCGTGTCGGGGACGGTCGAGGCCCCGCGCTTCGAGGGGGACGGCATCCCGCCCGTGGGGAGCATCGCGATGTGGATGGACAAGGACAACCCCCCGGACGGCTGGGCGCTGTGCAACGGCCAGACGGTGAACGGGATGACGACGCCGGACCTGACGGACCGCTTCCCGGTGGGGGCGGGCGGCGGCGACGACGAGTTCCATTACGAGGTCGGGGACACCGGCGGCACGAACTCGGTGGCCCTCACGGTCGCCCAGATCCCCTCGCACACCCACGACTACACGACGGCCAGCACCCGCGACTACCATCCGGTCCCCTGGATGGGCTGGATGAGCGGCGACTGGTGGCAGAACAGCACGGGCGGCTCCCCCGACGACGCCACCACCGACTCCGCCGGCAATGGCGCGGCACACGAGAACCGGCCGCCGTACCTGGCGGTGTGCTTCATCATGAGGGTGCGGTGAAATGGCGCTTCGCGCCATTTCACAGGGACCAGTGACCAGGGACCAGTGACCAGTTGCGGTGGAATTTGACGAGATGAGCGAGGAGAGAAAGATGAAGAGAATGGTGATGGGGTTGGCGGCGGGGGTGGTGTGCGCGTGCGCGGTGGCGGCGGCGGCCCGGCCCGTGCCCAAGGCGGACGGGCGGTGGATGGCGACGCAGGCGGTGCGCGGGACGGCGTCGCCGCTGGAATGGGAATACACCGGGAGCATCGTGGACAAGGACGGGAATGCGGTGTCGGGGCCGCTGACGCTCGTGGTCGGGCTGTACGCGGCGGCCGAGGGCGGCGACGCGCTCTGGATGCGCAAGGCCCCGGCCGTGCTGGACGCGGACGGCGCGTTCAGCGTCCGGCTGAGCGACGCCCTGCAAGCGCCGGAAGGGGCGCCGGATGCGCCGCTGGACACGGTGCTGTGCGCACAGTCGTGCTGGATCGAATGCCGGATCGACGGGCATCCGGGCGCGATGTCGCCGCGCGCGGCGGTCGCGGCGGTCCCCTATGCGCTGTTCGCGGACGGCGCGACGGGCAGCCGCGCCGATTTCGAGGTAGCGGGGTCGCTGACGGTGGACGGGGAAACCCGCACGAAGAGTTTGTCGGCGCGCGGCGCGGAGGTCTCCGGCGGCCTGGAGGTGACCGGCACGATGTCGGTCGCCGGGGACGTCTCGGCGGCGGGCGGGCTGAAGGCCGGGTCGCTCTCGGGGCTGGGGCCGGTGCCGGTCGGGACGATCATCCTCTGGCACGGCGAAAAGGACGACGTTCCGGCGGGCTGGGCGGCGTGCGACGGCTCGGTGGTGAACGGCGTGACGACGCCCAACCTCTCCGGCCGCTTCCCCGTGGGCGCGGGCAACAGCTACAACCCCTGGGACGTGGGCGGCGCCGCCACCGTGGAACTCTCCTGGGATGAAATGCCGTCGCACTCCCACGGCTACCAGAAGAACTGCCACGACAACACCGACGAGCCGGCGGCCGCCGCCAACGACAACCGCGGCGTCTGGTCCGGCTGGACGACTTCCCAGACCACCGGCGCGGGCGGTTCCGGAACCGGCGACAAGGGCGCCCCCCACGAGAACCTCCCCCCCTACAAGGCCCTCTGGTACATCATGAGGGTGGAGTGAGGGACCGCAAATGGCGAAAACGGACATGGCATGGATGCAATTGACGGCAAAAACAGCCATGGAAGGGATGGAACGGGCATGAGCCGGCCTGAAAAGTGGCTGGAGGCGCGTCTCCCCGGCAGCAGGACTGGGAGGACGGGCGCCTCGCCCGTCATGGGGCAAATGGGAGGGGAGAGGGGCGCGAATGTGGGCGCGAAGGCGGGGAGGGAGGCGGCGGAATACGCCGCGCGGTTCCCGCGCCGCATGGAGGAGTGGCTGGACGCGGACCACGGGGAGTGCATCTTGCGGGGCGAAGCGTCCCGCCGTTGCATGGACGGGGTTTTGGGCCGCTCGGAAGTGGACGGCCGGTGCCGGCTCCATGCCTACGTGGTCATGCCGAACCACGTCCATGTGTTGTGCGAGCTGCCCGACCGGGCCGGGCTGCCGGCGCTGTTGCAGGAGTGGAAGGGCGTGTCGGCGCATTTGCTGAACCGGTTGCCGGGACGCCAGGGGGCGGTGTGGCAGGGCGAATACCACGACCGGCTGATCCGGAATGGGGAGCATTGCAGGCGGGCGGTGGGGTCCATCAGGAAGAATTGGGAGAGTTTGGAGGGGAGGGGGACGAGCCGCGCGGACGCGCGGAGTGTGAACCCATTTTGCAAGCGAGGAGCATGAGATGAAACGGAAAAGCGGTTTGGCGGTTTGGGCGGCGGCGGTGCTGGCTTGCGCGGGGGCGGCGCGCGGGGAGGGCACGGCGCCGCAGCTGACGACGAGGTTCGGGATGCGGTGGTTCGCCGACGAGGCGCCGGACGCGGAGACGAATTACTACGCGGGCGGCGCGGGGCTGGTGTCCTTCGCCGGCGGTTCGGCGACGAACCGCTGGACGGACCCGGCGTCCGGCGAAACGCAGGATGTCTCGTTCGCGGACGGCGAGGGCGAGGGCGCGCTGGCGATGACGTTCTTCGCCTACGGCCAGCCGCTGGAGTCGTCGATCGCGCAATACGCGCTGGGCGACGTGATCCCGGCGCCGGACGGCGCGACGCGCGGCCGGCAGCCGGAGGGTTTTTCTGCCGTCCGGGTGGGGAACAACGAGCAGGCGTACTGGCGGAACGAGAGCGGCAGCGCAATCTGGCTGCCCTCGCGCGACGAGCTGGTCGCGGCCGCCGGCGGCCAGCTGGAAATCCGCTGGCCGGGGCTCGACCAGGACGTGGTCTACACGGTCTCCGCCGTGCCGACGAACCGCCCCGCCCGCATCTACTGGACCGAGTCCCCCTACAACGCCCCCGCGGTCTACCTGAACGCGAACAACCAGCAGATCTACGCGACGCTCCACTACAACAACTACGTGACGGCGCCCGTCCGGTCCGTCGTCACCAACTACGACGCGACGGGGACGAACGCGGTCACCACCACGAACTACGCGGATGGCGTGTGGATCGACGTCTACGACGGCTCGCAGTGCCTGCGCGCGGACGGCGTGGAGGGGATTTTGCTGCTGGAATACTTCGAGGACGGCAAGTTCGCCAAGTCGCTGGGCGTGCAACCGGTGCAGGTGCTCGCCCCGACGGTGGAGCGCGTGGCGGCGGAGGTGGGCGACCGCCTCCTGCCCGTGGACCGCTACTACGGGACGGACGACCTGGTGCCGAAGGTCACCGCTGGCATCGGCGGCGGCACCTCGGACAAGATGTTCCTGGTGGACGAAAACAGCTCCTACGCCGGAAAGCGCAACTGGCTCTTCGCCCTCCGCTCCACCGAGGGCTCGCCCTGGGACGCGGAGGTCTACTGGGAGCACAAGGACGCGCGCGGCGTGACCTGGCCGTTCGAGGTGGACTGGTACGAAATCGAGTGGCCCGCGGACGCCATCCGCATCGCGCTCGACCCCGGCGGCACCGGCGCGGCGGAGACGCTGCTGCCCGACGGCATGGGGGCGGAAATCGCGAGCCAGGCCACCGAGGAGGCCCCCAAGAAGGAGGCCGCCAACGCGTCGATCGACGCCGGAACCGGCCGGCTGGCCTTCGCCGCGCCGGGGCTGGCGCTGATGCGGTACTCCACGACCGACGACTTCTGGCTGGAAGCCCTCCGCGGCGTGCTCCACGACGACCCGGCGGAGTTCGACCCCACCCCCGTCCGCTGGCCCATCGGCAAGGAAATCCTGCCCTTCAGCGACGAAAGCTACGTCGTGGACTTCGACGGCGACGGGGGCTACGCCGAGGGCACGCGCAACACGTTCCATCTCGACGAGCAGCCGTTCACCATCGAGGCCTGGGCCTGGCGCACCCGCAAGGACGGGACCGCCAACCCCGTGATGAGCTACTACCGCGACGCCGACGACCAGTCGCCCGACGCCTGGGAAATGGGCTACACCCGCGACGGCAACGCCTATTTCGAGACCCCCGCGGGGCGCGTCGAAGCCCCCGTGCCGGACGGCGGCTGGCGCAAGTGGCACCACCTGGCCGGCGTGCGCACCGCCGACGCGCTGGTCCTCTACGTGGACGGCACGGCGGCCGCCACCAACGGCTCCCTCCGGACGGTGGACGGCAACGGCCAGGCGCGCCACATCCAGATCGGCCGCTCCCTCAAGACGGGCGAGCACTTCGGCGGCCGCATCGACGAGGTGCGCTACTGGGACGTCGCGCGCACCGGCGACGAAATCCGTTCGCTGATGCGGGTCCACCTGCGCGGCGCCCAGAAGGACCTGCTCGAGTCCTATCCGCTCGACGAGGGCGCGGGCGCGCACATCCACGACGTGGTGGACGGCTCCTACGGGACGATCTACGGCGGCGCGAAGTGGATCGCCTCCTTCCACCTCGCCGACCACGAGCACCTGAAGGACCTCTCGGCGTTCCCGGGCTTCGTCCACTCCGGCACCGCCTACAACGTCAACACCTACGACTACCCGGAGGCGTGGGAGGCGGACCCGCAGTCGGCCCTCTTCGCGGTCAACACCAACGCCTTCGAAATCTGGTGGGGCCGGCCGTCGAAGCTCGACGGCGAGCTGCCCTTCCCGCTCCACTACCCCTCCCTCGCCCTCCACTACCAGAGCGCGTGGCCCACCAACCCGCCGGAAATCGTCATCGCCTCCGGCAAGGGCAGCGGCGGCACCGCCCTCGCCTCGCCGTCCGTCTACGTCCAGAACGACAGGGACCGCCCCGGCTACAACCCCAACGAAGAACACGCCGTGGTCCTCGGCAACACCGCCTACGCCCTGCGCGACGACCTCAACGCCCCCGGCGGCGCCAGCGAACCCTACGTGCTGCTCGACACCCGCAAGGCCGACGGCTCCCCCTCCATGGCCGTCTTCCACGTCGTCCGCACCAACGAAACCTACCCCTTCCGCTACTCCACCAAGGCCGGCTCCTCCGTCACCCCCCCGATGCCCCTCGCCGCCTGGGAGGGCTGCCTCAACACCTCCTGCGCCGGCGGACCCGGCTGGCAGGACCGCAAGCACGACTGGTGGGCCAAGGCCGCCGGCGACGACGGCAAGGCGACCAACATCGTCATGAACTTCTATTACCGCATGCAGGACGGCTTCTGCTTCCCCGAACTCTCCACCCAGCCGGAGGTCGGCCAGGAGCTGCCCTGGCTGCCGGTCGAACACCAGTCCGGCGGGACCGGCGGCGCGCCGCTGGACATCCCCTACGACGTCAAATGGCCCTCCAACGTCCCCGCGATGGCCGTCGCCCAGACCCTGGCCGAAGCCACCGGCGGGCTGCCGGACATCTGGAACCAGGCCAGCGTGGACGTCATCTACCAGCAGTCCGAGGCGAACGCCGCCGGGCCGAGCGTCGTCCTCTACGACCCCGCCGCCGAGCAGGTCCAGAACCTCTCCAAGTCCGTCGTCGACGCCCTCGCGGCGGCCGGCAAGGCGCGCAAGGAGGCGACCAGCGCCCGCTACCGCTTCGGGGACGTCTCGCCCGCCCTCGAAGAGCGCCTCCACTACGACCCCACGCGCGGCCCCGACGGCCAGCTCGTCCTCGCCGGCATGCTCCGCGCCCCGCTCACCGGCACCCCCTACATCCTGCCGAACTGGCTGACGCAGGACGAAAAGGCCGGCCTGCGCGCCCTCGGCGACGGCCTCGCCGCCTCCTCCAAGGCCGCCTGGCAGACCGCCGTGGACGCCCTGCCCGTGGACACCGCCACCCCCATCGCCCCCAACGCCCCCTACGTCAACGCCGCCCTCTCCAGCGCCCCGCCCACCAACCGCAACGCCCGCGGCTACGTCACCCTCGCCTTCAACAACAGCACCAACACCGGCCGAGTCGCCCCCGGCCTGCCCGTCAGCCTCCAGGTCATCCGCGTGACGACCAACCTCTGGGGCTCCCAGTACCTCGACGTCGTCGAGCCCGGCAACGCCCTCGAAGAAAAACTCACCCTCGTCTACCCCGACGACTTCGGCGGCAAGTCCGCCGACTACGAATTCGAGTGGCGCTGGAGCGTCCCCGTCGCCGGGAACGTCCCCAGCTCCCCGAAGGAGACCTGGCAGCCCTACTTCACCTCCAGCCCCACCAGCAGCAGCAACGGCGCCGCCTCCATCACCATCGAGGGCGGCACCGCCGAGGGCACCCTCTTCATGCTCTCCGACCACTACTTCGCCGTCCGCTACCGCCGCGCCGACGGCCTCGGCCCCACCTCCACCAACTGGAGCCCCTGGGTCGCCTCCCTCGCACCCGGCTGGATCGAGCGCGTCATGACCGCCCTCAACCCCTACGACCAGCGCTTCTCCGACATGGCCGAATACGCCCCCGGCCTCGCCCAGACCATCGTCGAGCAGTGCGGCCCCCCCTACGAGGGCGCCGTGGCGCTCGAACCCGACGCCGTGAACGGCGCGGGGCTGATCCAGATCTACCAGACCGTCATGGACCGCGCCCTCTCGCTCTCCCTCCAGGCCGGCATCACCGACCCCAACTGCAACGACTCCCTCCTCTTCGCCGCCACGCGCCTCAACAAGCTCTACATGGCGCTCGGCAACGAGGCCTACGCCGACGCCATGGACCCCACCGTCGCCATCGACCCCGGCACCGGCCCCGCCGGCTGGTACGACGGCTACGCCGCGCTCGACACCACCCTCTTCTGCTTCCAGAACCAGGTCTCGAGCCTCCTGGAGGAAGAGCTCGCCCTCCTGCGCGGCCGCGACGACGCCTCCCAGCCTTCCGTCACCGTATCCCCCGTCTACAACCGCCTCGTGTGGAACTACACCTACGGCATCGACGGCGGCGAAGTCGCCTACGCCTGCAACTACGCCATTCGCGGCGACCCCACCAACACCACCGGCCAGATCGGCGCCGCCGACGCCAAGCGCATGTACCCGCAGGGCCACGGCGACGCCTGGGGCCACTACCTCTCCGCCCTCGCCCCCTACTACACCCTCCTCGCCTACACCAACTTCGGCTGGAACACCATCCCCGGCGCCACCCTCGTCGGCAACGCCACCGTCGGCGTCGACTACCTCGACGAAGAATCCTTCGCCGCCGCCGCCGCCGCCAAGGCCCGCACCGGCGCCGACATCGTCGGCCTCACCGCCCGCCGCGACTACGCCTTCGGCGCGCGCGGCCTCGAACGCTGGACCCCCGACGCCGATACCAACCGCTGCTGGGACGTCGACGGCTGGGCCGCCCGCGCCGGCCAGGGCGCCTACTTCGACTGGGCCGTCGCCAACTCCCTCCTCCTCGACACCGTGACGAACCTGTTGCAGGTCGGCGGCGAAGACGACGCGCCCGCCACGGGCCTCAACGTCATCGACCGCGCCCATACCCCCGCCATCGGCGAGGTCGCCGCCGCGCTCGCCGACATCCAGTCGCGCCTCGACCGCGCCGACGCCGGGCTGAACCCGCTGGGACTCGACGAAAACGCGATCCCGTTCGACCTCTCCGCCGCCGGACTCGACGCCGGCAAGGGCCACTTCGAGCAGGTCTACGACCGCGCCCTCGCCGCCCTCCAGGGCGCCAAGACCACCTTCGCCTCCGCCCAGGAAGCCTCCGCCGCACTCCGCAAGCAGTACGACTCCGCCGCCGAGGCCGTCTCCGCCGCGCAGCAGGAAGAGATCGCCTTCAAGAACCGCCTCATCGAGATCTACGGCTACCCCTACGCCGACGACATCGGCGTCTCCGGCACCTACGCCCAGGGCTACGACGGACCCGACCTCGTCAACTACATGGTCCTCGACCTCGAATCCTTCGGCGATCCCCCCGTCTCCGGCGTCACCGTCACCGCCGCCGTCAGCGTCCTCGCCGTCTCCGGCACCAACCTCTCCGCCTACTACGACGTGCAGTTCCACGAACAATCCGCCTCCGATGTCTCCAACTGGGTCGCGGACGCCACCCTCTCCACCGGCACCTGCGTCGTCATCGAGCGCTCCTTCAACTCCCTCGGCCTGCAGGTCAAGCCATCCTCCTGGACCGGCCGCCGCCGCGCCCAGGGCGAAATCCAGGCCGCCCTCTGCGACTTCGTCGAGGCCTACTACGCCTTCCTCAAGGCCAAGACCGACTTCGAGAACCGCCAGGCCGGCCTCCGCGACGAGTTCACCCTCTTCAAGGCCGACGCCGCCATCACCCTCGCCCGCACCGAAACCGACGAAACCATCGCCGACAAGCGCAAACTCATCAACAACGTCGAAGTCGCGATGGAATTCTTCGCCAAAGTCTCCGACCTCGTCGCCGAAGTCGCCAAGGAAAGCACCGAAGAACTCGGCAAAGGCGTCCCGAAAATCATCGCCACCATCACCGGCGGCGTCGAAGAAGACATCGGCGAAAGCGCCGCCGGCATCGCCGCCGCCGTTGTCTGGGGCGTCGCCAAACTCGCCAACTTCACCTTCGAATACGCCGGCGACGCCGACAACGCCGTCAAGGAAAACGACATCATCGACCTCGAAACCGAAATCGCCAAATCGGCCGACCTCGGCGAACTCCAGCACTCCGCCGTCGCCCTCCTCGCCGACATGGCCGACCAGTTCCCGCTCATCCGCGAGATGCAGGCGCGCCTCGCCGCCATGGACGCCGCGATGGAGCGCGCCAAGGCCCTCGAAGCCGAAGGCGAACGCGTCCTCCTCGACCGCGCGATGGCCCGCAACCGCATCGCCCAGCGCCTCGAAAGCGTCCGCTACGCCGACATGCTCTACCGCACCTTCCGCAACCAGGCCCTCTCCCGCTACTCCTCCATGTTCGACCTCGCCGCCCGCCGCGCCTGGCTCGCCGCCATGGCCTTCGACTACGAAACCGGCCTCCTCGACGCCGCCGGCAACACCGCCGCCTCCCGCTTCCTCTCCGGCATCGCCTCCAGCCGCGCCCTCGGCCTCCTCGTCGACGGCGAGCCCCAGCAGGCCGGTTCCGAAGGCGACGGCGGCATCGCCGACGCCCTCGCCCGCCTCAAATCCGACTGGAACGCCGTCAAGTCCCGCTACGGCATCGACAACCCCGACTCCGCCACCACCCGCTTCTCCCTGCGCAAGGAACTCTTCCGCATCTCCCCCTCCGCCTCCTCCGATGCCAATTGGGCCGACGCCCTCGACGCCTGCCGCGTCGCCGACCTCAACCAGGTCGACGCCTACCGCCGCTTCTGCGTCCCCTACGCCGGCGCCTCCACCAACGCCGAACCCGGACTCGTCATCCACTTCAGCGGCAGCATCCTCCCCGGCGCCAACTACTTCGGCTGGCCCGCGGGCGGCGGCGACAACTTCTACGACCCCACGTGGCTTTCCACGCGCATCCGCGCCGTGGGCGTCTGGTTCTCCGGCTACAACATCGCGTGGAACACCAACAACGCCAGCGGCGCCGGCCTCGCCAACACCCCCAACGTCTACCTCGTCCCCGCCGGCACCGACACCATCGTCAGCGGCACCGACCGCACCCGCACCGCCCGCCGCACCTGGACCGTCCTCGACCAGATCCTCCCGCTGCCGAGCGGCCTCGGCGCCGCCGACCTCGCCCCGCTGGCGACGGCCACCGGCGAACGCCGCCGCCACAGCGCCTTCCGGGCCCACCACGACGCCGGGAACTTCACCGAAGACGAACTCTGCACCAACGCCCGCCTGATCGGCCGCAGCGTCTGGAACACCGACTGGGTCCTGATCATCCCCGGCCACTCTCTCCTCGCCGACCCCGCCGAAGGCCTCGACCGCTTCATCCACGGCGCCCTCCAACCCGACGGCACCCGCGACGGCCACGGCGTCACCGACATCCGGTTGTACTTCCAGACGTACTCGTATTCGGGCGATTGAGAGACGAGTGACGAGAGACGAGAGACGAGATGCGGCCGCTTCGCGGAGATAACGAATGAACGACAGGAAAGAGAGCCCGTTGCGGGAAAAGAGCATGGAATTCGCGGTGCGGATCGTCGCCCTCTCCCGCGCCCTCCGCGACGAGCGCAAGGAGTACGCCCTGGCCGACCAGATCCTCCGCAGCGGCACCGCCATCGGCGCGAACCTCGCCGAAGCCGCCTACGCCCCCACCCGCAAGGACTTCCTCAACAAGTGCAAGATTGCCCAGAAAGAATGCTCCGAGACCCTCTTCTGGCTCGACCTCTTCGCCCGGACCTCCCTCTTCCCCGCCTCCCGCCTCGCCCCCCTCCGCTCCGAGTGCGACCAACTCCTGAAAATGCTCTCCTCCACCTGCAAAACCATCGAAGACGGACATCGGAGAGACGAGTGACGAGATGCGGTAATCATTTCAACAGAAAGGACCCAACAATGCCCTCCAACCATTCTTCCATTCCCGCGGCGGCGAACGCCGCCGCGCACCGCAAACTCGTCACTCGTCACTCGTCACTCGTCACTTTTGCGCTCGCCGCAGCCGTCTCCCTCACTTCCATTTCATCGCACGCGGGCATCCCTCGCCCCATGCTCCTCTACTACGGCCAAGCCTGCGACCGCTACGGCCAAGTCTACAAATCCGGCGCCGACATCTTCCTCCTGCGCGGAACCCAGGAAGTCGCCCGCACCACCATCGCGGGCGCCATCGCCCCCGGCATCAACTTCCGCCTCGCGGTTCCCTACGACAGCGACCCGTCCGACACCGCCAACTACGTCCCCTACGCCGTCGATGCCGGCGACATCCTGACCGTCTGGGTCACCGACTCCGCCGGCACCCGCCAGGTCGAGAGCTGCGAAGTCCCGCCCGTCGGCGCGCCCGGCGAAGCCGTGGCCCTGCGCATCGTTGCGGGCGACGACGCCGACGCCGACGGCATGTCCGACGCCTGGGAGCGCGCCAACGGCCTCGACCCCACCGACCCGGCCGACGCCACCGCCGACCTCGACGGCGACGGCCAGACCAACCTCGCCGAATACCGCGCCGGGACCCTTCCCTGGCTGGCGAGCGACCGCTTCGGCACCTCCGCGCTGACCCTCACCCCCGGCGGCATGTACGCCCTCACCTTCCCGACCACCTACGGCAAGGTCTACACCGTCCAGACCGCCCCCCTCGCCCTCGACGAAACCGGCGCCTTCGCCTGGACCCCCTGTCCCTTCTCCCTCGAAGACGCGACCGCCCCCACCCACACCCGCCTCCAAGGCACCGGCTCCCCCGTCACCATCTACCTCGACACCACCTCCCTCACCGCCCTCTGGCGCCTCTCCATCCAATGAACCCCCGCTTCTCCATCCCCATCCACCTCCCCCCCGCCGTCCCGCGCGCCCGCGGAAACGCGGGCGGCCTCACCGTACTCTTCCTTCTCTCCTCCGCCCTCCTCCTCACCCGTCCCACCGCCTCCCGCGCCGACCTCACGCATTCCTGGGACTCCCCGTCCGCGCTGCCCGCCACCCTCGGAACCCAACCGCTATCCCCTTCCGAAGACACCGAAGACACCGATTCCGCCGATTCTCCCGAAACACCTGCCCCCACGGCTCCCACCCTCGACTCCCAAATCGCCGACCTCCTCTCCGACGACGCCCTGTCTTCGCCTTCCCCCGCCCCCCAGGACCTTTCCACCCTCACCGTCCTCGTCAGCGACACCGACCTCCTCCTCGACCGCCTCGCCGTCCTGGCCACCGCCGACGTCCCCGACGACACGCCCGAGACGACCTCCCCGTCCGCCCCCGTCGGCGGCGCCGCCGCACCCTCCTCCAGCGGCACCGACCTCATCGCCACCCGCGTCTCCTCCGCGTTCGCCACGCACGGCTCCGCACCCTCCGCCACTCCCACTTTCACCGCCTCCGACAAAGCCGAAAACTACGATGGCAATTGGAACCTCGGCGACAACCACGGTACCGGCTTCGACGTCTGGCGCCAGGTCGCCCCCGCCGAACTTCCCTCCCGGTCGGTCAGCGACCAGGGTTTCGCCATCTACGCCCAATCCGGCGTCGGCGTGGAAGCCATCGGACGTTCCTTCGCCGACGGCACCGCCCTGGAATCCGGGACCTTCAAAGTCAGTGCCACCCATGATTCTTCCGAACACTTCTCCGGCTTCGCCATCTACGGTGCCGGTGACGCCGAAATCTTCCGCTGGGGCCTCGCCACCGCCGAAGACCGCGAAAGCGGCGGCGATGCCACCGGCTTCTGGTACTTCCGCGACGGACAATCCACCCTCATCCGGACCATCGACGCCGGGGAGCCTCTCGCCGCCGACTACTCCATCTCCTGGTCCGTCCTTTCCAGCGGCATGTCCATCGATCTTTCGATTGCCTCCAGCCCTTATGCCGACACCCTCCACCTGACCCTCGACACCTCCTCCGCCGTCACCGCCGTCGCCGCCCTCGTCGCCGGGTCCACCCAAGCCGAAACCCTCCATTTCGACAACCTCGAAGTCACCGGCCGCGCCGTCCCCGAGCCCGCCACTCTCGCCCTCCTCCTCCTCGGCGCCCTCGCCCTCCGTCCCCGCCGCAGGTGACGGCCGGGGACCGTTCTGCTTTCCCCTCCATATCCCCCCTCCCCCACCCTACCGCCGGGTCGTGGAAAGGTTGCCGGTGAACGTCCCCGGACGCGTGGCGTCCGACGAATAGCCGTCCACGCGCGCCGAGCACGAGCTGGAACCCGCGTCGCCCGAGACGATCAGGTGGGCCGCCGGGAAGCCGTCCCGCGCCGCCAAATCGGCCACCGCCGTGAACGCGCTGCCGTTGAGGGTCGCGTAGAGGACTTCGCCGCCCCACAGCCCCACCACCTGCACCGACGTCCCGTCCACGTACACGTTGACCAACCCCGAATCGCACACCGTCACCGCGTTCGTCGCTGTCGCGTCCGCCGGCTCGAAACACACGCTGTAGTTGCCGCCGTAGTTGCCGTTCGTCACCGCCCCGCCGCCGCTCCCGCCGCCATCGCCGCCGCCGCCCCCGCCGCCGCCGCCATGGTTCGCCAGCGCGATGCCGCCGCCGACCGCCGCCGCGCCGCCGAGGATCACCGCCGCGGGAATCCAGTACTTGCCGCGGTCCGATGCCGACGCTTCCGGCTCCGCCGGCGCGCCCGCCCGGCCCGGCGCCGGCTGCGCCGCGGCCGCCGAAGCGGCCCGCTGCGACTGCTGCGCCACCGACTGGACCGACGGCATGTTCTCCGCCGTCATCCCCGGCTCGATCACGCGGACCGTGACCCAGTCGGTGTCGGTGCTCTCGCCTTCGAGGTTGTCGGCGTGGACGTAGTAGAAGAGGTTCGATCCGGGTCCGATCAGGTGGCCGGGAATCGTCCCGAACCAGATGCCGGCGCCGGTCGTGGTCAGGTCGCGGCGGAAAGGGGTCATCCCGCGCGACGAGGCGTAGAACACGGCCACGCCGGAGACGCGCCCGCCCGCATCGCGGACCGTCGCGCGCAGTCCCAGCGGCTCGCCCTTGACGGCGACGCGCACCGGGTCGTGCACGATGACCGGCTTCGCCGCCGCGGAGACGGCCAGCACCACCGCGGACGCCGCCGCGGCCAACACACCCCACCGGCGGACGCTGCGCGCGCACGCCGACATCGTTCTGGAAATCGTTTTGTTCATGCCGTCCACCTTAGCGTTCCCCGCCGAAAAGACAATCCCGAACCCGCCGACCCTGTCCGCCGCCGCTTCCGATCCGTTTTGAGATTATCTCATTCCATGCGGATTCGTTCGGATTCGTCCCCATTTCCGCTTCTCAGTTTTCCGCCCGTCCGCCGCCCGCCGCCGCCGCCCGCACGCATTTTGCGCTTTCCCCCGGACCGGAACGTGGTAGTTTCCGGTCCGCAACGGAACCGGAAACGGGTTCCTGCGCAGAAAATGTCCTTCATCGACTACCAGTTCCTGATTTTCTTCCCGGTGGTGGCGGCGGTGTTCTTCGCCCTGCCCCCGGCGCGCCGCTGGGTATGGCTGCTGGCGGCGAGCTGCTGGTTCTACATGGCCTTCGTGCCGGCCTACATCCTCATCCTCGCCGCCATGATCGCCGTCGACTGGCTGGCGGCGCTCGCGATGGGCCGCTGCGCACCGGCCCCCGGCAGCCGCGCACGGCGCCTCTGGCTGGCGGCGGGGACGGTCTTCAACCTCGGCGTGCTGGTCTTCTACAAGTACTGGAACTTCCTCGCCGCGAACTGGGACGCCCTCGCCGCCTGGTCGGGGCACCTGCCCAAGCTGCCGGCGACGGACGTGATCCTGCCGATCGGCCTCTCCTTCGTGACGTTCCAGACCCTCGCCTACCTGATCGAAGTCTACCGCGGCACCCAGCCCGTCGAGCACCACTTCGGCCGCTTCGCGACCTACGTCATGTTCTACCCGCAGCTGGTCGCGGGCCCGATCGAGCGCCCCGGCAACCTGCTCGTGCAGCTGCGCCGGACGCAGGTCTTCGACCCCGCGCAGGCCGCGGCGGGGCTGGAGCTGATGCTGTGGGGGTTCTTCAAGAAGGTGGTCGTGGCGGACCGCCTGGCGGACGTGGTGGACGCGGTGTACGCGGACCCGTCGGCGGCGTCCGGCGCGTCGGCGGTGCTGGCGGCGTACTTCTTCGCGTTCCAGATCTACTGCGACTTCTCGGGCTACACCGACATCGCGCGCGGGGCGGGCCGCGTGATGGGCTTCGACATCATCCTGAACTTCCGCCGCCCCTACTTCTCGCGCTCGGTGGCCGAGTTCTGGCGCCGCTGGCACATCTCGCTCTCCGGCTGGTTCCGCGACTACCTCTACATCCCCCTCGGCGGCAACCGCGTCGGCGCCGCCCGCTGGGCGTTCAACACGATGGTGGTCTTCCTGGCCAGCGGCCTCTGGCACGGCGCCGCGTGGACCTTCGTCGTGTGGGGCGGCCTCCACGGCGTCTTCCTGCTCTGCGGGCGCGCGACCGACCCGCTCCGGCGCCGCGCCTGCACCGCCCTCCGCGCCGATCCCGACGGTCCCCTCCGCAGCACCGTCCGCACCTTCCTGACCTTCCATCTCGTCACCGCCGCGTGGGTTTTCTTCCGCGCCCCCACCTGGAACGGCGCCATGACCGTCTTCCGCCGCATGGCCGCCTGGGCCCCCGCCGCCGACGGCGGATTCACGGTCGCCTCCCTCGCGCCCGCCACCCTCTGGACGACGCTCGGCGCCCTGGCGACCCTCGTCGCCGCCGAATGCCTCGCCGAATTCGCGCGCGGGGAAGAGCGCTGGAAGACCCTCCCCTTCTGGATCAAGGCCCCCGTCTGCGCCGCGCTGCTGCTGGCCGTCATGAACCTCGGTGTACCCCATGAAAAGCCTTTCATCTACTTCCAGTTCTGACCGCGGCCCCACCCTCCTCCGCTTCTTCGCCGGCGTCCTCCTCGTCGCCGCGCTCGCCGTCGCCGGACAGTACGCCATCGACGCCCTCCGGCCGCCCGAGTTCTCCCCCACCATCCGCGGCATGCCCCGCCAGATCGACAACACCCTCGTCTACCTCGGCGACAGCATCAACGCATCCTTCGACCACACCGAAGAAAACTCCAAGCCCCTCTCCGCGCTCATCTCGCTCGCCGCCGACCACCACATCGGCACCGTCGCCCTCGGCGGCTACGACATGCGCCTCTTCCGCGACTACATCCGCACCATGCTCCCGCGCATCTCGCCCGACAAACCCCACACCTGGATCCTCACCGTCAACCTCGCCAACTACCGCCAGGACGGCCGCGTCCCCTGGACCCGCAACAAACAGCACATCGCCCTGCTGCGCCAGTACCTCCACCGTCCTTTCCGCGCCTTCGCCACCCCCATGCGCATCTTCCGGTTCCCGGCCTACCGCCCCGACATGCGCCCCGACGAAGACGCCCGCCGTCCCATCCTCTGGCAGGGACGTACCATCGGCCGCACCCGCGATTTCACCGACGAACGGTTCAAGATCGCCGGCGTCACCGACGACCTCCGCCGCGAAAACGTCATCATCCGCTACGGCCAGCCCATGACTCCGGACAACCTCGCCCTGCGCGCCACCGCCGAAGCCGCCCGCCTGCTGCGTTCCCGCGGCCAGCGCGCCGTCTTCTGCATCATGCCCTGCGACGTCGGGCGCTGCGACGCCCTCCTCGACGGCCGGATCACCCCGATCCTCGACGAAAAGGCGGCCACCGTCGCCGCCGCCGCCCGCGCCGCCGGAGGCGAAGTCCTCGATCTGCACGCCGCCTTCCCCCACGACCTCTTCATCCCCGACCAATACCCCAACGAACACCTCCGCAACGCCGGCCGCGAGCGCCTCGCCTCCGCCATCGCCGATTTCATCGCCACCAACGCCCCGCCCCCCGCCGCCCCCTGACATCCCCCGCGGTTTTCCTCCGCCCCTGACGCCCCCTCCCCTTCCCCCCCACCCCCTCTTCTGTCCACCATACACCACCCCACGCTTTTCCCCCCAGCATCTTCCCCCGCGTCGGAACCACTTGCGATATCAAGGAATTCTCTTGCATTTCCCTCCACATTCCCCCATCCTGCCTCCCATGAAACAAGACCCCATCCTCCCCCCTGGCTATCTCAACGCCCTTGCCCGCGACTGTTTCGGCCCCGCGTGCAGCCACGCCCCCACCGCCATCCTCCTGCAGGCCATCGGTTCCCTTGCGCTCTTCACCGGCGCCCTCGCCGCCCACCTCGCCTGGTACGGCGGCAAGCGCATCCTCTCCCGCCTCCGCCGCCATGTCGCCCCCCCCGAACCGCTGCCGCCCGCCGCTCCTCGCCCCCCCTTATCCCTTCGCGGAACTCCCACCCCCGACGACATCGAAGACGTCTGGTCCATCGCCCCCCGCACCCTCTGCGGCCGCCTCCGCATCGGCTCCCGCCTGGCCGACTTGGAACCGACGCTCGACTCCCGCTTCGTCTTCAAGAAGGCCCGCAACGGTTCCCGCCGCATCGTCGCCCGCCAACCCGGCCTCAAGGGCTGGATGAAGAAACGCATTCCCTCCGTCAAGTATTCCACCGCCATGCACTACAAGAAGCTGGCCACCCGCATCCGCCAGCTCATCGGACTCGACGCCCGCATTCCCCTCGAATGGCTCCTGCCCGACAACGCAGAAGCCATCCCGACCCTCTCCACCGCCGACCGCCAGGCCATGGCCGCCGCCCGCGCCAAGCTCTCCCGGCTGCTGGCCGACAACCCGAAGGTGACGCCCCTGGTGCGGGCGGTCGAACAGAAGCTCGGCATCATGCGGATGGTCACGATCCGGCACGTCCAACCACCACGGCCGGGACGGGGAAGGCGGCGGAAACCGCAGGAATTCCCCAATGATTCCTTGATATCGCACGTGGTCCGGGACGGTCTCGTCGTGGGCGGGAGTCCGGAGCGAGAGAGGGCCTTCTGGGAGGCCATCCGGAAAGTGCTGGGGGAGGATGCGGCGGATGCGCAGACGCGTCGGTTGCAATCGGACATCCGGGAGTGGTTGAACGCCCCGTTGGCCTCGAAGCAGAATCGTCGGCGGTAGCGGAACGGTGTCGGCAAGACCACCTCCCGACCTTTTCCACGCCTTTTTGCTGGCAAACCCGGCGGGTGCGCGTACAATGTCCGGCCCGTGAAAACGAAACCGGAAAGGAGAGCCCCGTCCCGGGGCGACCTCGCATGAAGCAACTCGACGCCCAAGACATCCGAAACATGAAAGGCCGGGAGAAAATCGCCTGCCTGACCGTCTACAACGCCCCCGTCGCCCGCGCCCTCGACGCCGCCGGCCTGCCCCTCCTGCTCGTCGGCGACAGCGTCGGCACCACCGAACTCGGCTACGCGTCGACCATCCCGGTCACCCTCGACGACATGGTCCGCCACACCGCCGCCGTCGTCCGCGGCGTCTCCCACGCCCTCGTCATCGCCGACATGCCCTTCATGAGCTACCAGGAATCCCCCGTGCAGGCCCTCCGCAGCGCCGGACGCCTCCTCCAGGAGACCGGCTGCGGCGCCGTCAAGCTCGAAGGCGGCGAATTCCGCGCCCCGACCATCCGCACGCTCGTCCAGAACGGCATCCCCGTCTGCGCGCACATCGGCCTGACCCCCCAGAGCCATGCGCAGCTCGGCTACCGCGTGCAGGGACGCGGCGACGCGGCCGCCGCGCAGCTCCTCGCCGACGCCCGGGCCGTGGCCGATGCCGGCGCCTTCGCGGTCGTCCTCGAATGCATCCCGGCCGACCTCGCCAAGGCCGTCACCGAATCCGTGAGCATCCCGACCATCGGCATCGGCGCCGGCCCCCACTGCGACGGGCAGGTCCTGGTGCTCCACGACATCCTGGGCATGGGCGGCGCCATCCACCCGCGCTTCGCCAAATGCTACGTCGACCTCGCCGCGCAGATCCGGACCGCCGCCGAAACCTACAAATCCGAAGTCCTCTCCGGCACCTACCCCGGCCCCGAGCACCAGTACACCTGAACCAGGAGTCCCCCCCCATGCAGATCATCGAATCCCCCGCCGACCTCCAGCTCGCCGCCCTCGCCCTCCGCTCCGCCGGCGAAACCATCGCCCTCGTGCCCACCATGGGCAACCTCCACGAAGGCCACCTCTCGCTCGTCCGCACCGCCCGCGCCATGGCCACGCGCGTCATCGTCTCCGACTTCGTGAACCCGACCCAGTTCGGCCCCAACGAAGACTACGCCGCCTACCCGCGCACCTTCGAAGCCGACTGCGCCCTGCTCGAACGCGAAGGCGCCGACATCGTCTTCCATCCCTCCCCCGAGGCCATGTACCCCGACGGCACCAGCGTCTCCCTGATCGAGACCTCCCTCTCCAAACACCTCTGCGGCGCCTCCCGGCCCGGACACTTCAACGGCGTCTGCACCGTCGTGGCCAAACTCTTCCTCCTCGCCCAGCCGCACATCGCCGTGTTCGGCCAGAAGGACGCCCAGCAGCTGCGCGTCCTCCGCCGGATGGTCCGCGACCTGAACTTCCCCATCCAGGTCGTCGGCGCCCCCATCGTCCGCGAACCCGACGGCCTGGCCATGTCCTCCCGCAACCAGTATCTCACCCCCGCCCAGCGCCTCGAAGCCCCCGCCCTGCACCGCGCCCTCGAAGCCTGCTCGACCGCCTTCGCCTCCGGCGAACGCTCCGTCGCGGCCCTCCGCAAGCGCATCCTCGGCATCCTTTCCGCCTCCGCTCCCTCCGGCGTCCCCGACTACGTCACCCTCGCCGACGACGAAACCCTCGTCCCCCTCGACGACGCCGATACCGTCTCCCGCCCCGTCCTCGCCGCCCTCGCCGTCCGTTTCGGCACCACCCGCCTCATCGACAACACCGAACTCCGCCCATAGCGCGGTTCCAGGAAAGAGCGTCTGCCTCCCGCCTGCGTAGCGATGGCGCCCTCGCCGTCGGGAGGCGACTCGATGGGCATTGCCCCCCCGTTTCTGCCCCCCTATAGGCCCTCTGGCGGCGGGTCGGACTTGAGGCCGGTGGCGATGACTTCGTCGATGCGGGAGAGGAGTTCGGCCTTGGTCTGGCGCTCTTCGAGGTGCACCGCGAGGAGGCGGATGCCGCGGAAGCCGCGGAGGTAGCGGACGAGATGGGCGCGGAGGACCAGGCAGGCGGTCAGTTCGACGCCGAGTTTGAGTTCCTTGGGGCCGCGGCGGGCCATCAGGTTTTCTTCGCGGGCGAGGTGTTCGCGGATGACGGCGCGGATTTCGTCGGGGCGCGGCTTGTGGACGGTGGTGCCGGCCGCCAGTTCGCGGAGTTCGCGGAACCACCACGGGTTGCCCAGCGTGGCGCGGCCGACCATCACGCCGTCCACCCCCGTCTCGGCCACCATGTGGAAGGCGTCCACGGGCCGCTTGACGCCGCCGTTGCCGATGACCGGTATGCGGCGGGCGCGCTTGACTTCGCCGATCAGCCCCCAGTCGCTCGGGCCGGCGTGTTTGACGACGGCGACGCGTCCGTGCAGGAAGATGGCCGCGGCACCGGCTTCCTCGGCGCCGGCCGTCAGTTCGAGGGCGTTGAGGGTGTCGGCGTCCCAGCCGACGCGGGTCTTGAGGGTGATGGGTACGCGCCCTTCGACGGCGGCGACGCATTGGCGGACGATTTCGTGGAGTTTTTCGGGGGTGCGGATGAGGCCGGCACCGTCGCCGCGGTTGCGGATCTTGGGCATCGGGCAGCCGGCGTTGATGTCGATGAAGTCGAATTGGCCGAGCATGGAGATCTGGCGGGCGGCCTCGGCCATCATGCCGGGGTCGGAGCCGTAGATCTGGGCGCCGAGGGGGTGTTCGCCCTCCCAGGTGTCGAGGTAATGTTCGGTGCGGTCGTGGCCGATGACGTAGCCGTAGGCGTTGACCATCTCGGTGACGGCCCCGCCGCAGCCCAGCCCGAAGCAGAGGGACCGGAAGGCGGCATCGGTGTAGCCCGCCATGGGCGCAAGGAAGACCGGCCACTCCACGCGGAGCGGTCCGATCTGCAAGGGTGCCAGTGCCGGATAGTTCATGTGCCCCATGTTAGCGCATCCGCGCCGCGGCGGAAGCCAAAAGCGCGGGGGGGGACGCGCGGCGGTCAGGCGAGGAAAGTCATGACGAGGGTGACCATCATGTCCTTTTCGGCGGGTTTCGATTCGGCAATCATGACGGTGAGGGCGACGAGGGTGTGGTCGGCGATGCGCTTGGTGCCGTCCTCGCGGAGCAGCAACCCGTTGCGCTGGAGGTAGTAGAGGAAGAGGGCGGCCGCGATCCGCTTGTTGCCGTCGGAAAAGCCGTGGTTCTTCGTGACCAGATACAGCAGGTTGGCCGCCTTTTCGCGGGCGGAGGGGTACACGTCGCGCCCGCCGAAGGTCTGGTGGATGGCGCCGATGGCGGATTTGAAGCAGCCGTCCTTCTCGCGGCCGAACAGCTCCGACGTCCCGGAAAAGGCCATGCCGTCGATGAAGCGGCGGCATTCTTCGTATGTCAGCGGGACGGACGGGCCTTCCGCGCGGGGCTTGCGGAGGGTCTGGTGGTCGTAGGCGTCGAGCAGTTCGAGGGCGGAAGAATAGGCCGACACGACGTCCAGTACCTGCGCCGCATCCAGCCGGTCCGCCGTCCGCCGCATCACTTCCACCGCCTGCCCCAGCTGGCGCAGACGCTCCTGGTTCGCCGCCACGCCGCGCACCAGGTACTCCTTCAGGACCCCGGTCGCCCAGCGGCGGAACTCGACACCGCGCCGGGATTTGACGCGGTATCCAACGGAAATGATCACGTCGAGATTGTAGAAATCGACCTGTGCCGTCTGGGTTTTCCCTGGCAGGGCGCCATGCGGAGCGGTCTGTGCAAATTTTGCACACCCCACTTTCGGGTCGATTTCGCCCTCGGCGAAGGCGTTGTGGATGTGGCGGGCGATGACGCTGCGGTCTTTCCCGAACAGTTCGGCCATCTGGGCCCGCGTCAGCCAGACCGTGTCCGTATCGATCTGAACCGGCAACGTCACCGTGCCGTCTTTGGCTTCGAACAACTTGATTTGGGTTTTCAGGGGCATGTGGAGATTCCTTTTCTCTGGCATTTGGCGGAACGATAATACAAGGAACAAGAGTTCCGTCAAGCGATTTTTTGCAGGGGCACGGCGGATTCTTTCATGGCAGGATGAAGGGCTTGAAACGTGGGAATTTTCATGGATTTTCCTTGATATCGCGAGTGTGGAAGAAATTCGAGTGGAAGGAAGGGGGCGGGTGGGGGCGGGTGGAGGCGCGGGGCGAAAAAAAGGGCGGCGGTCCGGAGACCGCCGCCTGCGCGGGAAGAAGGATTACTTCTTCTTGGCGGGGGCCTTCTTGGCAGGAGCCTTCTTCGCCGGAGCGGCCTTCTTGGCCGGGGCGGGCTTCGCAGCCGCCTTCTTGGCGGGAGCGGGCTTCTTGGCCGGAGCGGCCTTCTTCGCGGGGGCCTTCGCCGGAGCCTTCTTGGCAGGGGCGGGCTTCGCTACCGCTTTCTTCGCGGGAGCCGCCTTCTTGGCCGGAGCGGCCTTCTTGGCCGGAGCGGGCTTCGCGACCGCCTTCTTGGCCGGGGCGGCCTTCTTGGCCGGAGCGGGCTTCGCAGCCGCCTTCTTGGCGGGAGCGGCCTTGGCCGGAGCTTTCTTCGTGGTTGCCATCGTCAAACACCTCCTCTCCGCGCCTGACGCTCAAAGGCGGTCAGGGTATTTCCGAAATCGGTCTTCACTTGTTTTTCCGTTTTCATCGCAGGCCCGAAACGCGGCACGGCCGCATTCCTATCTTGCTGGCGGCAAGAATAATGCGGAGTTATCAACAGCGTCAACTGTTTTCCGCGGGTGAAGCGGATTTTTTTGTATTTCAGGTTGTGCCGACCTTTTCCAGCGCTTCGATCAGGGTTTTGGCGCACTGGATTTTGCTCGCGAGGGGAATGGAAAATTTTTTTCCGTCGGCGAGGTAAAGGGTTATGGCGTTTTGCGCGGACGCGAATCCGCGGTCGGGGAGGGATACGTCGTTGGCCGCGATGGCGTCGAGGTGCTTGGCCCGCAGTTTGGCCCGGGCGTTGCGGGCGAGGTGGTCGGTCTCGGCCGCGAAGCCGCAGAAGCGCTGTCCGGGCCGCTTGAGGGGGGCGATGGTGCGCAGGATGTCGGGGGTGGGCTCCCACGCGATCTGCGGGGGGCCGTCGCTCTTCTTGAGCTTGAGGGGGGCGCAGCGGGCGGGCCGCCAGTCGGCCACGGCGGCCGCCATGACGAGCCAGTCGCACCAGGGGAGGTTGTCTTTGACGGCCGCCAGCATGTCGGCGGCGGTGGTGACGCGGACGAGGGCGATTCCGGGGGACGGCGGCGGCAGCTCGACGGGGCCGGATACCAGCCGCACGGCGTGCCCGGCGGCCAGCGCGGCCTCGGCGACGGCGTAGCCCATGCGCCCGGTGGAGCGGTTGGAGACGAAGCGGACCGGGTCGATGGGTTCGCGCGTGGGACCGGCGGTGACGAGGAAGTTCATGGGAGAGGGGAGGGGCGTTTTTTTGGGGAAACTCTAGAAAACTAGGTACCTAGGTATCTAGATATCTAGTTTTCCAGGGGGGAGGCGCCCCCCGGCAGCACGGCGCACACCGCGTCGGCGATGGTCTCCAGCGGGGCCAGCCGCCCCTGCCCGGTGTCGCCGCAGGCGAGGGGGCCGGTGTCGGGGTCGATGACGTGGACGCCGCGGCGGCGGAGGGTGTCGAGGTTCGCGCGGGTGGCGGGGTGCTGCCACATGCGGACGTTCATGGCGGGGGCGACGAGGAGGGGTACGCCGGGTTCGAGGGAGAGGGCGGCCGCGGACAGGATGTCGCCGGCGAAGCCGCCCGCGAGCTTGGCCAGGGTGTTGGCGGTGCACGGGGCGACGAGCATGGCAGCGGCGCCGCCCGTGAGGTCGAGGTGCCCGTAGGGGGCGGCGGCGAGGGCGGCGGCGGGCTGCGACGCGAAGTCGCCCGACGGCACGGGGTGCCCGCACAGGGCGCGGAAGGCGAGCGGCGCGACGTACTGGGCGGCGCACGCCGTCAGCACGGGCCACACGTCCCAGCCGCGCCGCTGCAGGAGGCGCATCAGCTCGATCGCCTTCACGGCGGCGATGGAGCCGGTGACGCCCAGGACGAGCTTCGGCGCGGCGGGCGCGGGGGCGGCGCTGGCGGCGGCCTCAGCCACGGTATTCCTCGCGGCGGTTCTCGATGCGGTGGCGCTCGGCGAGGATGATGGAGCGCATGTTGTCGTAGGCTTCGGCGAGGTCGTCGTTGACCACCATGTACTTGTATTCGCTCCAGTGGGCGATTTCCTCGCGCGCCTGCTTGATGCGCCGCTCGATGACGTCGAGGCTGTCGGTGCCGCGCCCGACGAGGCGGTGGCGCAGGACTTCGGTGGACGGCGGCACGACGAAGATGTCCACCAGCGGCCGCTTGAGCGGGTCGCCGTCGGGGGCGTTGCGGATGTACTGGCGGATGGCGGCGGCGCCCTGGACGTCGACGTTCATCAGCACGTCGCAGCCTTCTTCGAGCGCGGCGACGACGGGGGCCTTGGGCGAGCCGTAGCGGTTGCCGTGGACGAGGGCGTGCTCGATGAAGCCGCCTTCGGCGAGCATCGCCTCGAACTTCTCCATCGTCAGGAAGTAGTAGCTCTTGCCGTCGATTTCGTCGCCGCGCGGCTGGCGCGTGGTGGCCGTGATGGCGTAGTGGATGTCCTTGAACTCCTTCTGCAGCTTGTCGCAGAGGGTCGTCTTGCCGGCGCCGCTCGGGGCGCTGACGAGGAAAATCAGGTTCTTCCAGATGGGTCGCAGGGTGTTCATGTTTCTCCGTTCTATTCGAGGTTTTGGATCTGTTCGCGGACGCGTTCGAGCTCCGCCTTGAAATCGATGACGCGGCGCGAGATTTCGCCGTCGTTGGCCTTCGAGCCGATGGTGTTGATCTCGCGGCCCATCTCCTGCACCAGGAAGTCCAGCTTGCGGCCGACCGTCCCGCCGGCGGCCAGCAGCGCTTCCGCCTGGTCGAGATGGCTCGCGAGCCGCACGCGCTCCTCCGTGATGTCGGCGCGGTCGGCGAAGATGGCCACCTCCTTGAGCAGGCGCTCGTCCGACGACCAGTCCGCCGTCGCGCCCGCGGGCAGGATTTCCGCGAAGCGCGCCTCCAGCCGCTTGCGGTAGAGGGCGGGGACCAGCGGCGCGCGTTCGCCGATTTCCGCGCAGAGCGCCCGGAGCGTGCCGAAGCGCGCGAGCAGGTCCGCGCCGAGCGCGGCCCCTTCGCGGCGGCGCATCGCGTCGAGCGAATCCAGCGCCGCGGTGAGCGCTTCCGACGCGAGGGCCAGCCACGCCGCGCGGTCGGCCTCCGTGGACTCGAAGGACACCACCTGCGGCCAATCCACCAGCAGCGACGCGCCGAGGTCGTCGCGCAGGCCCAGCTCGCGGGCTTCCGCGCGGAGCGTCTCGACGTAGGCGCGGGCGGCGGCGCGGTCCACCTTCAGGCAGGCGGGGGCGCCCTCGGCGCGGGCGACGCGCAGTTCGCCGCCGACGTGGCCCCGCGCGACGCGGCGCTGCACCAGCCGCACGAGGTCGGCTTCGGCGAAGGCCAGTTCGCGCGGCAGCGACAGGTTCACGTCCAGCTGCTTGCGGTTGACGCTGCTGAGTTCCGCCTCGGCGCGGCCGATGGGGCCGTCGGCGGACCCGGTGCCTCGCCCGGTCATGCTCACGAGATTCATCATGCGGGGGACTCTACCGCAAACGGGTGGATAGGGGAAGGACGATGTTCCGTCGGGAACCGGCACATGGTTTTGAGATTATGGAAAACCACCCCGTTTTCCACCTGTTTCCATGCATGGTCCCCTGCATGAACATCACGGCAAAACGGACCGGCACCCCGGCCCGGCGAACTCCCCCCCGGACAAGGCGCCCCCCCGCATCCACCGCCCTCCGTCCGGGCGCTCCGCACCGCGCCGGAGGTGCGGGATGGCTTGCATGGGGGGCGGTTTTCTGGCATAGTGGAAGGAAAAGCAATCGCAACAACACCGAAGGCAAGGAGATTGAACATGGCCGAACTGAATTACGGACTCTCGGAACTGGCGCTGGAAATCCGCTCGATGATGCGCGAGTTCGCTCAGACGCGCGTCAAGCCCGTGCGCGCGGAACTCGATGAAAAAGGCATTTTCCCCATTGATTTGCTCAGGGAGCTCGGAAAGATGGACCTCATGGGCCTCTACATCCCCGAGGCCTACGGCGGGACCTTCGACGGGGACAGCCTGCCCAACATCATCGCCGTCGAGGAGCTGTCGCGGGTGTGCATCGGCGTCAGCGTGTCCTTCGCCGCCAACGGGCTCGGGTCGGACCCCATCCTCATCGGAGGCAACGAGGAGCAGAAGAAGAAGTATCTTCCGGCCATCGCGCGGGGGGAGAAGCTCGCGGCCTACGCGCTGACGGAGCCGAACGCGGGCTCGGATGCGGGGTCGATCCGCACGACCGCCGTCAAGAAGGGCGACAAGTACGTGCTCAACGGGACGAAGCAGTGGATCACCAACGGCGGCGAGGCGGACGTGTATTGCGTGTTCGCGGTCACGGACAAGAACCGCGGCGCCCGCGGCGTGAGCTGCTTCATCGTGGAAAAAGGGACGCCCGGGTTCAGCTTCGGCAAGAAGGAGAACAAGATGGGCATCCGCGCGAGCGCGACCCGCGAGCTGATTTTCGAGGACTGCGAGGTGCCGGCGGAGAACCTGATCGGGCGCGAGGGGACGGGGTTCATCTGGGCGATGAAGACGTTCGACGTGTCGCGTCCCGGCATCGCGGCGCAGGCGATCGGGTTGGCGCAGGGGGCGCTGGACGAAGCGGTTTCCTACGCGAAGGTCCGCCAGCAGTTCGGGCGCCCGGTCATCGCGAACCAGGGCCTGAGCTGGATGCTCGCGGAGATGGCGACGAAGATCGAGGCGGCGCGCGCGCTGACGTACGCGACGGTCCGCACGATCGACTCGGGCGCCAAGGATTATTCGAAGTTCTCCGCCATGTGCAAGATGTACGCTTCGGACATGGCGATGGAGGTCACGACGAACGCGGTCCAGGTGCTCGGCGGCTACGGGTACATGAAGGAGTACCCCGTCGAGAAGATGATGCGCGACGCCAAGATCCTCCAGATCTACGAAGGCACCAACCAGATCCAGCGCGACATCATCGGGCTGGCCCTGAACAAGGAATACGCGGGCGCCGCCAAGGCCTGACGCACCCCGCGGCGCCGCACCGCGCGCGTACAGAAAGAAGGTATCCATGCACATCGTCGTCTGCCTCAAGCAGGTCCCCAACACCACGCAGGTCAAGATCAATCCCGAGACCAACACGCTCGTGCGCGACGGCGTGGAATCCATCATGAACCCCTTCGACGAGAACGCCCTCGAAATGGCGCTCCAGCTCAAGGAGGCCCACCCCGGCACGCGCGTGACCGCCCTCACCATGGGCCCGCCGCAGGCCGCCGACATCCTCAAGGAGGCCGTCGGGCGCGGCGCCGACGACGTGCTGCTGCTGTGCGACCGCGCGGTCGCCGGCTCCGACACGCTCGCCACCAGCTACGCCATCTCGTGCGCCGTACGCTCGCTGGGGTCGCCCGACCTCGTGCTCTTCGGCAAGCAGGCCATCGACGGCGACACCGCGCAGGTGGGGCCGGGCGTGGCCGACTGGCTCGGCATCCCGTGCGTCGCGTGCGTGCGCAAGTGCGAAATCGCGGCCGACGGCAAGACCGCGACCGTCGAGCGCGTCTCCGAGGACGCCTACGACGTCGTGGAGGCGCCGCTGCCCTGCGCGCTGACCGTCGTGAAGGAGGCGAACGTCCCGCGCATGGCGTCGCTGCGCGGCAAGATGGCCGCCCGCAAGCTCGCCATCGAGCCGACCACCGCCGCCGCCACCGGCGCCGACCCCGCCCTGCTCGGGCTGGCCGCGTCGCCGACGCACGTCGTGCGCATCTTCTCGCCGCCCGCCAAGACCGGCGGCGCCAAGTGGGAAGGGCTCGAACCCGCCGAGGCCGCGCAGAAGCTCGTGGCCGAACTCAAGAACCGCAAACTCGTCTGACCGGAGGCATCCCATGGGACTGTTGATCGACCGTGAAAAATGCATCGGATGCGGCGCGTGCGCCGCGCAGTGCCCCTTCGGCGCGCTCGCCCTGGACGCCGAAGGCAAGGCGCAGGCCAACGAAGCCTGCACCGCCTGCGGCTCCTGCACCGAGGCGTGCCCCGTCGGCGCGCTGAAGATCGAGGCCGCCGAAAAGAAATCCGCCGGCATCGACCCCACCGAATGGCGCGGCGTGTGGGTCTATGCCGAACAGCGCGAGGGCGCCCTCCACGGCGTGTCCTTCGAGCTCCTCGGCGAAGGCCGCGTGCTCGCCGAAAAACTCGGCGTGCCGCTGACCGCCGTCCTGCTCGGCAGCGGCGTCGAAGCCCTCGCCGCCCCGCTCTTCGAGCACGGCGCCGACCGCGTCATCCTGGCCGACCACCCCGCCCTCGCCGCCTACACCGCCGAAGCCTACGCCGAAGCCCTCTCCGCCCTCGTCCGCAAATACAAGCCCGAGGCCCTGCTCGCCGGCGCGACCACCATCGGGCGCGGATTCGTCCCGCGCGTCGCCATCGAAGTCCGCACCGGCCTCACCGCCGACTGCACCGGCCTCGACATCGACCCCGCCACCCGGCGCCTCCTCCAGACCCGTCCCGCCTTCGGCGGCAACATCATGGCCTGCATCGAGTGCCCCGACCACCGCCCCCAGATGGCCACCGTGCGGCCCAAAGTCTTCAAGGCCGCCCCCGCGCAGCCCGGCCGCACCGGCGAACTCGTCAGGGAAACCCTCGACCTCAAGACCCCGGCCGTGCGCGTCCTCGAAACCGTCCACGCCATGGAGAACGAAAAGAACGTCGCCGACGCCGAGATCATCGTCACCGGCGGCCGCGGCCTCGGCAAGCCCGAGAACTTCGCCCTCCTGCGCGAACTGGCCGACGCCCTGGGCGGGGCGGCCATCGGCGCGAGCCGCGCCGCGGTGGACGCCGGATGGATCAGCGCCTTCCACCAGGTCGGCCAGACCGGCAAGACCGTCCGCCCCAAGGTGTACATCGCCTGCGGCGTGTCGGGGCAGATCCAGCACCTGGTCGGGATGAACTCGTCCGATACCATCATCGCCATCAACAAGGACCCCGACGCGCCCATCTTCGGCGTGGCCGACATCGGCATCGTCGGCGACCTCTTCCAGGTCGTCCCCGAAATCATCCGCGCCCTGAAGGCATGAAAAAATCGGCCGGAGCCCCATCTTCGGCCTTGCCACGGGGAAGATTCCGTGGCATAGAAGAATAAAGCCACCGGGCCGCGGCAGGTCCGGTCATACACGGAGAAGACTATGCGGACAATCAAAGGTTTGGTCGCCGGTGCGTTGCTGGCCGTCATGATGAGCGGATGCGCATCCTGGAACGTGGACATCAGCCGGTTGCAGCTGGGCATGGAACCCGAACAGGTGCAGGAAGCCATCGGCAAGCCGTTCGCCATCCGCGCCGCCAAGATGTACAACGGCGACGAATGGTCCGAGGTCTGGGAATACCTGCCGCCGGTCTTCACGTGGGAACCCAAGGTGTACTGGATCTACTTCGAGAACGGCAAGGTCGTGCAGTGGGGCGAACCCGGCGACTTCAGCGGCTCCGCCGCGAGCGCGGTCAAGGAATACAACCCCAACAAGGGCGCCCGCTGAGCGGACGGACGTGAGCCAAGGGAGAACCCTCCCTTGGCCATCTTGCTTGTTTGCCCCCGCACCGGATGCCCCGCATGGACCAACCCCGCACCTCCCGCACACGCTGCAACGGGCGCTTCGCAGCGCTTCTCCGTTGCGCGGCGTTCTGCGCCGTGGTTGCGGGGTTCTGTGCGGCCCGCCCGGCCTTCGCGCAACTGCGCCTCGGCGAGTGGTTGCTGGTCCCGACGGTGGGCGTCGATCTCGCCTACGACAGCAACGTCGACGACTCCTATCCCGAAGAAGAGAGCGAAACCCTCCGCAAGGACGACTTCTACTGGGAGCCTCGGATTTCGCTCGGCATCCAGCCCAAGCACCTGCGCCCGAACACGACCCTCGGCCTGAGCGGTACCGCGTCCTACATGGACTACTTCCGCCGCGATGACCAAGACGAACTCACCTTTGACGGCCAAATCAATTTCCAGGCCACCTCCCCCCGCCTCCAGTTCGGGGGCATAGCCTCTGCCACCCGCCAGGTCGAAAGCTCGGAATCCACCTACCGCCCCGGCGGCGCCGAACGGGATCCCAACAACACGTATGAGGGCTCTCTCTCTCTCGCTTGGAACTGGTATCGCTTCCGCATGACGGGCGATGCCACCTGGACCAGCGAACGCCACGATGAGGAAAAAGACAAGGACGGCGACAACGACGAGCTGGACGCCACCGGCGCCGTCTTCCTGGACCTCACCTCCTGGATGGCCCTGACCGCCAGCTACGAATGGGATCGGAAAGAGCAAATCCGGTCGGGAGAAATCACGACCGAAACCACCTTGGATTTGGGTGTTTCCGGCAACGTGCACCCGAAATTCCTGCGGTCCCTGCCTGTCGTGACCTACTTTGTCGGCGCCTCTTCGAAGGACACCAAGGAAGATGACGAAAAGGCGACCTGGGAGCCGAAAATCGAGCTCTCGGCCTCCGACCAGTGGCGCCTGTCGCGGGACCTCACGCTGGCGGCGAGCCTCGACTGGACCAACGACGAGAACGAAGACGAAGTCAAGACGACCTTCAACGTCAACCTCAACCACACCATCAACGCCTATCTCTCGCAAATGGTCGGTGCCTCGCTCGAGCCGCGCAAGACGTTCGGCTCCAATGCCGACACCGAGACGATCACCTACACCTACAACTTCAACGTCAAGGATTTGCTGATTCCCCACCTGCACATGGGCTTCACGGCGGAATACAAGCTGGACACGCCGCTGGGCGACACCGACGAACCGACCGAGTATACGACCACGTTGACCTACACCGCCGGCCACTCCCGCCCCATTTCCCGCCGCCTGTCCCGGAATCTCGACTACACCTACACGTGGGAAAACTCCAACTTCCACGACGACGGGGCCAAACAGAAGCACTTGGTGGTATACGGCTTCTCCTACCGTTTCTGACGGACCAATGCGGTGAGGGGGAGCATGCGAGGATGCGCGGCACGGGGGATGGACAGGCGCGGGATGGACGGCAAAACAAAGGATGGACGCGTGTTTTCTGTTTTTCCGGGGCGGGTGGCGTGTGGTAGGGTGCGGGGCATGGAAAGCGGATTCGAGAGGACGGAGCGGCTGTTCGGTGCGGAGGCCGTGGAGAGGCTGCGGCGGGCGCGCGTGTTCGTCGCGGGACTCGGCGCGGTCGGGGCCGCCGCAGCCGCGTCGCTCGCGCGCACGGCGGTGGGGCATTTCGTGCTCGCGGATTTCGACGTGGTGCGCGAATCGAACCTCAACCGGCATCCGTTCGCGTACCGCTCCACCCTCGGCCTGCGCAAGACGGAGGTCGCGGCGCGGTTCCTGCGCGACATCAATCCGGAGGTGCGCATCGAGATCGCGGAGGGGTTCATCGACGCGGAGACGGCGCCGCGCCTGCTGGCGGAGCATCCGTCGGACGTGCTGCTCGACGCGATCGATTCGCTGCTGCCGAAGACGGAGCTGCTGCTGGCGGCGCAGGCGGCGGGGCATCCGTGCGTGATCTCGTGCATGGGGGCGGCGCGCAAGACGGACCCGCTGCGCCTGGCGGAGGCGGACCTGCTCGACACGCGGATGTGTCCCCTCGCCCACCTGCTGCGCAAGCGGCTGCGCCGGCGCGGGGTGCGCCGCGGCATCCATTGCATCTTTTCGCTCGAACCCGCCGCCGGACCCGCCGCGCCGCCGCCGGAGGGGCCGGAGCCGGACTTCCTCGACCGCGGCCGCCGCCGCGAGCCGATGGGCTCGCTCCACGCCGTGACTTCCGCCGTCGGCGCGGCCGCGGCGGCCGCCGCCATCCGCCATCTCCTGGAGACGCCATGAACGATCCGATCGCGAACCGGTTTTCCAACCATTGGAAAACTTTTTTCCAATCATTGGAAAAATCCATGGAAATTTTCCAACCATTGGAAAACTTTTTTCCAATCGTTGGAAAAATCCGCGGGAATTTTCCAACCATTGGAAACTTTTTTTCCAATCGTTGGAAAACCGTGCCGGCGGCGCTGGGGGCGGCGGTGCTGGCGGCGGGCTGCGCGGGGGGCGGCGGCGTGGGGCTGTCGGTGCCGGAGGCGGTGCGCTGGAAGGTATCGGCGTCGAGCCGCCAGGAGGGGCATCCGCCCGCGCTCGCCGCGGACGGGGATGCCTCGACGGAATGGCGCGCGGCCGCCGACGACGAACGGCCGTGGTGGCAGGCGGACCTGGGAAGGACGGTGCCGGTATGCGGCTTCTCGGTGGATTGGGGCGCGGCGCCGGGGATCGGGTACGAGGTGCAGCTGTCGACGGACGGCGAGCGCTGGTCGGTGGCCTGCGAGGTCGAGGACGGCGACGGCGGCTGGGACGTGATGCTCGTCGAGCCCGTCCTCGCCCGCCACGTGCGCCTCGCCGTCGACCGCCGCGAACAGGGCGGGGGGACGTCGCTGCGGGATTTCGAGGTGTTCGGCATCTGGACGAGGCCCGAGGTCCGCGCGGACGGCCGTACGTGTCCGCAGGGGACGGCCATCCTCGGCGCGGCCGTCCCGGACGCCGGGTGGCGCTGCGCCGCGAACGAGGGGGAACTCGATATCGATCTCCGCCGCGAACGCCTCCTCGGCGGCCTGCGCGTGGAATGGGGCGATGGGGGATGGGCGGCGGTGACGGAGGTGGACGTCTCGGCGGACGGCGGGGAAACGTGGAAGCGGCTCGGCCGGGCGCGGTCGGCGGGGAACGCGGTGTCGGTCATGGGCCAGGGGCTCGCGGCGCGGCGGGTGCGGCTGGGCTTCCGCGGGGGTACGGGACCGGGAGGCGGATTCGAGGTGCGGCACGTGGAGCTGCGCGGACCGGAGGGGACCCTCTCGCCCTTGGCGCGCCTGCAGGAGGCGGCCGACGCGGCGCCGGAGCTGTATCCGATGGTCTTGCGCAACCGCCAGCCCTACTGGACCGCCGCCGGCACCAACGGCGCGGTGCTCGGCGAGGAAGGCGCGTTCGCGGGCGCCGCCTCCCAGCCGGCGATCTGGCCGCTCGTCGTGGCGGAAGGGCGCGCGCGGACCCCGGCGACGGCGGAGGCTCCCGCGGAGTACGCGCTCGGCGGGCGCGGCGCGGGTCCCCTCCCCTACCTGCGCTGGGACGCCGGCGACGGGCTGTCGGTCCGCCAGCGCGCGATGGGGCTCGGGGACGGCGCGTGGGAGCTCGTCGAGCTCGTCAACGGCTCGGACGGACCGCGGCGCGGCTGGCTCTGCCTCGCGCTGCATCCGGTGGCCGTCGCGCCCGCGTGGGCCGGCGGCGAGGGGACGGAGGTCCGGCAGGTGCGGTTCCCGGACGTCGCCGATCCGCGCGCCCCCCGCCCCCTCGCCGTCAACCGCGCCACGCTCTACACGGTGCTCGCCGAGGACGGGCCGCTCGCGGTCGGCGCGTCCGCCTTCGCGGAGGACGGAGACGCCGTCCGCTACCCCGCCGCCGGCCGCTGGCCCCCGACCAATTCCGTGCGCAGCACCGTCGGTCTCGGCTCCGCCGTCTGCGGCATCCCCTACTCCCTCGCCCCCGGCGCCCGCTCCCGCCTCCTCGCCTGGACCGGACGCGCGCCGGACGCCGCCGCCGCGTCCCCCTTCGCGGCCTTCGAGACCGCGTGGGAGGAGGCGTGCTGGGAGTGGGCCGACCGCACGCGCGGCCTCGATCCGCACATCGACCGCATGGACGCGATGGATGCGCTGCGCGCGCAGGCCGGATGGCTCCTCTTCGCGCCGCCGCCGCCCGCGTCGGAGCCGCTCGGCACCGTCGCGCTGCGGGTCGCCGCCCTCCTCCGCGCCGGGCACCCCGACGCCGCCCGCGGCCTCGTGCGCGCCGCCGCCGCCGCCATCGCCCCCGACGGCACCCCGCCCGCCGCCCTCCTCGCCGACGGACGCCCCGATCCCGCCGCCGAACCGCCGCCGCCCGGCGAAGCGGAGGGACAGTTCGCGTTCATGCTCATGGAGTGCCACCGCTTCGCGCCCGACATCGCCTTCCTCACCGAACACTACGGCGCCCTCCGCCGCGTCCTCGGACGCCTCGAACGCCTGCGCGACGACGAAGCCCGCGCCAACGCCCGCGCCGGCGGCTTCTTCGCCCGTACCCGCCGCTCCCTCCCCCTCGGCTCCGCCGCCGGACCCCACGAAGGCCTCCTCCCGCCCGCCGCCGACGGCCTCCACCGCTACGCCCCCCTCCTCTGGGCCCTCGGCGCCTGGCGCGAAGGCACCGCCGCCGCCGGCCTCCTCGGACGCGACGAAGACGCCGCCTGGATGACCGCCGCCCACGCCGCCCTCCGCGCCTCCCTCCGCACCTCCCTGCGCGCCGCCGCCGACGCCATGGACGCCCCCGGCATCCCCGAAGCCGCCGAGCGGCCCGTCCCCTCCGTGCGCACCGCCATGCTCCTCGCCTGGCCCTGCGACGACCCCGCCCTCGCCGAGACCTGGGAGATGCAGTCCGCCTTCGACGCCTTCTACGACGGCTTCCTCGACCGCTTCGACCATCCCGGACACCCCGCCACCGACGCCGCCGAACCGCTCCTCGCCCTCCCCCTCGCCCGCCTCGGACGCGGCGACTACGCCCGCGAAGTCCTCGCCATGCGCCTCGAAAGGCGCGTCCCCGCCGGATGGCAGACCTGGCCCGACCGCGTATCCCCCGACCCGCGCCGCAAGGGCGAAGTCGGCGCCATGCCCGACGCGCGCGCCGCCGCCGCCTGGATCGTCGGCGTCCGGTCCCTGCTCGCCGACGAACGCGGGCGCCGACTCGACCTCCTCTCCGGCCCGTTCATGGAGTGGCTGCAGTACGGCGAAGGACTGCGCGTCGAGCACATGCCCACCGCCTTCGGCCCCCTCGACCTTTCGGCCATCTGGACCGAGGACCGCTACCGCGTCGAAATCGGCGGCGAAGCCCGCCCCCCCGCCGGCTACTTCGTCCGCTGGCCCATGACCGACCTGCCCGACCGCGTCACCGCCAACGGCGTCCCCCTCGCCCCGACCGACTACGACGCCACCGGCTGCCGCCTCCCCCACGACTTCCGCGGCACCCTCGAAGCCACCCTCCCCTACCTCGCCCCCTGGCCCCGCGAACCCTGATCCCCGGCGCGGGTTGCCCCACCGCATGGTCGCGCGGAAGCGCGACCGCTGCGCTCTCCGCGGGGAGGGACGCGCTTCTGCGCGTCCGCGGTGGGGAACATAGCCGGAATCACACGATTCCGGGCCCCGCTATTTCGCGGAGAACGCCCGCGCGGCACGCAGCAGCACGAACACCACCAGCCCGAAAGCCGCGGTCGCGGCAAGCGGAACCGGCGCGAGGGGCGCCAGGCGGAAGGCGCCCGCCACCGCCGGGACGTACAGCACCGCCAGCTGCATCGCGAGGGCCAGGACGGTCATCGCGGCGAGGGTCGGGTTCGGTGCGAACCGGAACGGACGACCGCTCCACGCGCGCAGCCCCCACGCCTGGCCGATCTGCCCGAAGCCGATCGCGGCAAAGAGCACGCTCCGCCACGGCCCGTCCGCCCCGTCCGCGCGGCGGCTCCACACGGCGAGCGCCATCGCGCCCGCGGCGATCAGCACGCCGACCCACGCGACGTGCCAGACGGTCGCGCGGTCGAACACCGGCGCGTCCGGGCGGCGCGGGGGGCGGCGCATGACATCGGCTTCGCCCGCTTCGAGCCCGATGCCCAGCCCGAGCAGGCCGTCGGTCATCAGGTTCAGCCACAGCAGGTGCAGCGGCAGCAGCGCGATGGCCCCGAGCCCCGCGACCGGCGCGAAAAGCATGGCAAGGGTCTTGGCGAGGTTGCCGCCGAAGGAGTAGCGGAGGAAGCGGACCAGGTCGTCGTAGATGGTGCGGCCTTCTTCGACGGCGGCGACGAGCGTGGCGTAGTTGTCGTCCAGCAGCGCCATCTTCGCCGCCTCGCGCGCGACGTCGGTCCCGCCGCGGCCCATCGCGACGCCGATGTCCGCCTTCTTGAGCGCGGGCGCGTCGTTCACCCCGTCGCCGGTCATCGCGACGACTTCCCCCCGCGCCTGGAGGGCTTCGACGATCCGCAGCTTGTCCTCGGGCGTCGTGCGCGCGTAGACGTCGGTCCGCGCCGCGGCTTCGGCCAGCGCGCCGGGAGCGAGCCCCGCCAGGTCGGCACCGGTCGCCACGACGGGGGGACGCCCGCCGCCCGCCAGGTCGAGCGAGCGTGCGATGGCTTCGGCCGTGAGCGGGTGGTCGCCCGTGATCATGATGGTCCGGATGCCCGCGCGGTGCCCCGCCGCCAGCGCCTCCGCGACTTCCGCCCGCGGCGGATCCATCAAGCCCGCGAGACCGCAGAAGACCAGGTCGCGCTCGACGGCCTCCGCGTCCCACCCCGCGGCGTCCGCGGGCAGGGCGCGGTAGGCGAAGCCGAGGACGCGCAGGCCCTCGTGCGCCATCGCGGCATGGGCCTCGCGGAAGCGCGCGCGGAGGGCATCGCCGAGGGGGACCGCGCGGCCGCCGGCGAGGACCCGCGAGCACAGCGGCAGCACCTTGTCGGGGGCTCCCTTCACGGCCGCCACGAGGGGGCCTTCCACCATGGGGGACGGCAGCGGGGCGCCGGCGCGGTGCACGGTCGCCATGCGCTTGCGTGCGGAATCGAAGGGGTGTTCCGCCACGCGCGCGGGGAGGGCTTCCCGCACGATGCCGTGGCGCATCGCGGCCTCGAGCAGCGCGGTCTCGGTGGGCAGGCCGACGAGGCGGCCCGTCTCCCCGGTGCCCGGACGGGCGTCGTTGCACAGCGCCGCGACGTACAGCAGCGGCCCGCTCTCGGCATCCGGCGCATCCTCCGGCGCGGCGTCGCGCGAGGCGGTGGCGATGCGCATCGCGCGCATGCGGTTCTCGGTGAGCGTCCCCGTCTTGTCGGTGCAGATGACCGTGACGGAGCCCAGCGTCTCGACGGCCGGCAGCCTCCGGATCAGCGCCTGCCGCCGGAGCATCCGGCGGCCGCCCAGCGCGAGGGTCGCCGTCAGCACCGCGGGGAGGCCTTCGGGGACCACCGCGACGAGCAGGGATACCGCCGTCAGCAGGCTCGTCGCCAGGCCGCTGCCGCCGAGCAGCCCGATCGCGAACACCGCCGCCCCCGCCGCCGCGCCGACCCACGCGATGTGCTTGCCGGCCTGCGCCAGCTTGCGCTGCAGCGGCGTCCGCGTTTCGTCCATGTCGCGGATCAGCCCCGCGATGCGCCCCAGCTCCGTATCCATCCCCGTGCCGACCACGACCCCTTCCGCGCGGCCGCGCACCACCATCGTGCCCATCCACGCCTGGTTCGGGCGGTCGGCGGGCGCAAGCGGCGGTTCGGCGGGCAGCGGCTCGGCGGATTTGCGCGCGGCCTCGGATTCGCCGGTCAGCAGCGATTCGTCGATGGCGCACTGCGTGCAGTCAAGCAACCGCAGGTCGGCGGGCACCGCATGGCCGGGTTCCAGGCACACGACATCGCCCGGTACCAGCTCGCGCGCCGGGAGCTCCGCGATCCCCCCGTCGCGCCGCACGCGCACCACCGGCCCCGCGAGACGCTTCAGCGCCGCCATCGCCTGCTCCGCGCGGCGCTCCTGCAGGAAGCCCAGCACGCCGAACATCAGCACGATCGCGAGGATGGCGATCCCTTCCGTCCAGTTCCGCATCGCGAGCGACAGCCCGGCCGCCGCGACCAGGATCAGGATCATCGGCTCGGCGAACTGCCCCAGCAGCATCTTCCAGGCCGGTACCGTCGCCGCCCCGCGCAGTTCGTTCGGGCCGTGCACGGCAAGGCGTTCCGCGGCTTCGGCGGAAGAGAGGCCGCCGCCGCGGGAGCGGAGGGCGGCGAGGACGGCGTCGGCGGGCATCGTGTGGGGGCTGTTCATCGCAGGTGGGAGGGGCTGGAGGGTGGATATGCGAACGGCACCCTGCCGGGCGCCGTCTGGAAACTGGAGGTGCGGACCGGGATCGAACCGGTGAATACGGATTTTGCAGACCCGCGCCTTACCACTTGGCTACCGCACCTTTCACGAAGGATGGGCCGCACGATACCAAGTTTCCCCGTCCTGTCAACCTTTCATCCGCCGGATCCCGCCGGACGGTTCAGCCCCCCGCCGCATCCCCTTCCGGTTCCACCAGGCCGTCGCGGAGGACGATCGTGCGCGAGCACCGCGCCGCCACGTCGTCGTTGTGCGTCACCATCAGCAGCGTCAACCCCCGTCCGGCCACCAGCCCGAACAGCAACCGCAGCACGTCGTCCCCCGTCCGCGAGTCCAGGTTCCCCGTCGGCTCGTCGGCCAGCAGCAGCCGCGGCTCGTTCATGAGCGCCCGCGCCAGCGCGACCCGCTGCTGCTCGCCGCCCGACAGCTCGTTCGGCCGGTGCCCCGCCCGCGCCGCCAGCCCCACCATCTCCAGCAGCTCCATCGCCCGCGCCCGCAGCGTTCCGCCCCGCAGGAACGCCCCCCGCAGCCCCAGCGCCGGCAGCAGCACGTTCTCCCGCACCGTCAGCTCCGGCAGCAGGTGGTAGGCCTGGAAAACGAATCCGATCCTCGACGCCCGCATCGCCGACCGCTCGCGTTCCCCCACCCCGTACACGTCCCTCCCGCCGAACCGCACCCATCCCGACGTCGGCCGGTCCAGCCCCCCCAGGATGTGCAGCAGCGTGCTCTTCCCCGCCCCGCTCTTGCCCGTGATGGCCACCGTCTCCCCCTCCCCCACCGCCAGCGACACCCCCTTCAGCACGTCGAGACGCCGGTTCCCCATCGAGAACGAGCGCACCAGGTTTTCCGCCTGCAGCAGGATTTCACTCATAGCGCAGCGCCCCCACGGGATCGAGTTTCGCCGCCTGCCACGCCGGCACCACCGCCGCCAGCGTGCAGATCACCAGCACGCTTCCCGCCACCAGCGCCACGTCGCCCGGCAGCGTCACCGACGGGATTTCCGCCAGGTGGTACAGCTCCTGCGGCAGCAGCTCCATCCCGAACCGGTCGTTCAGCAGCCGCAGCAACCCGTTCCGGTAGCGCAGCACGAGCAGCCCGAAGCCGATTCCCAGCGTCGTCCCCAGCACCCCTTCGATCCAGCCCTGCCAGAAGAACACCCGCATGATCGCCCCACGCGAGAACCCCAGCGACCGCAGCAGCCCGATCTCCCGCGTCTTCTGCACCGTCACCGTGATCAGCGTGTTCGTGATCCCGAACGCCGCCACGATCGTGATGAAGATCAGCAGGAAGAACATCATGTTCTTCTCCACCCGCAGCGCCGCGAACAGCTGGTGGTTCTGTTCCATCCACGTCGTCGCGCGGAAGCCGGGCCCCAGCGACATCGCGATCTCCCGCGCCACCGCCGGCGCCTGGTACGGATCCATCGCCATCACCTGCACCGCCTCGATGCCCGCCCCCCCGCAGAACTCCCGCGCGTCCCACAGCGACATCAGCATGAAATTCGCGTCGAAATCCCACATCCCCGTCTCGAACAGCCCCGCCACCCGGAACTCCCGCGGCAACCGCACCAGCTCCTCCGACGCGAACGTCCCCGGCGAGTACGCCGTGAACGCGTCCCCCACCCCGACCCCCAGCCGGTCCGCCAGATGCCGTCCCAGCACCACCCCGCCGTCCGCCACCGAAAACGTCCCTTCCACGATGTTCTGCGGAATCTTCCCCACCCGCCCCTCCCGCTCCGGATCGATTCCCCGCAGCAGCGGCGTCTCCAGCGACCCGTCCGGACACCGCACGAACGCCAGGCTCTGCAGGAACGGCGCTGCCCCCACCACCCCGGGCACGCCTTCGATCCGCTCGCACAGTCCGTCCTCCCGCCCCTCCAGCGGACCGCGGCCGGTCACGGTCACGTGCGCGTTGAAATCGAGGATCTTCGCCCGCCACATCTCGTCGAAGCCGGTCATCACCGACAGCACGATCACCAGCACCGCCACCCCCAGCAGCACGCCCATCACCGACAGCACCGTCACCGCCGACAGGAACGTCCGCTTCGGCCGCAGGTATTTCAGCGCCAGGAACAGCGAAAACGGCAGCGTCATCGCGCCGCCTCCGTCCCGGCATCGGCCGGTCCTCCAGTTGTCCGTTCGGTATCCATGTACGGCCGTGGAGTGTCCAAAACCGCCCCCCGCTTGTCAAACGCAAACGCCCGCCCCCCTTCCTCCGCCTCCCGCCCCGTGTTTTGAGATTATTGGAAACAGCCCCGTTTTCCACCGTTTCCACCCCCATCCACCCACCATGAACACACACCGCCTTCCCCCGGCAACTTTCCGCTTCCCCGCGCCCCCCTCCCCCCGCTACAATGCCCCCCATGAACAAGACCATCACCGTCACGCTCGAAGACGGGCAGCGCATCCCCTGCCCCGCCGAAACCCTCGTCGGAGACCTCCTCGCGGCCCCCGACGACCCCTCCACCGGCCTCCCCTACATCGGCGCCCTCGTCAACAACGAGCTCGTCACCTTCGCCTACACCCTGGATATCGATTCCACGGTCCGCTTCGTGACGATGGCCAGCGCCCCCGGCATGCAGATCTATTCCCGGTCGCTCTCCTTCCTCCTCGCGAAGGCCGTCAAGGACCTCTTCCCCTCCGCCCGTTTCAGCGTCGAACACGCCCTCGGCCCCGGCCTCTACTGCGAATTCGCCGACGGCCCCGAGCCCGGCCTCTCCGCCGAACGCGCCGCCGCCCTCGAAGCGCGCATGCGCGAACTCGTCGCCGCCGCCCTCCCCATCCAGCGCCAGCGCATCTCCTACAGCGCCGCCTTCGAGCACTTCGAGAAGAACGGCCAGTCGGACAAGGTCTCCCTCCTGCGCTTCCGCAACCCCCACAAGGTCGTCACCTACTTCTGCGACGGGTTCCGCGACCTCGCCCACGGGCCGATGACCCGCACCACCGCCCCCCTCCGCTACTTCGGCATCATCCCCTACCAGACCGGCTTCGTCCTCCAGATGCCCTCCCCCGACAGCGCGCCCGAAATCCCCCCCTTCCGGCCTCAACCCGTCCTCTCCGAAACCTTCAAGGAATACAACCGCTGGGGCCGCATCCTGGGCATCAACACCGTCGGCCGCCTCAACGAAATCATCGCCGCGCGCGAAATCCGCGACTTCGTCAAGGTCGCCGAGGCCCTCCACGAGAAGAAGATCGCCGCCATCGCCGACCAGATCGCCTCCCGGCCCGGCACCAAGTGGATCCTCATCGCCGGACCCTCCTCCTCCGGCAAGACCACCTTCGCCAAGCGCCTCGCCATCCAGCTGCGCGTCAACGGATTGCGCCCCGTCACGCTCGGCGGCGACGACTACTTCGTCGAGCGCTCCCAGACTCCCCGCACCCCCGAAGGCGACTACGACTTCGAGCACCTGAACGCGATGGACCTGCCCGTCCTCAACCGCGACCTGGCCGACCTCGACGCCGGACGCGAAATCGACCTGCCGACCTTCGACTTCATGCAGGGCAAGCGCATCTACAAGGGACGCAAGCTGAAGCTGGAAGACGACCAGGTGGTCATCTTCGAAGGCATCCATTCGCTCAACCCCGACCTCACCCCCGGGCTCCCCGCCGAACGCAAGTTCCACATCTACATCTCCGCGCTCACCCAGCTCAACCTCGATACCAACAACCGCATCCCCACCACCGACAACCGCCTCATCCGGCGCCTCGTCCGCGACTACCGCTACCGCGGCCACAGCGCCGCCCGCACCCTGGAGATGTGGCCCAACGTCGGACGCGGCGAGCGCCGCTGGATTTTCCCCTTCCAGGAGAAGGCCGACGCCGTCTTCAACTCCGCCCTCGATTACGAGCTGGCCATCCTGGCCACCCACGCCCGGCCGCTCCTCTCGCAGATCAAGCCCGACCAGGCCGTCTACGCCGAAGCCCGCCGCATGCTGGAATTCCTCGAACACTTCCTGCCCATCGACGCCTCCGTCCCGCCTCCCACCTCGATCATCCGCGAATTCATCGGCGGCTCCGACTTCGAGTACTGACCCCCTCCTCCTTTTCTTCCTCCATCCCCGTTTTCCCTCGCCTCCGTTTCGCCCGCCACATTTGAGATTATTTCATTCTTGCCCAAATCCCCTTCTTTTGCCACCCTCCTCCCCGCCATGAAAATCCTCTCCCCCACCATCCGCAAGACCTCCGACGTCGCCCGCGACACCCTCCACGCCCTCTCCCAAACCGACTCCCGCCTGATCCTCGTCAACACCGCCCTCTTCCTGACCGTGACCGCGACCGCCTTCACGGCCTTCCTCGTCACCGAGACCGGCGCCGCGATCCTCGACGAACTCCACCGCCGCCACCGTCTCCGCATCCCCCGTCCTGAAAGTCCCTCCCTCCGCGGCACCCCCACTCCGCAAGAACTCGCCGACGCCTGCGCCGCCACTCCGCGCAAACTCCTCGAGCGCCTCCGCCTCGGGTCGCTCCTCGCCGACCTCGACCCCACGCTCGACCGCACCTTCGCCTTCACCGAACTCCCCAACGGCGCCAAACGCTACCGCTCCCGCGGCGGCGGCCTCAAAACCTATCTCGCCGACAACCGCATCGCGACGCCCTACAGCACCCTGATGCGCTACAAGCTCCTCGCGACGCGCCTCCGCCAGCTCCTCGCGCTCGACGCCCGTCTCCCCCTCGAATGGCTCCTCCCGCACGCATCCCCCGACCGCGAGCTCCCGTCCGACCTCCGCGCCCCCTGTTGGACCGCCCGCCGCCGTCTCGCCCGCCTCCTCCGCGAGAACCCCAATTTCACCCGCCTGCGCAAGCACGTCGACGCGGCACTCGGCATTCCCGAACTCCTCCGCGCCCGCCGCAATGCCCGCGACGGGAAGGCCCGCCGCCGCGCCGGCC
>JAFXQI010000057.1 GCA_017527155.1 Kiritimatiellia bacterium
CCGCGCGCGACCAGCTCGTCCAATTCATCACGGGCGACGACAAGGCCACCTACAAGGCCGCCTCGGCCAACGTGAAGAAGCAGACGGGCCTTCTGATGTCGATCGTCACGCAATACGCTCCGAGCATGGTCAAGAACGGGTTCATTTCCACCCTGCAAAAGGCCGGGCATGAATACAATCTCACGGGCGGACGCAAGGAAGCCCCAAACCCCTTCCAAAAACCCCTGACCTGGACGCTCGGCAAGGCGGAGGACGGCTCGATCAAGGCTTCGGTGACCATCACCGAAGGCATCGGCTTCCTCTTCACCGCCCAGGGCCAAACGAAACTGGACGACACCGCCAGCTACGAAGAAACCACCCTCGACATCACCATCCCCGCCGGCAACCTCTCCACCCTCGCCGACCAGGACTGGTCGACGTTCGACGAGGGGGCGGTCAACGCCGCCGGCAAAGACGCCGACGCGCAGCTGGCGGCCATCCCGGAGCAATTCCGCCTCGAAGCGACCGTCCACGCCTCCTACAACCTCCACTTCGACGCCCCGCCCGCCTGACGCGGAATCGGCAGTTGCCGAATTTGAGGCCATGGTTTCGAGGATGCGGCTTCAGCCCCCATCCCAGCCGGAAGCCCCGCACGAGCCCGAAATGCCCGAAGCGGCTTCCTCCCTCCCCACCGACGACCGCCCCCTGGCGGCGCGGATGCGGCCGCGCACCCTCGACGACATCGTCGGGCAGGACCACATCCTCGGGCCCGGCAAACTCCTGCGGCGGGCCATCGAGGCCGACCGCTTGTCGAGCCTCATCCTCTACGGGCCGCCGGGGTGCGGGAAGACGTCCCTTGCCGAAGTCATCGCCCACGCGACCAAGCGCGCCTTCGACCGCTCCAGCGGCGTGCTCTCCAACGTCGCGGGGTTGCGCGCCTCGCTGGAGGCGGCGAAGCAGCGGCTGGCCGTGTCGGGGCGGCGGACCATCCTTTTCATCGACGAAATCCACCGCTTCAGCAAGTCCCAGCAGGACGTCCTGTTGCCGTACGTCGAGGAGGGGGCCGTCACGCTCGTCGGGGCCACCACCCACAATCCGTTCTTCTTCATCAACAACCCGCTCACGTCGCGGAGCCAGGTGTTCCAGCTCGAACCGCTGTCGGCGGAGGCGGTCGGCACGCTCCTGCGCCGTGCCCTCGCCGCGCCGGAGGGGCTCGGGCGGATGCGCGTCGTGCTGGAACCCGACGCCGAAGCGCACCTCGCCGCCGTCTGCGAAGGCGACGGCCGCCGCGCCCTCAACGCCCTGGAGATCGCCGCCCGCACCACGCCGCCCGGCCCCGACGGCACCGTCCGCATCGACCGCGCCGCCGCGGAGGAGAGCATCCAGAAGAAGGCCGTCCAGTACGACCGCGACGGCGACGGCCACTACGACACCATTTCCGCCTTCATCAAGAGCGTCCGCGGCAGCGACCCCAACGCCGCCCTCTACTGGCTGGCCAAGATGCTCTACGCCGGCGAAGACCCGCGCTTCATCGCCCGCCGCCTGGTCATCCTGGCGAGCGAGGACATCGGCAACGCCGACCCGCGCGGCCTGACCGTGGCCGTCGCGGCGCTGGAAGCCGTCGATTTCGTCGGGATGCCCGAAGCGCAGCTGGCGCTGGCGCAGGCGACGACCTACCTCGCGACGGCGCCGAAGAGCAACGCCTCCTGCACGGGGATCTCCGAAGCGATGGCGGACGTGAAGGCGGGGCGCGTGCTGCCCGTCCCGCGGCACCTGCGCGACGCGCACAACAAGCGGGCCGCGCAAGCCCTCGGCCACGTCGGCTACCGGTACGCGCACGACGGCCCCGAGCACTTCGTGGACCAGGAATACGTCCCGACCGACAAGATCTACTACCATCCGACCGACCAGGGCTACGAAGACGTCATCCGCAAACGCATCGCCCACTGGAACGACCTCCGCGCCGCCGCCCGCCGCGCCCGAGGGGCCCCGCCTCCCTCCCCGCCGCCACCGCAGGGCTAAGGGTTTTCCATCGATTGGAGTTGTCAGGCGAAGACCTCGTGTTTTCGTTCGCGCAAAGCCGGGCAGGGCGGCGAGTCCCCTCGCCGCCGGAAACCGGAACGTGCAAGCGAAGGCCATGGGTGATGCGGATGCCATTCAGCCGGCACGAGGGGAAACAGGCGTCCGCACATTTCCGGCGACGTCCTGCGGCATGACGGACACCGGCGGGCAGGGACTGCCCGCCCTACCCATCCTTGCACATGGGAAATCGCAGGGGTTTCACCTGACAACTCCAACGGTTGGAAAACTCCGCATCCGCGCATTCCCGGTTCGCGCGGTACCGACCGGAAGCCGTTTTTCCTTGCCCGCGGGGGGGCGATGGCCGATACTGGAGTTTTACATGCATTGAACGAGGAGACCGATCCCATGACCGAACTTCCGAAATCCTACGACCCCAAGACCGCCGAGCCCAAGTGGTACCAGTGGTGGTGCGAGAAGGGCTTCTTCCATGCCGAACCCTCCAAGGGCGGCAAGCCCTACAGCATCGTCATACCCCCGCCCAACGTCACCGGCATCCTCCACATGGGCCACGCCCTCAACGAGTCCATCCAGGACGTCCTCGTCCGCCGCCGCCGCATGCAGGGCTTCAACACCGTCTGGGTCCCCGGCACCGACCACGCCGGCATCGCCACCCAGAACGTCGTCGAACGCAAGCTCAAGAAGGAGGGCAAGACCCGCTGGGACATGTCCCGCGAGGATTTCCTCAAGGAGGTCTGGGCCTGGAAGGAGCAGTACGGCGGCACCATCCTCAACCAGCTCCGCAAGCTCGGCAATTCCTGCGACTGGGACCGCACCCGCTTCACCATGGACGAGGGCCTCAGCCGCGCCGTCGCCGAGGTCTTCTGCCGCCTCTACGACAAGAAGCTCATCTACCGCGGCAACTACATCATCAACTGGTGCCCCCGCTGCTGCACCGCCCTCTCCGACGAGGAGAGCGAGCACGAGGACGAGGCGGGCCACCTCTGGCACATCCGGTATCCCGTCAAGGACGGCCGCAAGAACGAGTGCGTGGTCGTCGCCACGACCCGCCCCGAGACGCTGCTCGGCGACACGGCCGTCGCCGTCAACTCCCGCGACGAGCGCTACGCCAAGCTCAAGGGCAAGACCCTCGTCCTGCCGCTCGTCGGCCGCGAAATCCCCGTCATCGAGGACGACTACGTCGACCCGCAGTTCGGCACCGGCGCCGTCAAGGTGACCCCCGCGCACGACCCCAACGACTTCGAGATGGGCCGCCGCCACGACCTGCCGTCGATCAACGTCATGACCGACGACGCCAAGATGAACGAGAACGCCGGCCCCTACGCCGGCCTCGACCGCTTCGCCTGCCGCGACAAGATCGTCGCCGACCTCCAGGCCGCCGGCCTGCTCGTGAAGGTCGAGCCGCACCAGCACGCGGTCGGCCACTGCTACCGGTGCCACACCGTCGTGGAGCCGCGCCTCTCGCCGCAGTGGTTCGTCCGGATGAAGCCCCTCGCCCGCCCCGCCATCGAGGCGCTCAAGGAAGGCCGCTTCAAGTTCGTCCCCGAGCGCTGGAACAAGGTCTACCTCGAATGGATGGAGAACATCCGCGACTGGTGCATCTCCCGCCAGATCTGGTGGGGCCACCGCATCCCCGTCTACACCTGCGAGGCCGAGGGCTGCGGCCACGAATGGGCCGCCCGCACCGCCCCCGACCGCTGCCCCAAGTGCGGGTCGGAGAAATTCCGGCAGGACCCCGACGTGCTGGACACGTGGTTCAGCTCCTGGCTGTGGCCGTTCAGCACCCTCGGGTGGCCCGAGCAGACCGAGTCGCTCAAGTTCTACTACCCGACGAGCGACCTGGTCACGGCGCCGGACATCATCTTCTTCTGGGTCTCGCGCATGATCATGGCGGGGCTCGAATTCATGGGCGACGTCCCCTTCCGCCGCATCTACCTGCACGGGACCGTCCGCGACAACCAGGGCCGCAAGATGTCCAAGTCCCTCGGCAACTCCATCGACCCGCTGGACATCATCCGCGACTTCTCCGCCGACGCGCTGCGCTTCAGCCTCATCGCGCTGACGGCGACCGGCCAGGACGTGTACATCTCCAAGGAGAAGTTCGAGCTCGGGCGCAACTTCGGCACCAAGATCTGGAACGCCGCCCGCTTCCTCCAGATGAACACCCCCGGCGAGGCCCCCGACGTGCGCTCCCCGCAGTTCGACCCCGCCCTGCTCACCGCCGACGACCAGCACATCATCGCGCGGCTGCACCGGCTCATCGCCGCGTGCGACGAACACATCGAGCGCTGCCGCTTCAACGACTACGCCAAGGCCATCCTCGAATTCTTCTGGCACGAATACTGCGACTGGTACGTCGAATACGCCAAGCAGCCTTTCTACGGCAACGACCCCGCGCGCAAGGCCGAAGTCCTCAAGGTCATGCACTACATCCTCTCGCGCGCCCTCTGCCTCCTGCACCCCATCATGCCGTTCCTCACCGAAGAACTCTGGCAGGACATGGGCTACACGCAGATCGCCGAGTCCATCGTCGTCGCCCCCTGGCCCAAGGCCCTCGACGAAGAAGAACTCCTCGCACAGGGCATTTCCCCCGACGCCGTCGCCTACGTCGACGCCAAGCACGCCACCATCGGGCTCGCGCGCAACCTGCGCGCCGACTACGGCCTCGCGCCCGCGCAGACCGCCGACTTCATCCTCCGCCCGGCCGACGCCGCGACCGCCGCGCGCGTCTCCGCCGACCGCGCCGCGTACCTCCCGCACCTGCGGGCCGAGAAATTCGAAGTCGAGATGGACTACGCCCCCGCGAAAGCCATGCCGAGCGTCATCACCCCCCTGGGCACGCTCTTCATGTCGCTGGCGGGCCACATCGACGTCGACGCCGAAAAGAAGCGCCTTTCCGAGCAGCTCGCCAAGACCTCCCAGGAACTCGAGAACACCTCCAAGCGCCTGGAGAACGTCAACTTCATCTCCCGCGCCAAGCCCGAGGTGGTCGAACAAGCCCGCGCCCGCCGCAAGGAACTCCAGGAAAAGCGCGACAAACTCGCCACCCTCCTCGAAAGCCTGTAAGCGCCGCGCGCCTGCCCCCGAGAGCATTCGATTGCAATCGATTGCAGTCGATTGCTCTTGATTGCAATCGAAATCACTTCTCTCTCCCCGGCCCATGCGCCTCCTCGCCACATTCGCCTTCCTCGTCCTTGCCTTTGCGGTCGGCTCCGCGGTGGCGGCGGACCTGCCCGGACGCTACCGGGCCTTCCTGGAAGCCCCCTCCGAAACAACCCTTCTGGATTTGCTCGTCGAGTCCGTCGATGCCGCAGCGGAGGGGCCTCCCACCCCGGAAGCCCGGGACCTGCTGCTGGAGCAGCTCGCCACGGACCCGCCGCCGCGCTACCGGGTGGACCTCGCCGACGCCGCGGAAATCGACGCCTGGACCGTCGCCTTCGCCTGCACCGAATCCTTTGACGCCTGCGGTCGCCTCCCCCTGGCTGGCCCCGTCGTCGCGATATGCAGCCGCCTGCGCGACGGCGCAATCTACCGCTTCCACCTCTTCAACATCCGCCCCGCCGACCTGCCCGCCATCCGCGCCGCGCTTGCACCCCCCTGACGGGGCGTGCGCGACCACTGGAACCGGTGCCTCGCAACTTTTCCAATGATTGGAAACTTTTTTCCAATGGTTGGAAAACTCCCTTTCCGCCTTGCCGCGCCGCCCGGGAGGGTCGCGCTTCCGCGCGACCTTTCGTTGCGGACGCGCGGAAGCGCGTCCCTCCCCCGCCGGTCGGGGTTGCCTGCGCCCCATTCGCCAGCCGACGGCGTTGCGGACGCGCGGAAGCGCGTCCCTCCCCGGGGGCTTCCTTGTGGCTTGATCCGGGGCGCCCGGACGGGAGAGCTTTTCCTCTTTCGCCAGCCTTTTTGGAAACAGGAAAAATCCACATATTTTCCGCCTTTCCATCCCCTTCTCGCCGCCATGAAAAACATGTCCGAACAGCCCGGGCGGGCGCGTGGACTTTGCCGCCACGGGGACAAAAAAAACCGCATCCCCCGGGAGGATGGCTTCCGGGGGATGCGGTTGCGGGCGCGGGTTGCGCGGGGCGTCAGTTTTCGAGGTCGGGGCGGTAGCGGAGGTAGATGGCGCCGAGGGGCGGAAGGGTCACGGGGACCGACCAGCCGCGGCCTTGCCACTCGATCTGCTCCGCGCGGATGAAGCGCGGGTTGCCCACGCCGCTGCCGCCGTAGATCGCCGCGTCGGTGTTCAGCACTTCTTCGTAGATGCCGGGCTTCGGCAGACCCACGCGGTAGCCCTGGCGCGGGACCGGCGTGAAGTTGTAGCCGCAGACGATCAGGTCGTCGGGATGTTTGCCTTTGCGCAGGGTCAGCAGGGTGCTGTTTTCCCAGTCGTTGAGGTCGATCCACTCGAAGCCTTCCCACGAGAAGTCGATCTCGTGCAGGGCGCCGAAGCCGCGCAGCATGGCGTTGAGGTCGCGCACCAGCCGCTGCATGCCGGCGTGGGAGTCGTACTGGAGGAGGTGCCAGTCGAGGCTTTCGTCGTGCTGCCACTCCTTCCATTGGCCGAATTCCATGCCCATGAAGGTCAGTTTCTTGCCGGGATGCGCCCACATGTACGCGGTCAGCAGGCGCAGGTTGGCGAACTGCTGCCACATGTCGCCGGGCATCTTGGAGAGCATGGCGCCCTTGCCGTGGGTGACTTCGTCGTGCGAGAAGGGGAGGATGAAGTTTTCGCTGAAGGCGTAGATCATCGAGAACGTCATCTGCTGGTGGTGGTATTTGCGGAAGACGGGGTCCTTCTGCATGTAGTCGAGGGTGTCGTGCATCCAGCCCATGTTCCACTTGAAGTCGAACCCGAGGCCGCCGAGGTAGGTCGGGCGCGAGACCATCGGCCACGCGGTGGATTCTTCGGCGAAGGTCAGGAAGCCGGGGTACTCGAGGTGGATCACTTCGTTGAATTTCTTCAGGAAGTCCACGGCGTCGAGGTTCTCGCGGCCGCCGAACTTGTTGGGGATCCACTCGCCTTCCTTGCGGGAGTAGTCGAGGTAGAGCATGGAGGCGACGGCGTCCACGCGCAGGCCGTCGACGTGGTAGACGTCGGCCCAGAAGACGGCGTTGGACAGCAGGAAGGCCTTCACTTCGTTGCGGCCGTAGTTGAAGATGTAGGTGCCCCAGTCCTTGTGCTCGCCCAGGCGCGGGTCGGCGTGTTCGTAGAGGTGGGTGCCGTCGAAGTAGCCGAGGCCGTGGCCGTCCTTGGGGAAGTGGGCGGGGACCCAGTCGAGCACCACGCCGATGCCTTCCTGGTGGCAGCGGTCGACGAAGAACTTGAAGTCGTCGGGCGAACCGAAGCGGGAGGTCGGGGAGTAGTAGCCGATGGTCTGGTAGCCCCACGAGCCGTCGAAGGGGTGTTCGCTCACGGGCAGCAGCTCGACGTGGGTGTAGCCCATCTTCTTGACGTAGGGGACGAGGGTGTCGGCGAGTTCGCGGTAGGTCAGCATGCGGTTGCCGTCGGAGGGGTCGCGGCGCCAGCTGCCGAGGTGCACTTCGTAGACGCTGATGGGCTCCTCCAGCCAGTTCTTCCCGGAGCGGGCCGCAATCCAGTCGGCGTCCTTCCAGGCGTAGCCGTCGGGATTCCACACGACCGACGCGGTGCGCGGGCGCAGCTCGGAGGCGAAGCCGTAGGGGTCGGCCTTCTGCGCGAGGTAGTCTTCGTGGCCCTTGACTTCGAACTTGTAGAGGTCGCCGGGCTTGAGGTGCGGCATGAAGAGTTCCCAGAGGCCGCTGTTGCCGCGCTGCTGCATCGGATGGATGCGGCCGTCCCACTGGTTGAACCAGCCGACCACCGACACGCGGATCGCGTTCGGGGCCCAGACGGAGAAGTGGACGCCTTCGACGCCGTCGACGGTCATCGGGTGCGCGCCGAGTTTCTTGTAGGCGCGGTAGTTGGTGCCCTCGCCGTGGAGGTAGAGGTCGAGGTCGGTCAGCTGCATCGGGAAGCGGTAGGGGTCTTCCAGGTCGCTGGTGGTGCCGTCGAACCAGGTCAGGCGGAAGCGGTAGGCGAAGGGTTTCTCCTTCGGGAAGAAGAGCTCGTAGAGGCCGTCGTCGTGGATGCGGGGCATCTCGAAGGCGACCCCGTCGCTCACGCGGACCACCTCGACCTTGGTGGCGTAGGGGCGGAAGGCGCGCACGACGACGCCGGGCTTTTCCTTCCCGGTCTCGTGCATGCCGAGCAAGGAGAACGGGGCCCCGTGCATCCCGTAGATGATGGCATTGATTTCAGGCTCGGACAGAATCGGTTTCATCTTCTTTGCTCCTTGGTTGGCTCAAACCCCCGCACGGCGCGCGCCCTGCAAGTGTCTGCATCATCCCACATCCCCCACCCGCCCGCAAGCGGATTTCTCGGCGAATTCCCGGCCGCGGTGCAGGCCCGCCGTTCGGCTCCCGGACAAAATGTTCCCCCACGTCCCCCACCCCTCCTCCCGCCCGCCGGGAAGCGATGCGGCCCTCCGTCCAAAGAACTTTTGCACACTGGAAAAATCCTTGACTTCCACACCTCCATCCCCCATGCTCCGGCCCATGAACAACAAGCTGAAATACGCCCTCCGCGAGGCCGCCGGGATTGCCGGCGATACCGCCCGCTTCTATGTCGGCGCCCTGGCCCTGCCCGTGGTCGTGCCCGCCGCCCTCGCGGGGCTTGCGGCGATGTCGGCGGTGGCGCTGGGGGGCTGGCTGGCCGACGCCACCGGGGGCGCCATCCTCTCCGAGCTGCGCCGCCGGGCGCGCCTGCGGGCCCCGCGGCCGCCTTCGCCGTCGCTGCGCGGCACGCCGACGCCGGAGGAGTTCGCCGCCGATGCCGCGGTGCGGCCCCGCACGCTGGTGGTGCGCCTGCGGATCGGGTCGCGCCTGGCCGACCTGGCGCCGACGCTCGACCGCGGCAACCACTACGACGTCTCGCCGACGGGAGCCAAGCGCATCCGCGGGCGCGGGCGCGGCGTGCGGGGCTGGCTGGCGGACAACCGCGTCGGGATGAACTACTCGACGCTCATGCGCTACATGCGTCTGGCGGTCCGCCTCCGCGCACTGCTGGGGCTGGACGAACGGTTGCCGCTGGAGTGGTTGCTGCCGGACGCGGCGGCCTCCGCGGAGGTACCGCCCGCCCTGCAAGCGCAATGCGCGACGGCAAAGCGCAAGCTCGCGCGCCTGATGCGCGAACACTGGAATTTCAGCCGCCTGCAGTCGCACGTGGACGGGGCCCTGGGCCTGCGGCGGTTGCCGCGTCCGGGGCGAACCGGCGCCGGCGGGCGGGCGCGGCCGCTCGACGAGGTCCTTGCGGAGAACACGCGCCGCGAGCTGGCGGATTTCCTGCAGGCGCGCGACCTTCCGCCCAGACTGGAGGCGCTGCGGCAGGCGGCGGTGGCCGGATTCCTGGAAGCCGGACAGGGGGGCGTTTCCGGTCCCGGGATTCCTTGTCATGCCCCGGCAACGGGGAGTCAGGGCACGGGGAAGAAGTGCAGGACGGGCGGCTTGTCGGCGGAGCGGCGGGGAAGGGCGAGCTGGAAGCCGGTGGACGAGGGCGTGTAGGCGAGAGGTTCGCCGGTGCGGTAGTCGAGGGGGAGGGCGGGAAGATAGTCGGGGATGAGGGTTTCGAGGTCGGGGGGAAGGGTTCCGGCGTGGTCGCGGCGGTAGAGTTCGATGGCGGCGGCCGCCCGCACGTAGTCAGCTTCGCCGCGTGCGCGCACCGGCAGATGGTTGTTCAGCGGTTCCATGAAGGAGGCGCGGCTGTACTGCAGGCGCGCGCCGAGGGGGAGGTCCGCTTCGGCGTCGGCGAGCCACCCGGCGATGGCGCGGTGCGCGGCGGCACGGTCAGGGCCCGGCGGGAGCGCGAGGGTGGGCAGGAAGCGGTCGAGGAAGTCGGATGCGTGGCGGTAGAGGGCGTTCTGGTCGTACTGGCACCACCAGTTGCAATACGGGGCGAGGACGGTCGGCAGGCGGACGTACGGGCAGTCCAATCCGGCGGGCACCGCGGAAGGGGGCAGGGCGTCGAGCCAGAGCGCGCCGAAGAGCATTTCGCCGCCGAACCAGTCGGGCCAGCGGGCGTCGACAAGGTCGGTCCAGGCGTCGGCGGCGCGCACGGCGGCGCGCAGGGCGTCGGCGGGCCAGGCGGCGAGGTTCTCGGAAAGGACGCCGGTGTCGATGGGGATGCCGTGGATGGCTTCGGCCACGAGGGCGCCGATGAGAAGGCATTCGCGGGCGGCGGTGCGGGCGAGCTGGTCGAGGCGGGCGAGGTCGGCCAGCCCCGCATCCGCGTCGCCGCGGGCGAAGGCGAGGCGGGCCCGCCAGGCAAAGAGGCGGCTCAGGGTGAGGAACTCATGGGGAATGCGGGGTTCGATCCAGAAGAAGTCCATGCTCTCCTCGCGGGGATCGAGCCTCTTCGGGAAGTCGCCCGGCGTCGTGGCTCCGTGCAGCGAGGAGCGGTAGCCGGGCGCGGCGGCGGCTTCGGCGGCGGCAGTGGCGTCGGGATGGGCGTCGAAGAAGGCGGAGAGGGCGTCGAGGGCGTCGGCGTCGAGGGGCCCCGGGCGGGTGTTGGGGTGGATGGGCCATGTGATTTTGTAGAGGGCGGTGCTGGCTTCGGCAATGCGGTCGGCGGCGGGGACGGACAAGGGATCCTGGTCGACGGGAACGGGCGGGGTGGCGCCGGGGAGGGGCTTGTCGGGGGCGAGGGTGCAGCCGACACGGTCGAGGAGTGTTTGCAGGCGGGCGGCGTTGTCGGCGCGCAGGGCGGACGTGCGCAGCGCGGGATGGGTCGCCAGCGAGGCGGCCGCCGCCAGGACGAATACGGCGGTGAGGAGGCGGGCGGTGCGGCGCGGGTACGGGGTCTCCATGCGGAGGGCGGCCTCGGGGAGGAGGCATCCGGCCATGTACCACGCAAAGCCGGCGGGCCAGAAGAGGGAGGTCTGCGGGGTCCAATACGAGACGACCGCCAGAACGGGCACCACAAGGAGCGCCATCCCGCCGACCGCGGCCCACCATGCGGCGGCGCGGTTGCCGCGGCGCAGGGCTGCCGGGAGGAGGATTGCCAGCGGCCAGGTGCAGGTCGCAACGGCGAGGATGGCCAGCACCGTTTGCAGGACGGTACGGCCGGGGAGCGGGCGCACCGGCGGCGGGCGGCGGGCGGTGCGGAGCCGGAGGAACACGAGTCCGGCGCAGAGGGTTCCCGCCGACAGGAGCACGAAGAGAAACCAGATTCCGAGGCATCCTTCGATGTGTGCCAGGCGGGTCGGATCGCCGCCCAGGGAGGGGATGTAGCGGTGGATGTTGCGCACGAGCCACATGTAGGGCAGGTGCAGGAAGGAAAACGCGACGAACAGGCCGAGGTGGCCGAAAGCGATGGAGCGCGGGCGGAAGGGGGCTTTCATGAGAAAAGTTTTTACGTGGTTCCGGTTCGGATTGCAACCAGAAAACCGCGGATGCGGTCATGGGGGCGGGCAGGAGGTGGAACGTGAAGAAAACAAGGGATTTTTCCTGTTTCCAAATGTGGGATCGAGGAACGCGCCGGATGACTCAATTCGGTTGGACGATCAGTGCGGGGCGAGAAGCCGCCGGAACAGGTCGATGTGGCGGTCGGCGACGGTGCCGATGGCGTAGCGGGCGCGGGCGGTTTCGGCGGCGGCCGCGGCGACGGCGCGGGCGGCGGCGGGATGGTCGAGGAGGTCTTCCATGGCGTGGAGCCAGGCGATTTCGCCGCGCGGGGGCAGGAGGTGGCCGTCGATGCCGTCGCGGACCATGTCGCGCACGCCCGGGATGTCGGAGGCGAGGACGGGCAGGCCGCACGCCATCGCTTCGAGCACCGCCAGGCCCTGCGATTCGCGCTCGGAGGCGAAGACGAAGGCGTCGGACGCCTGGAGCCACGAGACCACGTCGTCGGTGTAGCCGGTGAAGCGGACGCTCTTGCCGAGGCCGTTTTCGGCGGCGTAGCGGCGCAGGTCGTCCTCGCAGGAGAGGCTCTGCGCGCCGCCGGACCCGATGAGCAGGAGCACGGCGGCCGGGCGCATGGCGTGGAACGCCTTCCAGACGCGGAGCAGGAAGCCGAGCCCCTTGCCGCGGATGAGCTTGCCGCTGTAGGCGAAGACGGGGCGGGCGGGGTCTTCGGGGAGGCCGAGCCTGCGGCGCAGTTCCGTCTTGGCCGCGGGGTCGGCGAGGGGGCGGAAGCGGGCGGGATCGTAGCCGTTGGGCAGGAGGGCGATCTTCTCGTCGGGGATGCCGCACTCGCGGTACTCGTCGCGCACGGGCGTGCTGACGGCGAGGAAGGCGGCCGCCCGCCGGTAGAGGGCGTTGCGCAGCGCGATGAAGGGCCGCGCGAGGGCGCGTTTGCGAGCCGACACCGCGCCTTCGGGGGAGCGCCAGATGAACGCGCCGTCCATCTCGCCCATCGCCTCGGCGCGCAGGATGCACGGCTTGCGGGCGAGCAGCTGGGCGAGGACCCCGCTCCAGCCGGCGACGCGCAGCCCGCACACGTACACGACGTCCCAGCGGCGGCGGTTCGCCACCAGCCATCCCAGCGC
>JAFXQI010000111.1 GCA_017527155.1 Kiritimatiellia bacterium
AAAGGGGGAAACAAAAAAAGCGGTGGACAAAAATGATTTTATTGGAAGGCGGCAGGCAGGACAAAGGGGGGGGCGGAAAATTTTTTCCAATCGTTGGGAAACGGCCGAAAATTTTTTCCAATCATTGGAAAAAACGGGCCGGTTTTTCCAATCATTGGAAAATTTTTTTCCAATCATTGGAAAAATGGCTTTCCGGCGGGGGGCTTGCAGATTGTGCCCATTCCGGGCGTCCGGGAGGGCCGGAGGGCGTTTGGGTTGGACTCTTTGTCCGATGGACATCTCTTGTCTTCCAAACAATCAGGCGAAGAGGGGGAGGATTTTCTCCATGGCGATGGCGCGGGAGGCCTTGAGTAGGAGGGCGTCGCCGGGGGACATGCGGGTGGCGAGCCAGGCGGCGGCGGGGGCGTGGGCGTCGGTGAGGAACAGGCGGTCGGCGGGGAGGCCGGCGTCGCGGAAGCCGCGGGCGAGGGCGTCGGCGAGGGCGGGTTCGGGTCCGGCGACGATGGCGACGCCCGCCCAGTCGGCGATGGACGCGGCGTCGCGGCCGAGGGATTCGTGTTCGGCGGGGGCGCGGTCGCCGAGTTCGCGCATGGGGCCGAGGGCGAGGAAGCGGCGTCCGGTGCAGGGGTGCGCCGCGAAGGCGCGGAGCGATTCGCGCATGCTGAGGGGGTTCGCGTTGTAGGCGTCGTTGACGGCGGTGCGGCCGCCGGGCAGCGCCACGACCTCCCAGCGCATGCCGGTGCGTACGCCTTCGGCGAGGCCCGCGCGGATGTCGTCCCACGACGCGCCGAGGCGGCGCCCGAGGGCGACGGCGCGCAGGGCGTTGGAGGCCATGTAGCCGCCGGGGGGGGGCACGGGGAGGAGCGCTTCTTCGCCGCTCGCGGCTTCGCGGACGAGCATGCCGCCGCCGGGGGCGGGCAGGGCGGCGTAGTCGGCGGGCACGTCCGCCGTGCGCGAGCAGGTGACGACCGAGGCGCCGGACGGCACGCGGTCGCGGAACACGCCGTAGTGGGCCATGTCGGCGCCCAGCACCGCGAAGCCGCCGCGCGGAAGGCGCGCCAGCAGCTGCGACTTCTCTTCCGCGATCGCCCGCTCGGTGCCGAAGAACTCGATGTGCGCCGGGCCGACGCCCGTCACGACCGCGATGTCCGGCATCATGATGTCGCGCAGCGGCGGCATCTCGCCCGGATGGCTCACGCCGGCCTCGAAGACGCCGTAGGCGGTGTCCGGGTCGAGCCGCGAGACGCTCATGGGCAGGCCGATGTGGTTGTTGAAGTTGCCCGCGGTGCGCACCGTCGGGCCGAGGCGGGAGAGGACGTTCGCGCACAGCTCCTTGGTGGAGGTCTTGCCGGCGCTGCCGGTGACGCCGACGACCTTCGCCTGCGCCATGCTTTGCCGCCAGCCCGCCGCGATGCGGGAGAGGGCGTCGAGCGGGTCGTCCACCTCCAGCACCGCCGCGCCGGCGGGGATGCCGGAGGGCGCGATGGCGCCGCGCCGCACGACGGCGCAACCGCCTTCGCGCAGGACCGCGGGGACGAACTCGTGGCCGTCGCGCTTCTCGCCCTTGAGGGCGAAGAACAGCACGCCCGGCGCCGCCTCACGCGAGTCGAAGCCCAGGCGGTCGATGCCGCGCTCCGGCGCGGCCGGAAGCCAACTGCCGCCGCACCACTCCGCCAAGGATACCGGTAACACATTGCGCATGGATGGGGACTCCGGCTAGTTCGTGGTCCGGCGGGCCGGATGGGCGCGCGAGGACGACCCCGGGACTTGCGGGGCCGGGGAGCCGAGCTGCTGGCGGCGGCAGTCGGAAATGAGCTTGTAGCACTGGGTGATGTGGTCCTCGAGGGGGATGCCCGCGGGGGCGGAACCCTTCAGGGACTCGAATTTCTTGGCGGCGGCGTAGGCGTCGTCCTCGATTTCCTTGAGGAGGGCCTGCTTGTCCGCCTTGCCGGCGAGGAACTCCTTGTACTTGGCGACGGCGCGGTTGTAGGCGCGGGCGCCTTCGAGGTAGTCGGGGTTCTTCCACGTCTTCGGCGTGGCGCCGGGATCGGCCGGGGCCGCCGCGGGGACGCGCTTCGCCGCTTCCGCCGCCGATGCGCCGGGGGAACGGGCCAGACGGCGCACATCGGCGAGGAGGGAGCGCGCGGCGAGGTAGTCGTCGCCGATTTCGCCGCGCATGGCGTCCGGGGCGGAGGGCGCGATTTCGCGGAGGAGGTTCAGCGCGGAGAGGACCTCGGTCTCGGCGATGGCCAGCGGGCGCGAGGAGGTGTCGTCGGAAAGGAACGCGCGGTAGGAGTCGAAGGCGGCGTTGAAGTGGCGGACGGCCTGGCGGAAGGATTCGTCCGGCCAGCCGGCGGCGGAGAAGTAGGTGAGGGTCGCCGGGTCGGGGAGCGGGCCGTCGGGGAGGGCCGCGGCGGCGGGAGCGGGGGCCTCGGGGGCCGGGGCGTCCGCGGGGGGGACATCGGCGTCGTCCGGAAGGGGAATCGCGGCGGGGACGTCGGCGGGGGCGAAGCGGTCCTGCCAGTACGGGAGCCAGCTGTCGCGCGCGAACCAGAGGACGATGCCGAGAATCAGCGCGACGAGGGCGCCGACGGCCCCGAAGGCGGCCTTCTTCTTCGACGAGAGGGCATGGTGCCGCTTCTTCATCTCCTTGATGTCCGATTTCTTCACGCGGAGCGTCGGCTTTCCCGCGGAGGCGGCGGCATTGGCCGCGTCCGGGCGGCGCCCGGCCGCCTCGTCCAGATTGAGTTTTACCGTCGGTGGGTTCATGGGCGCTCAGAATGCTACAAGCCCGCCCGGATGACAATCCCTTTCCGCCCGCCTCCCGCAGGGACGCGGAACGCTTGCGAGATCAAGGAAAACACGTTGATTTCCTTCGGTTTTCCGTCACAGTCCCCTCCATGAAGAAGAGGCCGCGCCCCCCCCTCCCCGCGCCGCCCCCCCCCGTCCGCCAGCCCACTGGGGGGGGGGGCCGGGCCGGGCATTTGCGGAACGGGGGAAACGGGCGTATGGTTGGGGGCCGGATTCGGGAACAGAAAGGATCCGCCATGAAATACATCGACTACTACCAGACTTTGGGCGTTCCGCGGGACGCCGCGCCGGACGCCATCAAGAAGGCGTTCCGCAAGCTCGCGCGCAAGTACCATCCCGACGTCAACAAAGACCCCGGCGCGGAGGCGAAATTCAAGGAAATCAACGAAGCCTACGAGGTCCTCTCCGACCCCGAGAAGCGCAAACGCTACGACACCCTCGGCGCCAACTGGAAGGCCGGCCAGGACTTCACCCCGCCGCCCGGCTGGGAAGAGGCGTTCCGGGGCGCGGGCGGCCGCGGCGGGGGCATCCATTTCGACTTCGGGGGCGGCGGCGCGGGCGGCTTCAGCGACTTCTTCTCGCAGCTGTTCGGCGGCATGGGGGGCATGGGCGGCATGGGGAACATGGGCGGGATGGGCGGCATGGGGGCGGATCCGTTCGGGGCGGGCGGCTTCACGCCGCACGGCCAGGACGCGCAGGCGGACCTGGCGGTTTCGCTGGAGGACCTCTATTCGCGCACGCCGCAGAAGATCACGCTGCGGATGCCGGACGGGGGTACGCGGACGTTCAACGTGCGCATTCCGCTGGGAGCGGCGGACGGGTCGCGCATCCGGCTGCCGGGACAGGGGAGCGGCGGAGGGCACCTGTACCTGAACCTGCGGGTGCGGCCGCATCCGCACTTCAAGCCCAACGGCCACGACCTCGACTACGTCCTGCCGCTGGCGCCGTGGGAAGCGGTCCTCGGCGCGAAGGTCCGCGTGCCGACGCTCGACGGGCCGGCCGTCCTGACCATCGCCCCGGGCACCCAGAACGGCGCCCGCCTGCGCCTCCACGGCAAGGGACTGCCCGACAAGCAGGGCAACCGCGGGGACATCTTCGCGACGGTGAAGGTGGTCGTCCCGGCGCACCCGACGGAGCGGGAAAAGGACCTCTTCCAGCAGCTGGCGAAGGACGCGTCGTTCCGGGCGCGCCCGTGAGGAGAGCTTCCCCGCAGGCGCGTGGCCGGCCCGCACGGACAAAACGGACTTGAACGGGAAGGGGGACGCGCCGTAGTGTGGGGGCATGAAATGCCGAATCCACGATGTCGTCCGCCGCCACCTCCGCATTCCCGTGCTGCTGTCCGCAGCCGCGCTCGGTCTTGGCCCGGCGGTGGGAGCGCAGGGGGCAAGGGAGACGGTGGACGGCATCTCTTGGGTGTACGAGACGGACGGCGGCACGGCCGTCCTCTCCGCCAGCACGGTGCCCCGCACAACGGAAGGCCGGGTCGTGGTCCCGGAGAAGCTCGGCGGCGTGCGCGTCGCGGGCATCGGCGATTACGCGTTCCACGACTGCTCGCGGATGACGGAAGTCGTCCTGCCGGCGGGAATCGAACGCATCGGGGAGCACGCGTTCCAGGATTGCACGGCGCTGGTCCGCGCGGAGTTGCCCGAAAGCCTCGTCCACATCGGATACTACGCGTTCGCCGGATGCATCTCGCTGGAGTCGGCCGAGCTGCCCCGCAAGCTCCGGGAGCTCGGGAACTGCGTGTTCCACGGGTGCACGGCCTTGCGGAGCGTCGGATGGTCTCCCGCGCTGGAGACGGTCGGCGCCAGCGCCTTCTCGCACTGCGTGGCGCTGGGGGAGGTCCGGTTGCCGCCGCGGGTCGTGCGGGTGGGGGACTTTGCGTTCGCCGCGTGCACCCTGCTCCGCGGAGTGGAGCTGCCGGACGCGGTGAAGTCCATCGGCGAAGCCGCCTTCTGCGACTGCCCGTCGCTCGAAACGCTGGCGTTGCCGGCGGGCGTGCGGGAGGTCGGCCTGGATGCGTTCGCCCGGAGCGGGCTGCGGCGGCTGGTCCTGCGCGGCGGGAAGGGCGCGGTCATCCCGCGGGGGGCGGTGCCGGAGGGCTGCGAATGGGTGGACGGAGAGGGGAAGGCGCTGGAACCGTACGGAGGGGGCGCGCCGTAGCGGAGGGGGAAAGGGAGAAAAAGGCGGGGGACTGTTCATGCACGGGATGATGGGTTCCGGGACGGGGAATACCGGCCGTTTTCCCGTATTCCCAAAACGGGACGGGACGGCCGCCGGACGAATGCGGGATTGACAGGGAAGGGCGGGGCGTGGAAGCTCGGGGGCATGGACATCGGCATCGATCTCATCTCTTTCCACACCCCTTCGTACTACCTGGACCTGCGGGTCCTGGCGGAGCGCCGCGGCGTCGACCCGGACAAGTTCGTCATCGGCGTCGGCCAGGAACGCATGGCCATCCCGCCGCCGGACCAGGACATCGTGACGCTCGCCGCCAACGCGGCCCTCCCCGTCGTGGAGAAGGCCGGCCGCGACGGCATCGGCCTGCTGCTGTTCGCGACGGAAAGCGGCATCGACCAGTCGAAGGCCGCGGCGCTCTTCTGCCACGGCCTGCTGGGGCTGCCGCCGGAGTGCCGGTGCGTGGAGCTGAAGGAAGCCTGCTACGGCGGGACCGCCGCGCTGCGCCTGGCGGCGGCGATGGTGGCGGCGAATCCGTCCATGAAGGCGCTGGTGCTGGCGGCGGACATCGCCCGCTACGACCTGGGCAGCTCCGGCGAGCCGACGCAGGGCGCGGGCGCGGTCGCGATGCTCGTGACGGCCAATCCGCGCGTGATGGCGCTCGACCCGGAAACCGGGGTCCACGCGGAAGACATCATGGACTTCTGGCGGCCGAACTACCGCGCGGAGGCGTTCGTGGACGGCAAGTACTCGACGCGCATGTACCTGACGACGCTGATCCCCGCCTGGAAGGCCTATGCCGCGGCGTCCGGCCGCACGCTCGCCGACCACGCGCACCTGGCGTTCCACATGCCGTTCACGAAGATCGCGTGGAAATCGCTCTCCCGCCTGTGCCGTGCCGAAGGCGTGCCCGAGCCGTCCGCCGGGGAGGCCGCGCGCCTGCTGGGGCCGGCGACGGTCTGGAACCGCATCACCGGCAACACCTACAGCGCGTGCGTCCACGAGGGCCTCTGCTCGCTGCTGGACAACGCGCCGGAGCCGCTGGACGGCCGGCGGATCGGGTTCTTCTCCTACGGGTCGGGCTGCATGGCGGAGTTTTATTCGGGGGTGGTCCGGCCGGGCTACCGCGGACACGTCTTCACGGACCTCCACCGCGCGATGCTCGAAAACCGCACCGAGCTGACCTACCGCCAGTACGAGGACATCTTCAACTACGGCGTCCCGCAGGACGGCGGCGACCACGTCTTCGCCCCCTACCGCGGCGGCCCCTTCCGCCTCGCCGGCATCAACGGACACAAGCGCCGCTACGAACCGCGCTGACCCCATGGCCGACTTCCGGGAATGGAACGGCCGCCGGCCTTCCGTACCGAGCGCAATCTCCGCATCCATGCCGCCGCGGGGGCTCCCTCGCCGTCGGAGCCCTCGTGTATCTCCCGAAGCTCCTCGCCCGCTTCTGAGGCGGGGCTCCGCGTCACATCCGCCTTCCCGGCACCGACCGCGCCGGGCTCTGGAGACCCTTCTCTTTCCCGTCCCTACCGCCGCCGGTTCCGCCGCGCCTCCAGCGGCGCATTCAGCCAGTCGCGGATGTCCGATTGCAGTTTCCGCGTCTCCGCATCCGGATTCCGCTCCCCCAGCACCCGCCGCAACGCCTCCCAGAACGCCCTCTCCCGCTCCTCCCCCGACCCCACGCTCACCCCCGCCCCGACCACTCGCGATATCAAGGGATTCTCCCGCTTTTCCTGCCGTTTCCGCCGCCTCCCCCGCCCCGGTTTCGGCGGTTGGATCCGCCGGATCGTCACCATCCGCATGATGCCCAGCTTCGATTCCACCGCCCGCACCAGCCGCGTCACCTTCGGGTTCTCCGCCAGCAGCGCATCCAGCTTCGCTTTGGCCTTCGCGACCGCCTTCCGCTCGTCCGGCGGCAGCACGGCGAGGCCCTCCGCCCCCTCCTCGCTGTCCGGGAGCAGCCACTCCAGCGGAATCCGCGCATCCAGACCCACCAGC
>JAFXQI010000112.1 GCA_017527155.1 Kiritimatiellia bacterium
ACCGCACCCGCGACGAACAGGAAAAATACTTCCAGCAGAAGAAGGGCCTGATGGGGGCCGACCGCCCCCGCAGCTGGTCGGAGGAAGGCTGGAACGGCCGCCAGCTGGTCCTGTTCGTCGGCCTGATCCTCTCGTGCGCCGTGCGGGAGACCTGGAAACGCTCCCTCCGCAAGGTCTGCGCCAGCAGCCTGGAAGTGCTCGACGAGATGCGGAACATCCGCTGGATCGGGCATCCGGACCGCCCCCCGCTGGTCACGCCGTTCGTGGGCAGGCAGCTGGAAATCGCCCGTGCGTTCGGCTTCGAGCCGCCGCCCGGATGCGTCCCGGCCAACCCGCCCCGGCCACGCCGCAGGGATTTCGAGTAAAAGTCCGAGAAAAAGTCAGATTTCCAAAATGCTCGCCGGCTTTGAAAACCCAAAACCCGAAAGGACCCAACCATGAAAGAAATCAAAACCACCGACGACCTCCCCAACGCGACCGCCATCGACCTCGGCCCGCTCGCGGAACTCTCCGACTACGTGCTCGAACTCGGCCCCGGCGTGAAAATCCCCGGCAAGGTCTTCGGCGGCGCGGCCGTGAAGGCGGGCGGCGCGGACTTCTCGCTGCAGGTCTTCGCGCCCGGGACGGAGGGCGGCTTCTACCACGTCCACAAGGACCACGAGGAGCTGTACTTCTTCCTCTCCGGCACCGGCGAATACCAGGTGGACGGCCGCAACATCCCCGTCAGGGAGGGCAGCGTCGTCCGCGTCTCCCCGGCCGGCAAGCGCGCGGTCCGCAACACCGGCGACGCGCCGCTCGTGATGCTCTGCATCCAGTACGTCGCCGCCGCCCCCGGCTCGGTCAACCCCTCCGACGGCACGATCCTGCCCGATCCGGTCCGGTGGTAGGGGCTCCCGTTCCCGCCGCGAGGGGTGTTCCGCCATGAAGAAATGGAACGTGGCAACCCTGTCCGCCTGCAAAGGCGTCCGCAAACTCGGCTGTTGCACCGTCTACGATGCGTGTTTCGCGCGCCTGGCCGACGAGGCCGGGGTTCCCATCCTGCTGGTGGGCGACTCCATCGGCATGGCCGCCCTCGGCTACGAGACGACGCTGCCGGTCCGGCTCGAAGAGACCCTGTCCGCCACCGCCGCCGTCGCGCGCGGCGCCAAAGACGCCATGGTCGTCGCCGACATGCCCTTCGGCAGCTACCAGTGCGGCGACGACCTCGCCGTCGCCAACGCCGTCCGTTGCATGAAGGCGGGCGCGGAGGCCGTCAAGCTCGAAGGCGGCGCCGAGGTGGCCGGACTGGTGCGGCGGCTGGCACGGGCGGGAATCCCCGTCATCGCGCACGTCGGCATGATGCCCCAGCGCGTCCACGGCTACGGCGGCTTCCGCAAACAGGGCAAGACCCCCGAAGCGGCGGACGCGATCCGCGCCGACGCCCGCGCCGTGGCGGAGGCGGGGGCCTTCGCCGTGACGCTTGAATGCATACCGGCGGACCTCGCGGCGGAAATCACCTCAGAACTTGCCATCCTCACCATCGGCATCGGGGCGGGTCCAGCCTGCGACGCCCAATGGCTCGTGATGCACGACCTGCTGGGCCTCAACGCCGCCGCCCCTTCCTTCGCCAAACGCTACGCCCGCCTCGGCGACGCCGCCCGCCAGGCCTTCACCGCCTACGTCGCCGACGTCGCCGCCGGCGCGTTCCCCCCGAAATGACTCCCAGAAAGGAAACCCCACCATGAAAAACATTCCAAGACTGCTTTCTCTCTCCGCCCTGGCCGCTTTTCTCGCGGTCGGATGCGCCGCGCCGGACACCGCCGCAACGGACCCCGTCGAGCGCAACAAGGCCGCGATGCGGCGCTTCGAGACGTGCATCAACGCCAACGACCTGGAATTGGGCCGGCAGCTCATTTCCGGGAAGGCCGCCTTCGCGACGCCGGTTTCGCCCGAGCCGCTGTACGGCGCGGAAGGGTATCTCTCCGTCGTCTCGATGATGCGGGAGAGCTTTCCGGACGTGCACTGGAAGCTCGAGGAGATGGTCGCCGACGAGCGGACGGTCGCCGTGCGCTGGACGTGCTCCGGGACGTTTACCGGGCCGCGGCCCTTCGCGGGCGTCGAGCCCAACGGGCGCGCGTTCTCCACCAGCGTCATGAACTTCTACAAGTTCGACGGCGACGGCCTGATCGTCGACGACATCGCCGCGACCGGCATGCTCGGCATCCTCCAGGGCATCGGCGCGGATTGAGGTTCCGGACATTCCGGGAAGAATGGACAAACTCCGATTTGTCCGATGCCTGCGCTAACGCTCCGGCGATGCGTTCCAAAAACTTCTTCTTCATGCCATCCAATGCGCGCAAGGACGGATGCCCCGGATGGGGGCATCCGTCCTTGCGCGCACACTGACGATTTTTCCGATTCGGGAAAGCGAAGCGTTGCCGGGATGATCCCCCACAAGATTGCACGGATGTGGGAAAAAGGGGACAGACCCCTAAACGCCCGGGTTTTGGCCAATCTGGTAGCTCATCGGGAAAACGGCAGTTTTCCAATGATTGGAAAAAAGTTTTCCAATGGTTGGAAAATTTTGGTCGATTTTTCCAATGATTGGAAAAAATTTGGTTCTTCGGGGAATTTAGTGGAAAGCATGGGGGGGCGGGGGGTGCCGTCGGGGACGCGCTGCTCGCCCCCGAACCGTGTCCCCGTCCACGCCCTGCGGGCGGTCCGGGGCCCCTCGGCTCGAATGTGCGCCCCTCCCCGCGCGACGGCATGAGTGCCAAACCCCGACTGCGGCGG
>JAFXQI010000113.1 GCA_017527155.1 Kiritimatiellia bacterium
CGGAAGGGGAAGAAAACTCACGCAGAGACGCGGAGAGAGGGAGTTGCGGAGAGGAGGAGGGGGGAGCTTGGAAAGAGGAAAGGTCTCGCGGGGGCTCGGAGGCCGGAAGGGGAGAGGAGGTGGAATCGGGCGGTGGGGGGGGCGTGGGAGCGGGGGGAGTGGAGGGGGTGCTCGGGAGGAGGGAGGAGAGGATTTGGCGGGGAGAGGGGGTATCGGAGGCAAGGGCGGATTGGAAGCGGCGGATGGCTTCGGGGGAGGGTTGTTGGCGGGGAGGGGTGTGGTCGGAGAGGAGGTCGGCGGGGAGGGTCAGGGGGGTGAGGCCGGAGGTGTCGGGGAGAAGGTCGGCGGAAAGGGAGAGGAAGGAGGAGTCGATGGAGATGGGGGTAAACATCAGATTTCCTCCTTGCGGACGGTGAAGTCTTCGAGTTCGATTTCTTCGCGGGCTTCGGCGGCATGGGCTTCTTCGGCCTGCCAGACGGCGCGGTGTTCGTCGATCTTCGTGCGGTTTTTCATGGCCAGGGCCAGGGCGGAACGGGCGGCCTCGGCGGCGGCTTCGCGCTGCCGGCGCTCGTCTTCGGCGCGTTTGACGTTGTCGGCCTTGAGGACGCCTTCTTCGTCGATGCGGGCGACGCCTTCGTTGGCCATGTCGATCTGGTCGCGGCTGACGGGGCGGCCGATGATGGCGTCGTAGATGCGGTCGCGGCGCTCTTCCTTGGTCTCCTCCCAGGCCGTGAGCTCGCGCTGGCGCGCGGCCAGGGCTTTCTCGGCCTCGGCGACGGCGCGGCGGGCGGCGGTGAGTTCGCCACGGGCGCGGTCTTCGCGCATTTCGCGGATGACAAGGAGAGGTTGGAGGGCGTAGGGCACGATGGTTGGATGGTTGGATGGTTAGATGGTTGGATGGTTGGATAGTTTGATGGTTTGATGGTTGGAGGGGTGGTTGGTTAGATGGTTAGATGGTTGGATGGTTTGATGGTTTGATGGTTTGATGGTTGGTTTGGTGGTTGGAGGGGTCATGAGACGGCTTGTTTGAGGGCGGCGATGGATTCTTCGTAGGTGGGGGCTTCGGTGAGGCCCTGGCGGAGGAAGGCGTTGACGGCGGCGTTCTTGGCGATGGCTTCGTCGGTTTCGGGGTCGGAGCCGCGCTTGTATTCGCCGATCTTGAGGAGGAGTTCGACTTCGGCGTACTTGGCGAGGAGGGAGCGGAGCTTGGCGGCGGCGGCCTTGTGGTCGGCGGGGATGATGGCGGATTGGCAGCGGGAGACGGAGGCGAGGATGTCGATGGCGGGATAGTGGTTCTGCTGGGCCAGCTTGCGGGAGAGGATGATGTGGCCGTCGAGGATGGACCGGGTTTCGTCGGCGATGGGCTCGGTCATGTCGTCGCCTTCGACGAGGACGGTGTAGAGGGCGGTGATGGAGCCCTTGGAGGAGTTGCCGGCGCGCTCCATGAGGCGCGGGAGTTCGGCGAAGACGGAGGGTGGGAAGCCGCGGCGGGTCGGGGGTTCGCCGGCGGCGAGGCCGATCTCGCGCTGGGCACGGCCGAAGCGGGTGACGGAGTCCATGAGGAGGAGGACTTTCTTGCCCTTGTCGCGGAAGGATTCGGCGATGGCGGTGGCGACGTAGGCGGCCTTGAGGCGCTCCATGGCGGAGCGGTCGGAGGTGGAGATGACGAGGACGGATTTCTTCAGGCCTTCGGGGCCGAGGTCCTTTTCGATGAATTCGCGGACTTCGCGGCCGCGTTCGCCGATGAGGGCCAGGACGGTGACTTCGGCCTCGGTGTTGCGGATGATCTGCGCGAGGAGGGTGGATTTGCCGCCGCCCGCCGCGGCGAAGATGCCCATGCGCTGGCCTTCGCCGCAGGTGAGGAGTCCGTCGATGGCGCGGACGCCGAGGGAGATGGGGGTGGAGATGATGCGGCGTTCGAGGGGGGACGGGGAGTCGGCGTAGACGGGGTAGTAGCCGTCGGGACGAAGGGGGCCTTTGGTGTCGGCGTCCATGGGGCGGCCGAGGCCGTCGAGGACGCGTCCGAGGAGGTTGGCGCCGACGGGGACCATCTGGACGCGGCGGGTGGGGATGACTTCGGTCTCGGCGCTGATGCCGATCATGGCGCCGAGGGCGGTGAGGAGAACGGCTTCCTTGGTGAAGCCGACGACTTCGGCCTGGACTTCGAGTCCTTCCCAGGGGTTCCTGAGGATGCAGACTTCGCCGATCTTGACGCCCGGGACGGAGGCCTTGATGATGGTGCCGACGACCTGGATGACGCGGCCTTTGACGTCGATGGGCTGGGCGTCGTCGACGGCGCGTTCCAAGACTTGCGGGATGTAGTCGAAAACGGTGCTCATGGAATCATATCCTCGCCTTCAGTTGCGCGATTTCCGCGGAGTCCAGTTTCGTGAACGCGAAGCATTTGCGGCCCATGTCCTTCAGGGAGGCGCCGATGACGTAGAGGGTTTTGGCGTCGATGACGAGGAAGCGGTCGTGGAAGTTCGCGGACTCGCGGACGGAGAGACCGCCGTATTGCTTGTTGAACGCGGCGATGTCGCCGGGGGAGAGTTTGTTGCCCTTGCGGGAGGTGACGATTTCGACTGCCACGCCCTTGGCCTTTTTCGACAGGAGTTCGAGGGTTGCGACATCCACCCAGTTGTCGATGAGGAGGATCGACTTCCTGGCGCTCCACACGTGGCGGGCGGCGAAGGCCTTGGCGTCGAAGACCTGTCCGTCGTAGAAGACGCCCCGGACGGGCGGCAGGGAGGTCTGGACGAAGAAATCGACCTTCTCCTCCAGGCCGGCGATTTTCCGGTCGTGGTCGGCGAGGCGGCGGTCCACTTTGTCTTCGAGGTGGGCGAGGCGCTGGTTGAAGGCGTAGCCGCGGAGGAGGTAGTCCCGGAGGACGCCCGTCGCCCAGATGCGGAACTGGGTGGCCCGGAGGGAATTGACCCTGTAGCCGACGGCGATGATGGCGTCGAGATTGAAGAATTCCTGGACGCGGGCAACGGTCCGGGTGCCTTCCGGACGAACTGTTTCCATTTTGGAAACCGTTGCCGCCCGGTCGAGTTCGCCGGTCGCGAAGATGTTCTTCAGGTGCTTGCTGACGGCCGCCTTTTGCACGCCGAAAAGCTCGGCGATCTTCAGTTGGGTCAGCCAGATGCTCTCGTTGGAATACAGGGTTTCCAGCCGGATCGTTTCGTTCGGCTGGTAGACCACGATCGCGTTTTTCGCGCCGGGCATTGCTCCGTTTCCGGGTTCCGTCATTTTCCGAGATGCCTCTTGATGGATTGCTCGATGGCGGCGAGTTGGGTTTCGACGGAGGCGTCGGCGGCGCCGGCTTCGGTTTCGAGGACGCAGGCGGTGCCGGTCAGGCGGGGGTCTTCGACGACGTCCAGGGTCTCGATGGTGGGATAGGCGGCCTTGAGTCCGGCGACGCGGGCGGCGACGACGGGCTTCATCTCGGGCGCGACCTTGAGGGTGACGGTGCGCTGGGTGCGGATGACGGCGTTCATGGTCTTGCGGACGATCTGCAGGACCATGGCTTCGTCGCCGACTTCGACGGTGAAGGTCTTGAGGGCCTTGAGGACGACGTCGGCCATCTTGCGTTCGACGCTCTCCATGAAGGCGACGGAGGAGTCGACGAGTTCGAGCTTCTTCATGGCCATTTCGAGCTTGGCGTCGGCGAGGCCTTTTTCGTAGCCGCGCTGTTTTTCGGCTTCGAAGGCGGCCTTGGCTTCTTCGCGGATGCGGGCGGCTTCGGCTTCGGCCGCGGCCAGGATGTCGGCGGCGCTGCGCGCGGTGGCGGCGTCGGCGGCCTTGACGAGGCGGCGGTCGGTGGAAAGGGGGACGCGGGGGTTGTTCAGGAGAAGCATAGGGCGTGGGCCTCGGGGAAACGGAGTTTCAGGAGGAGTTTGATGGCGTTGTGGATCGTTGGGGCGTTGGATCGTTGGATCGTTGGATCGTTGGGGGAAGAAGAGGGGGCGGGGGCGTCGGCGGGGAGTTTGAGGCGGAGGCGGTGGAGGAGCGGGGGGGGGAGGGGGGAGAGGGAGGAGAAGAGGAGGGTGTGGCCGAGGGCGAGGATGGCGGAGGGGGCGGTGTCGGTGGCGGTGGGGGGGAGGGTCTTGGCGAAGTAGGCGGTGTAGGCGAAGAGGGCGGGATAGGTGCCGGGAAGGGCGGCCTTGAGGGCGGCGACGTCGGGTCCGCGGGTGACGCGGCGGAGGGCGTCGGCGGTGGAAAGGGCGCCCAGCCACGCGGCGATGGAGCCGAGGGTGGCGGCGTCGAGGAGAAGCAGGCGGGAGAGGTCGGTGGAGGGGAAGTCGTGGAAGCAGGGTTCGACGGAGAGTTCGGTGCAGAGCCAGCGGGCGATGCGGGAAGGAAGCCGGGGGGCCGGCTGTCCGGAGGTGCGGGAGTCCGGCGGGGGGAGGAAGCGGTCCAACGGTCCGACGGTCAAACGGTCAAACCACGAAGGGTGGATCTGGGAGGGGAAGTTCCAGAGGAAGTCGCGGATGCGGGGCCAGAGGGGGGCGGCGACGAGGGTGCGGGCGGAGGCGATGTCGATCAGGCCATCCATTGTCGGGCGGAACCTTTGCGGGATTCGAGGTGGCGGGTCCAGCGGGCGGCGGCTTCGGCGTTGCGGCCGAGGGCCCGGAGGGCGCGGGTTTCGAGTACGGCGGCGGCGTGGGAAAGGGAGGGCGGGATGTCGGCGTCGCGGAGGATGTCGAGGGCGCGGGAGGGGGCGCCTTCATCGAGGAGGAGTTCGGCCAGGGCGGCGGCGGTGGTGCCGTCGCGGGGGTCTTCTTCGCGCAAGGCTTCGCATACGGCCCGGGCGCGGGTTCGTTGTCCGTGCCGGAGGAAGAGCCATGCGGCGGTCAGGAGGAACTGGCGTTCGTCAGGGGACACGGGGCGGTGGATCCTGGAAGACGGTGACCATGATCTTGTCGGCGGAAAGGCCTTCGATGGCGTTCTTGACGAGGCCCTTGATGGCCGGGACGTACTCGGAGACGTCGGCGTCCCACCGGGAACGCACGGCGACGGCCGCGGAGGAGGGAAGGGTGTTGCGGGCGAAGGGGTCGTTCTCGGGCAGGACGATGTGGACGCGGGCGTCGACGACGCCGTCGATGGAGGCGATGGTGCGGGAGAGGTCCTGGGCGAGGGCGTCCATGAAGCGGATGCGTTCTTCGGAGGGGGAGGAAATCATGCCGGTTTTCTTGAAGACTTCGCCGAGGCCCTGGTAGTCGCGGCGGGGAAGGCCGCGGCGTTCGAGGAGGTTGACGGCTTCGGCAAAGCGGGCCTCGGAGACGGTGACGTTCCAGGTGCCTTCGTCGCCGGGGGCCTTGTGGCAGGGGATGCCGGAGTCGATGAGGGCCGCCATGACGAGGTTGGCCTGCTGTTCGGGGAGGCCGGCGTGGAGGGTGGTCTGCTGGTCGCAGCCGGTGAGGAGGAGGGTGGCCGCAAGGAGAGTGGCGAGTGACGAGAGGCGAGTGGCGAGAGCGCGGTGGGTCATGGGGGCTCCTTTGGAGGGGGAGGAGGGGTGGGCCGACGGCCCACCCTCGGGAGAGGTGGAGGGGATGGAGGGGGAGAGGGGCATTTACTGGTTCTTGATGAGGGTCTGGACGGCGGTGGAGGTCTTGTCGGCGACTTTGGTGATGACTTCCTGCTGGAAGGCGAGGTTGGCGACGTCGTACTGGAGTTCGAGGAGTTCGATGGCGGTGGGGGAACGGGTCAGGCCGGCGAGGGTGCGGATGCGGTGGAGAAGGGTCTGGTTGTCGCCCTGGGCGGTGCGCCAGGCGGCGTTGGCCTCGGCGGCGAAGGGGATGGGATCGGCGGCGGCGACGGGGTCGGCATCCATGACGGCCTGGAAGCGGGCGACGGCCGCGGGGTCGGCGACGGGCGCGGCGGAGGGGACTCCGGAGGCGGGGTCGAGGGCGGGGTCGAGGGTGGGCTGCGCGTAGGCGGCGCGGATGGCTTCGACGGGTAGGATTTCGCTCATGGGGATGCCGGGGTTCGGGGGTTGCGTTGCGGCGCGGGGATCTCAGTTGGGGATGAGATCGGCCGCCAGGCGAGCCGCCGCCGGATCGGCGGACTGGCCGGCAGCCATGGAGAGGGGCCCTCTTGCTTCCGCTTCGCGGTTCATCCGGAGGAGGGCCATTCCCTTGAAGGCAAGAAGCATGGCCGAGTCGGGGAAACGCGGCAAGGCTTCTTCGTCGATGTAGTCGACCGCGCCCTGGAAGTCGAGGCGGCTGATGCGCAGGATGGCGTTGGCGGAGGCCACGGAGGGTTCCGCGGGCCGGAACTTCTCCAGGACGCCGAGGATTTTCTCGGCGGACTGGAAGCGGTTCTGGCCGATGGCCATCAGCGCCACGTTGAGCAGGAGCCGCGCTTCCTGGGGCAGGAGGTCGAACATCGGGGCATCAACGGAAGTTGGAGGCGATCTGGTTGAGGGCGTCGCCCATGTTCTTGTTGATGTTGGACATGGTCGTGAGGGCCAGGTTCCACATCTGCAGGTCGTACTGCAGCTGCTGGAGGTTGGCCTGGACGTCGGGGTGCTCCTGGTAGGTCTTCAGGGAGGTGGCCAGACGCTCTTCCATGGTGCAGGCGGCGTTCAGCATCGCGTTGTAGACGTTATCCGAGTGGATGACGCTGTCCAGCGCGACTTCGCTCGGGATGCGCGAAATGGTGTTTTCGTTGTCGACGATTTCGCACAAGGTGCCGGGTTCGTGGACGGTTGTAATCATGGTTTGTTCTCCTGGGGGTTTCCGGTCGGGCGGTCAAGCCCTTCCTTTTTGTTTTTTGTTTTCTTTTTTAAATCGGTTTTCCATGGAACTCAAGGCTCCTGTGGGGCGGCGGGGCCGCGGACGGCGAGGCGGAGGATCTTGCGGGCGACGGTGTTGGCTTCGCGGAGGGCTTCCGCGCGGGCATATTCGTCGGGGGGGAGGCCCTGGCGGAGGGCGTCGTCGACCCGGCGGGCGAGGTCGGCGAGGACGGCGTCGTGGCGGGCGAGGGCGGCGTCGCGGTCGGGGCCGGCGAGTTCCTTCTCGATGTCGAGGAGGAGGACGGGTTCGGATGGGGAGGTGTCGGTCATGGTTTCCAGGTGAAGGTGCCGTTGGTGGTGGCGAGGACGACGGAGTCGGGGCCGATGGACTGGACGACGGAGTTGCCGAAGGCGGCGCCGGGGAAGACGCGGGTGCCGTTCTGGAGGACGAGGCAGGGATAGGGGGTGGAGAGGATGCCGCAGACGGGGAGGTTGGGATTGGAGGCGTCGGCGGCGCGGGCGTTGCGGCGGCGGCGGGCGGCGGTGGCGTCGGGATCGGCGGCGGGGAGGACGGCGGGGGTGCCGGGGGAACGGAAGGTGACGGCGTCGGTGTCGATGGCGTCCAGGCGGGGGACGTCGGCGCGGAGGGCGTCGAGGGCCGCGGAGAGGGTGTCGGGGGAGGCGGCGGTGCCGCCGAGGACGGCGGAGCGGCCGGTGACGGAGGTGACGGTCAGGCCGGTTTCGCCGGAGGTGAAGAGGGAGTCGGCGACGGCGGTGCGGAGGGTTTCGTCGTCGGTGAGGTCGAGGGTGACGCCGGGGATGGCGGAGTAGAGTTCGGCGGTGGCGGCGAGGCGTTCGGCGCGGGTGGCGAAGTTGCCGGCGAGGAGGGGTCGGGGGCCGGTGTCGTCGATGGAGAGGCCGTAGCGGTCGGCGAGGTCGGAAAGGGTGCGGGCGGCGGCTTCGGCGGCTTCGGCCGGGGTGGGTTCGCGGGGGGTGCGGGTGCGGGTGCAGGCGCGGACGAGCCAGACGAGGAGGAGCAGCAGCAGGAGGAGGGCCGCAAGGACCAGGATCAAGCGGGGCAGGCGGGATTTCTTCGCGGGCGGCGGGGTCTCGGGTCCGGCCGGCTCGGCGGGCGGGGCGGGAGGGGGGGCGATGGTGGGGGTGGTGGCGGGGTCGTCGGCGGGGGTGGCGGGGGGCTCGGGGGAGGGATAGACGAGGGGGGACCAGGCGGCGGCATCGGGGCCGACGGCGAGGGCGGTGGAGCCGCGGACGACGACGTGGTAGGGTTCGAGGGGGGTGCCGTCGAGGGTGACGTCGCCGGAGGTGGCGGAGAGGGTCATCAGGGCGTCGGGCAAGGTGGGATCGGCGAGGACGATGTCGCAGGTGTCGGCTTTGCCGAGGGTGATTTCGATGCCGTCGGGCAGGGCGATTTCGGCGCCGGCGTTGGGGCCTTGGACGATTTTGAGGAGGGCGCTCACAGTTTAAGCCTCCCGAGGGGTTGGATGTTGATCTCGGAGGAGAGCTCCTGGAAGGAGAGGACGGGCAGTTCGTAGTAGTCCTTCTCGATCATCTTGCGGAAGTAGCGGCGGATGTCCACGGAAACGATGACGACGGGTTTCTGCGGAATCTTCTCGAGGTCGCCGATGGTGCGCTTGACGACGGAGAGGATGGCGCGGACGGTGGACGGATCCATCGCGAGGTAGGAGCCGCCGGAGGTCTGGCGGACGGACTTGCGGATCTTCTCCTCCAGCGAGGGGTCGAGGAGGTAGGCGGCCATGATGTTCTGCCCGCCGGAGAATTTGTAGGAGATGTAGCGGGAGAGGGCGGAACGGACGTATTCGACGAGGAGGACGGTGTCCTTTTCCTTCTGGCCCCATTCGACGAGGGTCTGGCAGATGCGCTTGAGGTCGCGGATGCAGATGCCTTCCTGGACGAGGCGCTGGAGGACGTCGGTGATCTTCTGGAGGGGCAGGACGCGCTGGACTTCCTTGACGAGTTCGGGGGCCTCCTTTTCCATGTGGTCGAAGAGGAGCCGGGTCTCCTGGAGGGAGAGGAATTCGTGGGCGTAGCGGCGGAGGACGCCGGAGAGGTGGTAGGAGAGGACGCCGCCGAGGTCGAGGGACTGGACGCCGGATTCGTCGAGGCGGGTCTTGTCTTCTTCCTTGACCCAGCAGGTTTCGTGGCCGGAGAGGAAGGGGCGGCCGGTCTCGAAGGGGACGCCGACGGCGGTGAGGTTCTCGGCGTCTTCGAGGGCGAAGACGTGTCCGGGCCGGAGGGCGCCCTCGGAGACGGGGACTTCGTTGACGAGCAGGCGGTAGCGGCCCTCCTTGAGGGCGGGGTCGAGGGAGAGGTTGATGCCGGGGAAGGGTACGCCGAGGTCGTGGTAGAGGGCGCGGCGGATGTCCATGATCTGGTTGTTGAGGGTCTCGTAGGAGAGGGCGGTGCGGATGTCGGCGTCGATGTCCACGGTGAGCGGCGTGACCATGGAGAAGTCGTCGCCGGCCTTGCGCTTGGGCTTGGGCGCGCCTTCGCCGGACGGGGCGGCGGCGGCGAGGGGGTCTTCCTGGCGGGCGGCCGCCGCGGCGGCGAGCTTGGCCTTGTGCATGAGGGCCGAGCCGATGGCGCCGACGACGATCGCCAGGCCGAAGAGCTGCGGCTTGGGGAAGCCCGGGATGCAGCCGATGAGGGCGATCATCACGGCGCCGAGGAGGAGGGAGCGGGGCTGGGCGAAGATCTGGTTGACGATGTCCTGGCCGAGGGGCTTGGCGTTTTCGTCGCCGACGCGGGTGACGATGACGCCGGAGGTGATGGAGATGAGCAGGGCGGGAATCTGCGAGACGAGGCCGTCGCCGATGGTCAGGATGCCGAAGCGCTTGAGGCACCAGGCGGCGTCGTGGCCGTACATGAGCATGCCGATGAGGATGCCGCCGATGATGTTGATGGCGGTGATGATGATGCCGGCGACCGCGTCGCCCTTGACGAACTTCATGGCGCCGTCCATGGCGCCGTAGAGCTGGGATTCCTGGGAGAGTTCGGCGCGGCGCTGCTTGGCGGTCTCCATGTCGATGGCGCCGGCGCGCATGTCGGCGTCGATGGACATCTGCTTGCCGGGCATGGCGTCCAGGGTGAAGCGGGCCGCGACTTCGGAGACACGCTCGGCGCCCTTGGCGATGACGACGAACTGGACGATGGTGATGACCAGGAAGATGACCGCGCCCACGACGAAGTTGCCGCCGACGACGAAGTTGCCGAACGTCTGGATGATGGAACCGGCCGCGTTGGGGTCCTGGGAGCCGTGCAGGAGGATGCAGCGGGTGGTCGTGACGTTCAGGGCGAGGCGGAAGAGGGTGGTGAACAGCAGCATCGACGGGAAGGTCGAGAAGGCCAGCGCGCGCGGCAGGTAGAGGGACAGCATCAGCAGGACCGTCGAAAGCATGATGTTGACCGAAATCAGCAGGTCCACCACCGGCGCCGGCAGCGGGATGATCAGCAGGCCGATGATGCATACGACGAGCGCCGCGAGGACGAGGTCGCCGAAGCGGGAGAGGATGTTGACGATGTTGGAGAAGCCGCGTCCCATGGTCAGGTCTCCAACAGGGCCAGGCGGCAGCGCTCGAAGAGGTCGGCGTCCGCGAGGAGGGTTTCGATTTCGTGCGCGGCGGCGTCGGCGGCGGTGCTGCGGCGGGAGCGCAGGGCGCGGGCGGCGGAGCGGGCGGCGGCCAGGAAGCCGCGCGGCGTGCGCAGGGTGGTGGGATTGGCGGCGACGAGGGCGGCCATGATCTGGTCGCCGACGGCCTTGTCGGTCGGGAAGAGGGCGTCGACGGCCTGGGATACGGTGGTGGAGCCGGGCATGAGCGGCTTCTGGGGCTGCCCGGCGGCGGGCGAGTCCATGACCTCGGCGAAGGAGGCGTTGCCGATGCCGGTATCGAAGCGCAGGGGCTCGGTGGTGCGGCTGATGTTCAGTGCCATGCGGCACCTCCGTATTCACGGGCCGCGGCCCAGAGGGCGGCGAAGACCTGGTCGAGGAGAGGCAACGTCGCCTCGCGTTCGGCCAGGCGCACCGCGAAGATGGCGCGGCCGCGGTTCGCGAGGTAGCCGGCGCGGATGCGGAAGGCGCCGCGGCGGGCGTCGGGATGGGCCTGGGACAGGATCGCGGCCGCGTGCGCGGCGTCGATGCGGGAGGGAACGGTCATGGAGACGGCCAGGGTGCCTTCGGCGTACTCGAAGCGCAGGGACGCCCCGTTCTCGAAGGCCAGCGCCGCCGTGCCGCGGTCATTCAGCGCCAGGTCGGGGAGACCGGCGCCCTTTCCGAATTCGCGGACGAGGGATTCCATCCAGACGGGAGCGCTCACGAGGCGGCCTCCTCTTGTTCGTTCTCCTGGGCGATGAGGCCGTCGAGGTGTTCCTGGGCGGCGTCGACGAGGCGCTGGCGGTCGCCTTCCTTGGCGAAGAGGCGCGGGGAAAGCTGGCGGAAGAGGCGGGTGAGCTCGCGGGTGAAGTCCATCTGGGCCAGCAGCTTGCGCATCCCGCACTCGCCGAGCAGGTGGGCGATGGCTTCGGGCGGGACGAAGGTGCGCTCGGTCAGCTCCAGTACCTGCCCGGTGAGCTGCTGGCCGTCGAGCAGGCACGGGTCGGCGAACTGGACGCCCATGCGCACGGAGAGTTTGGAGAGGGAGTCGAGCACGGTCTGGAGGACCTGCACGCACTGGAGATCGGTCAGGATGCGGCCGAGTTCGGCGCGTTCCATGGAGGGGGACTGGGCGGCGAGGTCCTTTCCGCAGCCGGCGATGAGGAAGGCGATGGCGTCGGCGAGGCCGGAGGGGCCGCGCTGGGCGAGGAGGGAACGGAAGCAGTCCTGGACCTTGGTGAAGCCGACGACTTCGCTGCGGTAGAGGTCGCGGAGTTCCTGCATCTCGCCGGGGGTGGTGGCGCGGGCGTTGACTTCCTCGGCGAGGTTGATGCCGGCCTTGATGTCGGGGCCTTTCTCGGCCATCAGCTGGGTGCGGGTGCGGCGGACGAGGTCGAGGATCTGGGTTTCGCCTTCCGCGAGCATCTGCTCCATCAGGTCGAGCATCGCGAACTGGTGGCTGGGGTCGCGGGACTCGCGCGCGAGTTCCTTGAGGAGGGCGTCGGGGTCGGGAAGGGTCCCGGACTGCATGGCGCGGCGGAGGTTCTGCACGGAGCGGTCGAGACGTTCGCGGCCCGGCATGTCGGGCATCATCGACATCCACGCTTCGAGGGCGCGCACGAAGGTGGCGCGGGAGCCCTGGAGGGGACCCATGCGGCGCTCGGCCAGGCGCTTCGCGGTCTTTTCCTCGAACTGGAAGGAGAGCTCTTCCATCGAATCCATCAGCTCGGCCTCGGGATCGGCTTCCATGACGACGGCAGTGCCCATCAGTTCGCCGCGGGCCGGTGCGGCGGGCGGGGGCTCGGCGGCGCGGGCGAGTTCGGCCATCTGGGCGGCCTCGGCGCCGGCGGCGTAGGTCTGGCGGAGGATCTGGGCGGCATCGAAGGCCATCAGACGGCCCTCCGCATGAAGGGGTTCGCGGGGGCTTCGGCGCGCTTGCCGGAGCCTTCCAGCCATACGATGCACGGGCCGTGGAACCGCAGCAGCAGGTTCTTCGGTCCGCGCGGGAGGAGGATGTCGCCCAGTCCCAGCTTGGGGCAGAAGCCGCTGGGACGCGGTCCCGTCCACGCCACGACGGACTCGGGCCGGACGGAGAGCGTGGCGCCGTCGGCGACGGACACGCGCGCGGTGCGGGAGACGGTCGCGAGGATGAGCCAGGCGGCGGGGGGGGAGGAGGAGGGTTGTCCGGGTGTCCGGGTGTCCGGGTGTTCGCCCGTCGGTTCGTCGACGGCCTGGGCGAAGCGGGTGATGCAGATGGAGCCCTTGACGGAGAAGGGGATCGGCCGCAGCACCTCCGCGCCGGAGCGGGCGGAGGCGGGGGCGACGAGGATTTTCTCGGATACGGCGGAGATGGGGGCGGCGCAGGGGATGTGCGTCAGGAAGGGACGGAGGGCGGAGCCGCAGTGCGCGGGGGCGTCGGTCTCGACCAGCGCGAGGGCGGCGCGGTCGGGTACGCGCCAGCCGCGGCGGGGCCGGCGCGCGAGGGAGCCTTCGCAGGCGGCGGGCTGCGCGGCGCCCACCAGCCAGAGGCCGGGGCCGATCACGGCGAATCCGTTCGCGATGTCCACCCGGGTTTCCATCGTCACTTCCAGATGCTGCCGCCCTCCCCGGCTGGTTCGGGCCCGGCGTTGGCCGCGTCTTCGGCTTCGCGGCGGATGCGGGCGGCTTCTTCGGCTTCTTCGAGGCGCCAGGCGCGTTCGTCTTCCTTGAGGAGTCGGCGCTCTTCGCGGCGGCGGAGCTTGCGGAGGTTGCGTTCGTGTTCGAGTTCGGCGCGGCGGCGCTCGAGGTCGATCTCGGAGCGCTCCTGGCGCAGGCGGCGGAGTTCGTCGCGTTCGAGGTGGCGGCGCTGGCGTTCGAGGTCGTCCTCGTCCGCGTCGTCCTGCATCGCTTCGACGACCGTCAGGTCGCGCATGCGGGCGGCCTGGTCGCGGCCGAGCGTCTCCAGGTCGAGGTCGATGACGTGCGGCGAGATGATGAACATGCGCTGGACCGTCGAAATCTTGGTCGAGGAGCCGCCGAAGAGCCAGCCGATGAGCGGGATGTCGCGCAGGAAGGGGATGCCCCAGCCGGCGGATTCCTCGATGTCGCGGAGGTAGCCGGCGAGCATGATCGATTCGTCCTCGAAGACCGCGGTCTGGGTGAGCAGGCCGCTGCTGCGGGTCATGGGCATCGAATCGACGGTGACCGACTCGAACCCGCCGTCGTCGAGGCGCATGGAGAGCCAGACCTGGTTGGGGACGAGGCCGGTGCCGGTCTGCAGGATGCGCGGCTTGATCTGGAGGGTGGTGCCGGCGGAGACTTCCTCCAGGGTGGCGACCTCGGTGCCGATGACGCGCGCGTGGTAGCTCTGCGAGTCGGACATCTCGGCGGCCAGGTTGTTGACCGTCAGCAGCGACGTGCGCGAGATGGACCGGGCCTTGTTCTTGGATTTGAGCGCGGTGAGGGAGGCGTTGACCGCGTACTTGTCGCCGAGGTACGTGATGGCCCCCGCGAGACCCTTGCCCACCAGTCCGTCCGTCGGGAAGAGGTTCGCCGGGTTCTGCCCCGCGCTCCACGAGGTTTCGCTGCCGTTGCGGCCGCCGGCCAGCGAGAGCTGCCAGTCCAGCGCGTCGCCCTTGGAGAGTTCCACGACCGTCACCTCGATCTCCACCAGCTGCTGCGGCACGTCGAGCTGGCGGATGAGGCGCTCGTACATCGGCATGCGGGAGACGACGTCGCGCACGATCACCGCGTTCAGGCGCGGCTCCGGCTTGATGACCGGCTTGAAGCCCGCGAGCAGCGCCGACTCGACGGGGGTGAGCGAGGCCGAGCCGTCCGCGGCGTCCCGCACGTGGGCGGCGGCCTCCACGTCGGCCGACATGATCTCGGTCAGCAGGCTCGCCACGCCCCGGATGTTGCCCGACGACTCCGGGCTGGAGGCGTTGAACGTCACGTCCTCCGCCCAGGTGTGGACCAGCGGGAAGATGCGCGTCTCGACCTCGTTGAACGTCCGCAGCTCCTTGAGCTTGTCGGCCTTGGCGACGAGTTCCGCGATGAGCGCGACGTAGCGGGGCGGGCCCGACACCATGATCAGCTCGTCGTTCGACGTCGTCTTGATCGGGAAGCGCTCGTCCTCCACGCCGAGTTCGGCGAGCATGTCGCGGACCTCGCCGGCCTTCATGTACTGCAGGTCCAGCAGCATCGTGCGGATTTCGCCGGCACCGTAGAAATAGAGGGCGGCGCCGTCGTAGTACCACACCAGGTTGTGGACCGTGGCGATGCGGTCCAGGAACTCCGCCGGCGAGACCTCCTGGAACGACCCCGAGAACGACCCCGACACGCCGCCCGACATCACCGCCGAGAGCCCCTGCGCCACCGCGAACGTGTCCAGCGCCGCGCGCAGGTCCATGCCGTTGGCGACCAGCGTGTAGGTGGGGGTCTTCCAGGGGATGCGCGACGGGCGGGGCGCCGCGGCCGCTTCCGCCGCCGGTTCCGCTTCCGCCGCCGCCGGCTCCTGCGCGGCCGCGGGACGCAGACACGCCGCCGCCAGCAAGAGGGCCAGCCCGGTCCGTACCGATTGGAACAACTTCGACATCTTCCGCGTCACTCCCTAAGGCCTGATGATCGTCTCCGCGGGCGCGGGCACCGCCTCCGCTTCGCCCGCCGACCGCCCTTCCGCGGTCCGCTCCCGCCACCAATCGCACGAATTCAGGAACGATTCCAGCAGGCGGCGCATGCCGATCCCGTCCGTGCCGGCCGGGGCGTCCTGCCACAGGAAACAAGCCGATTTACCGCTGCGGTCGCCCGGTACCGGCCCCGCCGCCAGCGTCGCCTCCTCGCGGAGCATCCGGCCCGGCGCGCACGCCGCGAGCAGAGGCCATTCCCCCGCGTCCTCCGTCAGTTTCCGGGCCAGCCGGATGCGTCCCCCCGTCTCCTCGGCGAAGACCTCCCCGCCGTCCACCTGCAGCGTGGCCGAGCGGGCCCCTGCCGGAAGCGACTCCGGATATTCCACCGCGGCAACCAACCTTTCCAGCGCCGATTCCATCGTTTACCCCATCCCTCCGCCGCAAAGCGCAAAGCTCCCGCCACCGCGAACGTCCCCGCCGCGGACAGCAGGCCTTCTCAGTTGGTGGATACCATTCATCCAACTCGCCACTTTACGTCATCTTTCCCCCAAAAGTCCAACCCTAAAAAACCCGCGCACGCACAAAAACCGCAAAACCCGCACAAGGAGATGCGCCCGGGGAGGACCGGGCGCGAAATTGGGCATCGACGCCCGGCCCCGGGCATGGCATGATGGGAACCGGACAACAGGCAATCCAACGCGAAAGGAAAGACGATGAGCGAACTGAGCGCAACCATCCAGAGCGCCGATTGGAAGTCGGAAAAGCATGCGCCGATGATCGACGCGCCCGCGGAAGTGCGGGCCGGCGAAGTGTTCACGGCCACGATCCATCTGGGCGCGGCCATCGCCCACCCCAACACGCCCCAGCACCACATCGCGTGGATGGCCCTGTACTACCTGCCCGCGGGCGGACGCCAGGCCATCGAGCTGGCCCGCGCGGAGTTCGCCGCGCACGGCGCGTCCATGACGGGCGCTCCGGGTCCCGCGGTGTCGCACCCGCGCTTCTCGGCGGACGTGCAGCTGGCGGAAGGCGGTACCCTGCAGGCGCTGGCCTACTGCAATCTGCACGGCCTCTGGCAGTCGTCCCAACCCATCGCGGTGGTGCCATGATCCCGGGCGCGGATCCGTCGGCCGTCCGCATCGCGGATGCGGCCTTCCTCGACGCCCTCTGCCGGGAGGCGGCTTCCTCGCCTCGCCTGCGGAAGAACTCCAACCTGCACGCCTCGAACGACTATCCCTGCCACCGTCTCTTCAACGCCCTGCAACCCGGCACCTACGTCCGGGCACACCGGCATCTGGAGCCGTCCAAGGACGAGACGCTGGTGTTGCTTCGGGGCGCGATGCTGGCGGTCTTCTTCGATGACGGCGGGACCGTCGTGCGCCGCGAGACGCTCCGACCGGGCATGGCGGTGGACGTCCCCCACGGCACCTGGCATACCTTCGCCTGCCTGGAACCCGACACGGTGTTCTTCGAGGCAAAGGCCGGCCCCTACGTGCCGATGACGCCCGACGAGGCCGCCCCCTTCGCCCCACCCGAGGGCGATCCGGCCGCGCCCGCCTTCCTGGCCGACCTCCTCGCCGGCACCTGACGGCAAAATCGGATTGCCTTTCCGGGGGGGATGCGCTAAAAGAACCGCCATCTTGCGGAGAGATGGCTGAGCGGCCTAAGGCACCTGACTCGAAATCAGGCGATCGTGTTGAGCGGTCCGTGGGTTCAAATCCCACTCTCTCCGCCATTTTTGTGGAATGCGGGGAATGAAACGTCTTTTCCAGTGGGTTTTGTTGGGCGTGGTCATGGTTGTGCCGTGGCTGCATGGGTTGTCGTATCCGTTTTTGTACGACGACATCGGCATGATTGCCGAAAATCCCTTCCTGGAGGACGGCGCGAACGCGGGGCGGGTGCTGTCCGGCGGTACGCTGGCCGATCCGGACGTGCTGAACGGGCGGCGCCCGGCGGTGCTCGCGAGCTACTTCCTCGACCGCGCGCTCTGCGGCCTCCGTCCGGCGGGATGGCGCGCGACGAACCTGGTGCTGCATCTGGCGAACGCGCTGTTGCTGGCGGGGCTGGTAGGACGGCTGGCGGGGCGGCGCGAACTGGCGGGGTTGACGGCCGTGCTGTTCGCGTTGCACCCGGTGCTGGTGGAAGCGGTGCACGCGCCGGGATTCCGGGCGGACGTGCTGTGTTTGTTCTGGTCGCTCGTGGCGTTGCATGCGTGGCTGCGGGCGGCGGGAACAACGGAGTGCCGGACCCGGGCGATGGCGGCCTTGCGGGGCGCGGCGGTGCTGGCGGCGCTGGCGCTGGCATTGCTTTCGAAGGAGACGGCACTGGCGTGGCCGCTGGCGGCGGGACTGCTGCTGGCGGCGTATCCGGGAGCGTTCCCGCGACGCAGGGCGGCGTGGGGGCTGGCGGGGGCGGCCGCGGCCCTGGCGGCGGGATTCTTCGTGCTGTGGGCGGCACTGCCGACGGCGCTCCAGGCGGCGTCGGGCGGGTGGAACGGGGAGTCGCTGCGGGTGCCGGAGAACCTGTGGTCGCTGCCGGCGCTCTGGACCCGCACCCTCCGCTACCTCCTGGTTCCGTGGCCGCTGAACGTGACCCCGCACTTCGACGCGGTGGCGTCGCCGGCGGACGGACGCTTCTGGATGGGCCTCTTCTGGATGGCGGCATGCGGGATCGCGGCGTGGAAGGCGCGGCGGCGTCTCCCGACGGTCGCGCTGGGGCTGGGCTGGATCGCGGTGTGGTTCCTGCCGGTCTCGAACCTCTGGCCCCTCTACCACCCCGTCGCCGACCGCTACCTCTACCCCATCGTCCCCGGCTTCGCCCTCCTCGCGGCGTGGCTGTTCGAGCAGCAGACGCCGGGCACCCGCCGTGTCGGCACCGCCGCGGTGGCCCTCCTCTACGCCGCCCTCCTCGTCTGCCGCATCGGGCAGTGGCGCACCCCGGAAACCCTCTGGACCGCCGCGTACTTCCAGAATCCTCATTCCGCGACCGCCGCCACCTGGCTGGGCCTGACCGCGGAGGAGCACGGCGACACCGATGCCGCGGCCGCCTTCTACAAGGCCGCCACCGAGGCCAATCCCCGCGCGGTCCACGCATGGATCGATTGGGGCGTCCTCGAAGGCCGCCGCGGCAACCTGGACGAAAGCGAGCGCCTCCTCCGCACCGCACTCGGACTCTCCCCGGACAACCCCGCCGCCGCCGCGAATCTCTCCCACTGCCTCGCCCTGCGCGGGCTCCGGGAAGGCGGGGCCGCCGGCGGGGACTGACCCCGGGACAAGGGGCGGGAATGGGGGGAAAAAATCGGAGTTTTTCCTATTCTGAATTGGCCATGCCTTTTCTTGAACCGCTCTATTCATGGGCGGAACCATGCCCGGAAAAGGGGAAAATCCACCGTTATTTCCGTAATCTCAAAATTTCCGGGGTCCGCGGCTTTCCGGCGGGCGGAAATCCGGGATTGCGCTTTTGCGCCCGGGGGGTAAAATGTCTTCAGAAGGCGGAAGTCCGGTACCCGCCGGAGGTTCGTCTTCCAGGAAGGAGCCGTACACATGAAACCGTTCGCCCGTCATTCCGCGGTGGCCGTTCTCGTCCTCTCCGCGCTGTTCCCTTCCGGCGTGTTCCTTCCTTCCGCGCGGGCGGAGGCCATCCTCCAGTGTTTCAACCTGTCGCACAACGAGATCGCCGCGCGCATCCCCGAAATGGCCGAGGCCGGGTACTCCGCCCTCTGGATTCCGCCGCCCACCAAGGCCAACGGCGGGATGTCCGTCGGGTACGACCTGTACGACCCCTTCGACATCGGCTCGACCGACCTCCGCGGCCAGTACCCCACCCGCTACGGCACCAAGGCCGACCTGCTCAACCTCATCGACGTCGCCCACCGCTTCGGAATGCGCGTCTATTTCGACAACGTCATGAACCACCGCGCCTACGACGTGCCCGGCTGCAACGAAACCACCCCCGTCGACGTCTACCCCGGCATGGTCGCCGAGGATTTCCACCTCAGCGTCACGTCCGACGGCTACTACCGCATGTGGCCCGAAATCGTGTGGGGCGGCGAAACCGCCTGGGACGTCATGTACCGCCCGCTCTCGGGCCTCATCGACATCGCCCACGAGAACATCTGGATCGACGGCACGCCCCACAACGGCAACTTCGGCCGGGGAGACGAGATGGGACAAAAGTACCCGAAGCCCTACATCGTCCGCCACGCCTACCGCAAGGAGGACACGTGGAAGCTCTTCGACCGCATGCCCGTCCCCTGGAAGCGGAACGAGGACTACTCCCCCGGCGACGGCGCCCTCCAGAACACCGCCCCGGACAACGGCTTCAACCTCTACACCGGCTTCGGCAACTCCGCCTGGAACCCCGATGACCCGGCCACCAAGGCCCTCATCGAAGAGCATTCCGCCTGGTTCGCCGCCAACGACGCCTCCAACGGCGTCTCGATGGCGCTCATCGAAAACTACCCCAACTTCTACGCGGAGAAGGTGGACGAGTACCTCAACCGCGCCGTCCGCTGGCTGATCGACGCGACCCACGTGGACGGCCTGCGCCTGGACGCGGTCAAGCACGTGCCATACGAGTTCTTCGGCGACGCCTACGGGGCGGACAAGGACAAATCCGACTTCGGCTACCTCGGCCAGGCCCAGTGGCAGTTCAACATGACCCGCGGTTTCAACGACTGGACCAACCACCGCAACACGGTCTTCTCCAACGACGGGCCCCGCGACGACCTGATGGCCTTCGGCGAGCATCTCGGCGGCCAGCCGGCCCAACAGCCGTACATCGACGCGGGGATGCGGCTGGTGGACAGCGACCTGCGCTCCGCCCTCGACAACGCGTTCAAGTTCAACCAGCTCTGGGGCTTCGAATGGCCCGGCCATGCGGGCTTCGGTCCGGACCACGGCGTCATGCACGCGCAAAGCCACGACGACGACCACGTGGACCGCAAGCAGCTCCACCACGCCTACTACTACATGCGCAGCGGCCTCGGCCTCGTCTACACCGACGGCAACAACCGCGCCGCGGTGCTGCCCGGTTCCGGCGGCGCGTTCCCCCGCTGGGCCTGCACGGACTACCTCGGTCAGTGGGGCCAGAGCCAGATCCCGACGCTCCTCAAGGTCCACGAAAACTTCGCGATGTACGACGACAATGCCTGCACCCTCGATCCCCAGCCCGGCAACTTCATCGCGTGGGAACGCGGCGGCGGCTGGCCATGGAACCGGGTGCTGGTCATGTTCAACTCGCACCGGGACGACGGGCAGACCATCTGGACGGGCGGGAGCTACCCCGACGGCGACTACCTCTACAACTACGCTTCCACCTATCCCGACTACATGACCCACTGGGAGGGCGGGACCGACGACGCCCCCTACGCCACCGCCGGCGACCTGCGCGCGGGCAAGGTCTGGATCCCCAAAAGCAGCTACGCGCTCTGGGGCTACAAGAACCCCGACCCGAGCGAGTACTGGGCCGCCGCCGTCCGAGCCGCCGACTACGCCGCCGGGTGCACCAACACCTCCCGCTCGGGCCTCTCCGACGTCATCACCGTGTACGACGACGGCCGCGTCGCCCCCGTCTGCGGCGTCGTGCGCACGGACGGCGTGGACGGCGACCCCGGCTTCAACCCCAACGGCGTCGAAGACGCCGACCCGACCGACTCCTCCTACACGATGGCCATTCCCGTCGTGCGCGGAACCAACGTCGCCTTCGGCATCCACCTGGACGGCGAGGCCGAGCACGTCATGGCGCGCCTCGACGGCGGCATGGATTTCGGCAACGGCATCGAAGGAACGCGCAGCGACATCGAGGGAGAGGCGGCCAAGGACCCCCGCGACAACCCGCCGGGCGCCGCCCGCGACTGCTTCCTCGGGTTCGAGAACATCGACAGCTATTTCATCCAGCGCACCTGGGCCGAAGTGTTCGCCGCGAAGGACACCCACACGACCGACCACGGCTGCGTCCTCCAGAGCGGCGACGCGACCACCTACGAGGTCGCCATCGGCGGTGCGGCCCGGATCTGGACCAATTCCTACGGCATCGCCTTCAACACGGACCTGAAGAACCCCTCCTTCCTCTACCACGACCCGGAAGGCACGGGCACCTACCGCGACACCACCGCCTCGCCCGCCCAAAAAGCGGCGGCCGCCGTCGGGGCGACCTGCACCGACCACGCGGGCGAAACCGGCGATTGGCCCGCCGCCGCCATCGACGGCTTCAAGGAGTGGCAGGTCGAGGTGTACGGAACCGGCGACGGGGAGCATTATGCCGGCGGCTATGTCGAGTCCCCCGCCGACGCCGCGGGCATCGAAGGCTTCGAGGGCGCCGCCTACGAACTGTACGCCAATCCCGACAGCACCTGCGGCGTGACCGTCACCCGGCGGCTCGATCTGGCCGAAGGCGCGGCGGTATCCAATTTCTCCATCACGCTCGGCTTCAACTTCGATTCCGGCATCGACGGTTCCTACCGCGGGTTCGAGCTCCTGGATGCCTCCGGCGGGAAGATTTTCGCCATCCAGATGGGGCATTCCCCCGTCATTTACTGGGAAGGCGGCGGCGAGTCCGGGATTTGGAGCGAAGAGTATCCCGGGGAGGACTCCTCCCCGCAGGCGTTCCAGGTGTCCCTCTCGCGGACGGACACGGGATACGAAGTTTCCGGGACCACGCGCCTTGGCGGCGACTTCGCCGGGGCCGGCTTCGCGGACACGCGGGAAATCGCGGCCTACAAGGTGTACATGAACGGCTCGCAGTCCGATGAAAGGGCGCAGGTCTATTTCAACGACGCGACCTACACGACGATGGAAGGCGGCTCGTCCGGCGGCGGGGAAGAGCCCGCCGGGACGGACGTCACCTTCCCGCAGTTCTCCCTCGACGGCGGCCGCCCCGTGGTGTACGCGAAGATGGCCCACGGCAACGGCCTGGCGGCGTGGCTCTACTGCACCACCAACGGCGCCTGGCCCAACGGGTGCGCGGGCAAGTCCCCCGACCGCAACGTCTCGGTCGTCTCCGGCGAATGGGTCGGCAACCAGTGGGAGCAGGCCGAGGACACCGGCAAGTGGAAGCTCACCGGCGACTGGTGGCGGTTCACGCTGCCCGCGCTCCCCGACGGCACCGTGCTCAAGTACAAGATCGGCGGCGCCGCCCTCCAGGGCGACACGGAGAAAGGCTTCCAGGGCTGGGAGACCGTCTGGCCGGGCAGCGCCGACGCCGTCTGGCGCAAGACCAAGATCACCGGCGAGTGGCGCGTCCCGCGCGAAGGCGGCCTCGACCTGACGAAACAGCAGTACCACAAGCACCTCGACTACGCCTCCTGGACGACCGGCTTCGACGAGGGCTTCCACCTCTTCACCGTCCGCTGCTGGCCGGACCGCGAAAAGGCCGCTGAAATCTTCAACACCTTCCGCCAGACCTTCTACATGGACCGCGAGACGCCGCGCGGCAGGATCCTCTGGCCCGCGCAGGACGGCGAACGGATCGACGGCAAGAGCTACCGGGTCGCCGTGCAGACCGACCGCACGGTGGAAAAGGTTTATTACCACATCACCGACGCCTCCGCGGGCAACGACGGTCCCGGCAACGGGACGAACGCCGCCGGCCGCGTCGAATGGGCCGAAGCGGAACCCGTCGGCACCTGGACCGAAGACATGGCGACCAACACCGCCCTCCCCAAGGTGTGGGCCTTCAACTACAACGGCATCGCCCCGAGCAACCGCGACGCCACCATCCGCGTGCGCCTCTGGGAGTGGTCGAGCGCCCCCACCAACCGGTGGAGCGCCACCAGCCCCGCCGAGGACGACCTCGACGCCCTCCACGTCACGGAAATCCCCCGCACCGTCAAGGCCAACGGCGATCCGGAGTACGTCTATGTCAGCTGGCCGGCGACCGACGAATCGAAGACGCTGGTGGAAGCCGGATGGAAGGTCTGGGTCCGCTTCACCGGCAACCTGGTCTCGGGCGAAAACGTCCGCCCCGAAGACGTGTTCGCCGCCACCACCGTCTACATCAACACCACCAACTCCGCCTCCTCCGAACGCGGCGACCCGGTCGAGGTCCAGTGGGATCCGCGCGACTTCTCGTGGCCGCGCGAGGGAGAGTGGAACGACGGCCGGGGCGAATGCCAGATGGCCTTCACCATGCCCAACGTGTACAACGGCGACGACGCCTTCCTCTACAACATCACGGTCGCCATCGACAAGAACGCCCGCGCGGAGGGTTCCCGCCTGGTCCGCCACAAGGGCCCGCGCCTGCCCGCGTGCATCATCGCAACGCCCCCCGAAACGGACTCGGACGGCGTGAAATACGTCATCACGATGCAGGACTCCCCCGCCGTGCTCACCAACGCCACGCTCCGGCAGACGCCCGTCGTCGTCCACACGGACCGGGCGGTGACGAACCTGGACATCTCCTTCGTCCGGCCCGCCGGCTACAAGCCGGATCTCGTGCTGACGAACATCGAAACCAACTCGACAGCCCTCGTCTGGAAGTACGTGTGGACGGTGGCGGAGCCGGGCGAATACACCTTCGTCGCGACGGCCACCGCCGACCTCGACGCCAACACGAACCTGAGCGTCGCGGTGAACTCCGCGACCCGCAACGCCACCGTCCAGTTCCGCCAGATGGTCGAGACCACCAACGCCGCGGACCTCGACTGGGACGACGACGGCGTCGCCAACACGGACGAAACGACCCCCGTCGCCCTGCCCGCCAAAAACGCCGAGCAGTGGTCGCAGTGGGATGTCTTCACCCACTTCCGCAACGGCCGGTCGGACCGTGCGTCCCCCGACAGCGACTGCGACGGACTTCCCGACGGCCTCGAACTCGGCGTGCGCTGGCCCGTGGAGGGCGGCACGAACGGCACGGACGTCGCCTGCGACACCAACGGCGACGGCTGGAAGAACTTCCGGCCCGACCTCGATCCGCCCTTCTACAACACCACCGACAACGATGGGGACGTCAAGGGCATTTCCAGGAGCGGATCGGGCGCGCGGCGCGATGTCATCGCCGCGGGCACCGTCACCGACCCGAACAACCCCGACACGGACTACGACGGGTTGCCCGACGGCCTCGAAGATTCCAACCGCAACGGCTGGACGGACGGCGACGGACAGCCCCTCCCGCCGGACAAAGGCCAGTCCAGGGACCGCACCGTCCCCAACGGCCTCGTCGATGGCGGCGAAACCTGGCAGGAAACCTCCCCCTGCCTCGCCGACAGCGACGGCGACGGCCTCTCCGACGGCTACGGCGAGGACAAGGACCTCGACGGAAAAACCGCCATCTTCCTCAGGGATGCAGACGGAAATGACGAACCCATCGACCTGTCGGACGATCAATGGGCCGCGTACCGCGCGGTCCCGGCCAACGCCCTCTCCCGCGCGGTCAACTGGAAGAAGCTGTTCGCCGACTACGCCGTCGACGGCACGTACTCCGGCGCCCGCCAGAAGGGGAACGGCGGCTGGCCGCACCTGGTCGTCACGGAAACCGATCCGCTGAACAAGGACACCGACGGCGACGGCCTGCCCGACGGCTGGGAAATCCGCTACGGCCTCGACCCGCTCGACAACGGCTTCTACAACTTCGCCACCGGCCTCGCCGTCGATCCCACCAATTCCGTCAACGGCGCCGGCGGCAACCCCGACGAAGACCTCCTCTACAACGCCGACGGCTCCACCACGCCCAACACCAACCTCCTCGAGTACCAGGCCGGCACGAACCCCAGGACCAGCGACTCCATCGAAAACCCCGGCGGTGCCGGCTCCATCGTCGTCGGCACCGGCGCCGAAATCGGCAAGGTCAACGAGACGGTCTACCGCCGCGAGTTCCTCGACTGGACCCTCGACGACCTGATCGCCTTCGACGACTACGACCAGGGCGGCAAACACTCCGACATCTACCGCTGGCGGGACGGATACGACTCCTCCCGCGACATCGTCGCCTTCTACTTCCGCGACGGCGGCGTCGAATCCGAAGGCGGCGATGGCAAGCTCTATTTCCGCGTGGACCTCGACGACCTCGCCGAAGGCGCGGAAAACGGCAAGCTCGACATCTACGTCGCCATCAACTTCGGCACCCCCGGCAACGGCGAAGCCAAGCTGCCCGACGAGGTCAACGCACTGACCGACATGGGCTGGAACGCCGTCGTCGGCGTCTGGAACAGCTCCGAGGGCGTCGTGTACGTGGACCGCGATCCCGACAACAACTCCAAGGGACACTCCGACGACCTCGGCAAGACGGGCATCGTCAAGGGAACCTACCACGGCGCGTGCTTCAACCACGAGCTCGACTCCGTCATGTGGTACATCGACCGCGCCGACCTCGGCAGCGTCAACCCCGACATGTTCCTGTTCCAGGTCTATACCGTCCGTGACGGAACCCAGGACGACGGCAGCGGCGGCAGCGACAAGACCAGGGAACGCAACGACTTCACCGACACCATCGGCGACGACTGGATTTGCAGCGACGACGAGGACGAGGCCGCCACCATCGCCCTCAACGGCAGCTATTCCTCCTACTTCGGAAAGCACAACGCCTGGAACGACTGCGGCAAGCACGCGAAGATTGCCCTGGTCGCCCACGGCAACCAGGCCATCGAGGCGGGCAGCACCATCCAGGCCCTCGTGGACAACGGCGCGGGCGCCGGCTACCAGCGTCCCATCAAGATCCACAACATCTACACCAACTGCCCGCTCAACCTGCACATCACCCCGACCCTCGCCATGGCCCTCGAATGGGCGAAGGCCGGCACCGAAAAGACCTGGTTCTCCGGCCCCGCCCTCAACGCCGAAATCCGTTCCGGTGTCGCCAAGGGCAACTTCCGCCTCCTCGGCAGCACCTTCTCCGACCACATCCTCCCCTACTTCCCGGAGGAATTCAACCGCGCCGACGTCGCCCTCGCGGCGGAAATCCTCGACGCCATCTACGGCAACGGCGGTCCCGCCGTCTCCACCAACATCTTCTGGGCCCCCGAGCGCGTGCTCGACGGCGGCACGCTCGGCCAGATCGGCGCCATGGGCTACAAGGCGACCCTGATCGACCAGACCCCCCACATGCTCGAATGGTTCAACCGCGAAACCTCGCTCTCGTCCCCGGGCTACAAGATCCAGGACTTCTGGATCGACCGCGGCGGCAACCGCTGGGTCAACACCCGGGCGTTCGTCCTCACCACCGCGGTGGACGAGTTCCGCTACCTCAACACCGACAACGGCCTCCCGTCCGACCTGCGCCACCTCTTCCTCCGCCGCGCCCGCAGCGGCGAGGCCGCCCTCTCCTCCATCTTCTACATGTGGGAGGAGCTCAAGGAAGGGAAGAACGCGGACGCCTACGACCGGAACCTCCGCTGGATCGCCAACCACCCCTGGACACGGGTGGTCGCCCTCGAGGACGTCCTCGACGACGGCAACCTCCTCCGCGGCGACGACATCCGCCTCCCCGATCCCTCCGTCCTGCCGCTCGAAGCCCACGACTGGGTCCACCACGCCAGCAACGAAAACTACGACAACTGGTACTACGGGAGCGACCGCCACGAAGGCCTCGCGGGCAAGACCAACGAAGTGCGCTACGGGGTCCCGTTGCCATCCGGAAAACCCTTCGGTACGAAGGAAAACGGCATCCTCGCCGACACCTGGGCCACCGTTTCGGGCATCCGCAACGCCGACGTGAAGCGCCTCGCCCAGGAGACGCTCTTTGCCAGCGTCTTCGAAACCGCCTTCCACGAGGAATCCAACAACAACCTCTCCCGCTGGAGCTACGGCACATACGTCTCCCCCGCGACGGGCCTCAAGGACAACGGCGAAAAGATGGGCCTCCAGTCCTTCTCCTGGCGAGCCCAGTCCCGCACCCGCCTCGCCAACGTCTTCGGCGAAGTGGACGACTGGGCGAACAGGACGCTCCCCGACGTGGAAGTCCGCGAAAAGGACGTGGACCTCGACGGCGACGCGGAGTACATCCTCCGCAACAACCGTCTCATGGCGCTCTTCGAACGCGAAGGCGGCCTCATGGTCGGCGCCTGGCTCAAGGACGGCGGCCGCGTCCGGCAGGTCGTCGGCAACTTCGCCGCCATCCCCGAAAACGGCTACGAGGACGAAGAGAGCGACTTCGTCCGCTACGTCAAGTGGGACGACGGCTCCAAGCACGGCTACCTCACCGCCCAGCGCGGTTCCGCCCTCAAGGACGTTGAAGGCGGTTCGCGCACCGCGCTCTACGACGTATCGACCACCGCGACGGGCCTCACTTTCACGCACGGCTCCCTCTCCAAGACGGTATCCCTCGCATCCCCTGCCACCAACGCCTTTGCCGTCTCCTACACGGGTTCCGGCGCCCTCAAGGTCCGCTCGGGCCTCTCGCCGGACCTGGATGCCCTGATGCTCACCGGCCAGGCGAACATGACCGAAACCGCGGACGGCTCCAAGAAACTGTCCGTCACCGCCATCCGCCCCGCTGAAGGAACCGGCGTGACGGCGACCCTGGACGTGACGCGCGGCGCCATCGACACCGCCGCCACCGACAGGCCGGAGGGCGTCCCGGAAGAATTCAACACCGTCAACATGCGCAACGCCGCCCACGTCCGGCAGGTGGACGTCACCGGCAGCGGCTCTCTCGCCTTCACGCTCGCATTCACCGTGGAAGACACGGAAAACCTGCCGCCGGTCATCACCGTCTCCCCGGACAACGACCCGCAGGTCTTCCCCGTCGGCGTCACCACGAGCTTCTCCGTCAAAGCGACCGACCCGGACAGTGCAGCCGTGACCCTCAAGTGCGAAAACCTGCCGGAAACCTTCGCCTCCTTCTCCGAAACCACGCACGTGTTCTCCTGGACGCCCGCCAGCCTGACCCAGGGAACGCGCACCAGCGACTTCGCGACGAACGTCACCTTCACCGCGACCGACGGCGTCAACACGACCTCCCGGACGGTGAACATCCTCATCCCGTGGGATTCCGACGGCGACGGTCTGCCCGACGACTGGGAGTACCTGCGCTTCGGGACGTTCGACCAGAACACCGTCACCGACTGGGACCGGGACGAGTTCCCGGATTGGAACGAGTACGTCGCGGGCACCTCCCCCACCGACCCCTCCGACTACCTCGGCTGGGAAAGCCTGTTCGTCGACACCGCCGCGGGATCGGCCACGCTGACCTTCCCGAGCGTCCCCGGCAAACGCTACGCCATCGAAGCCTCCGACGGCCCCGCCGCCCTGGTCGCCCCCGACTGGAAGGAAGTGGCCCTCCCCACGGCCTCCGGTCTCCACACGACCTGGGTGGACACCGACCCCGCCAGCACCACCCGCATGTACCGCATCCGCGTTCTCTTCCCGTAACACCCGCAAGCCCTTGTGGTGGGGCAGACTCTCCGTGCGAGCCGTTCCCGCTTTCCATGCGGCTCGCTCGGAGAGCTCGCCCCACCACACCTCCGAAATTGAAGCCCGGAGGATGAGAATGGAGATGCGCCCCTTTCCCGCACCCAAAACTCTTTCTTGAGCCCCCCACCCTCCTCCGTTAGGATGCGTCCCATGAACGCATCATTCGTCCTCCACCGTTCCCGCTCCGTTTTGCTCGCGCTCTTCTGCCTCGCCGCAACCGTCCCCCTTCCCTCCCTCGCCGCCAAGTCCACCCGTCCCGGAATGGGCGCCGTCCCCTACGCCGACGCGAAGGGCACCGGCACCACCTTCCGCGTGTGGGCCGGCGCCGCGAAGAAAGTTGAAGTCTCCGGCGACTTCAACGGATGGGGACGTGTCGCGCTCTCCTCCGAAGGCAACGGCATCTGGTCGGTGGACGTGCCCGGCGCGGGGCACGGGCAGGAATACAAATTCATCCTCGACGGCGGCAACTGGCGCAAGGATCCGCGCGCGGTACGCGTCTACTCTTCGGCCACCGACGCCAACTGCACCATCTACGACCACTCCCTCTTCGACTGGGAAGGCGCCGAGCATGTCGTGGGAGGCACGGAAGGCTACCCCTGCATCTGGCGCAACGACCTCGTCGTCTACGAAATGCACGTCGGCTCCTTCAACGGCGAGGACTGGCTGCCATCGACCTTCGACGAAGCCATCGAGAAGATTCCGCACCTCAAGCACCTGGGCATATCCGCCGTCGAACTGATGCCGGTCGCCGAGTTCGCGGGCGACCGCTCGTGGGGGTACAATCCGGCCGACCTCTTCGCGCCCGAGTCGAGCCTCGGCGGCGCCGACGGCTTCAAGCGCTTCGTGAAGGCGTGCCACAAGGCGGGCATCGCGGTCATCGTCGACGTCGTCCACAACCACTACGGCCCGACCGACCTCGCCATCTGGCAGTTCGACGGCGCCGGCCCCAACGGCGGCATCTACTTCTACGACGACGACCGCCGCTACACCGACTGGGGCGAAACCCGTCCCGACTACGGCAACACCAACGTCGCCGCCTTCGTCCGCGACCAGATCTTCTCGCTCGTCGAGGACTACCACGTCGACGGCTTCCGCTGGGACAGCGTCTTCAACATCGCCTACTACGGCGGCTACAACCAGAATGCCGAAGGCGTCGCCCTGCTGGACGCCATCAACACCGAGCTCAAGGACCGCTATCCCGACGTCTTCCGCATCGCCGAAGACAACGCCTTCGACGCCAACATGAACTTCGAGGCCCAGTGGCACCACGGCTCCCTCAACGACCTCCGCGCCATCGCGACGACCCCGAGCGACTCCGACCGCAACATGGACGCCGTCGCCTACTACCTCATCGACCCCAACAACGTCGGCCTCCACCAGGTCGTCTACGCCGAGAGCCACGACTCCTGCGGCGACCTCAACAACAAGCACCGCCTGCCGCGCGAAATCGACGGCGGCTCCCCGCAAGGCTACTGGGCCAAGAAGCGCGCCTTCCTGGCGAACGCCGTCGCCCTCGTTTCGCCGGGCATCCCCATGCTCTTCATGGGCAGCGAATACAACGAAGACTGGGACTTCTCCAACGACCACTCCCTCCGCTGGACCGGCCTCGCCGAAGAGAACGCCGGCATCGTCCAGATGTACGCCGACCTCATCGCCCTCCGCCGCAACGCCAAGGGCGTCACCGGCGCCCTCCGCGAGACCGGCAACGCCGCGTACACCGTCCTCAACAACGACGGCAAGGTCGTCGCCGTCGCGCGCGGCGGCGGCCTCCTCCTCGTCTTCAACTGGAGCGCCACCGCCTACAAGCCCTACGACACCCTCAAATTCCCCGTCAAAGGCACCTGGCACTGCCTCTACAACTCCGACTCCCGCGCCTACGACCGCTCCTTCGGCAACGTCGGCCCTGCCGTCGGCGACACCGTGTCCGTCGGCGACAGCCACATCGCCGCCGTCCCCCTCGGCGCCTACTCCCTCCAGGTCTGGGGCACCTCCCCCCTCCCCGCCGACGCCGCCGTCGCCTTCGACCCGCCCCTACCCGACGGCTGCACGAACGTCACCATCGCCTTCGACCCCGGCGACGGCGCCCTCGCCGACGCCGACCCCGTCTACGCCCTCGTCGCCCCCAACGGCGACTGGTCCGAATCCCGCGTCCTCACCCTCCCCATGGCCCGCGCCGGCGGCGGCACCGCCTGGACCTGCACCCTCGCCATTCCCGACGGCACCACCGCCCTCCACGTCTGCTTCCACGACCAAACCAAAACCCGTTGGGAAAACAACTCCGGCGACAACTGGCTCTGCCCCATCACCAACTGCGGCGACCTCCCTTCCGCCGTAACCGCCACCCCCGCCCGCCCCACCGACGGCAGCACCTTCCGCCTGACCTACGAAGTCAACGCCGGCCCCCTCACCAACCGTCCCGCCGGCGCCGGCATCACCGCCCACGTCGGCTTCAACGGATGGTCCACATCCCGCGACATCCCCATGACCAACACCACCGGCGACCTCTGGGCATGCGACGTCGAAATCCCGCTCGGCACCTGGTACATCCCCGTCTGCTTCTACTCCGGCGGAGGCGACTCCTCCGTCTGGGACAACAACAACGAAAAGAACTGGACCATCGCCGTCGCCATCGAAGACACCACCCCCGTCCCCGGCTTCGCCATTACAACCCCTTCGTCCTCCCCCGTCACCATCTCCAACGCCGCCGTCGCCGTCGCCGGAACCTCCACCAACTTCACCGGCCCTCTCTTCTGGACCAACGACGCCAACGCCTCCGCCGCCACCCTCCTGCCCGGCGCCACCTGGACCGCCGACATCCCCCTCGCCCACGGCACCAACATCATCCACTTCATCGCCCTCAACCCCAACGACGGCGCCGCCGACTCCGACTACACCGACTTCCGCACCGGCGCCAACGGCGGCCACGGCTTCGCCCCCTGGAGCATCGCCATCCCGGCCGCCAACGCCGGCGTCTTCACCTCCGTCACCGACGGATGGGGCTTCTGGGCCAACTCCGGCGCCATGGTCGAAGCCACGCGCCCCTTCGTGCACCCCCTCCAGCCGGGCGACACCGTCACCTTCGGCATCCGCAACGGCTACATCGACGAAGGCGGCTCCGTCGGCTTCGGCTTCCGCAACGCCCACGGCCAGACCGCCCTCGAATGGTACTTCCAGGGCGGCACCGACGGCTACACCCTCAACGCCGCCGCCCGCACCACCAACGCCCTCCCCTTCACCGACCGCCTCCAGCGCATCGCCTTCACCCTGGGCCCCGACTGGACCTACACCCTCTCCGTGGGCACCAACACCTGGACCGGCAACCTCAAGAACGCCAGCGTCGAGCGCATCGCCGCCGTCCGCTTCTGGAACTACACCGCCGGCGGCGGCTCCGACCACAATTTCTATGTCACCGACCTGGCCGTCACCTCCGCCAACCCCCACCTCGCCCCCGAACTCGCCCAGACCCTCACCGTCGTCCGCCCCGGCGCCCCGTCCCCCGTCATCATCACCCCCACCACCGCCACCGTCGCCACCGACCCCGCCACCGGCGCCCCCCTTCTGACCGCCACCCTCGCCGCCAACGCCCCCGCAGCCCTCGCCGATTCCATCTGGTACGCCGTCGCCCTCGACCCCGAAACCCGCACCTGGAACTGGACCCTCCTCCCCACCGCCAACGTCACCCTCACCGGCTCCACCGTCACCCTCCGCTGCCCCGACCTCCCCGCCGCCATCTACTCCCTCGGCAACCCCGGCGGCCACTGATTTCCGGGCGCTTCCCGCCTTGTCGGGCGACAGCCTCCTCCTCGCCCCCCATTTGTCCTATCTCCGCCGGTTCCTCCGCGCCTCCAAAGGCGCGTTCAGCCAAGCCCGGATGTCCGATTGCAACCGCCGGGTCTCCGCATCCGGCGCCGTCTCCCCCAGCACCCGTCGTATCGCATCCCAGAACGCCCTCGTCCGCACCGTCTCCGCCGTCACCTCCAATCCCGCATGGGAAACTCGCGATATCAAGGAATTCATGGGGTTTTCCTTCGATTTCACGCGCCGTCCACGCCCCGGTTTCGGCGGCTGGATGTGCCGGATCGTCACCATCCGCATGATCCCGAGCCTGGATTCCACCGCCCGCGTCAGCCGGGTCACCTTCGGATGGTCGGCGAGAAGCCGGTCGAGCTTGCCCTTGGCCGCGGCGGCGGCCTTCCGGTCGGCAGGCGAGAGCCCGGAGAGCTCCTCCTCGTTGTCGGGCAGGAGCCACTCGAGAGGAATGCGCGGATCGAGGCCGATCAGCTGGCGGAGGCGCGTCGCCAGTTTCTTGTAATGCATGGCCGTGGAATACTTGACGGACGGAACGTGCCGTTTCATCCATCCTTTCATCCCCGGCTGGCGGGCGCAGATGTGGCGGGCCCCGTTTCGGGCCTTCTTGAAAACGAAGCGGCTGTCGAGAGTCGGCTCCAGATCCGCCAGGCGCGAACCGATGCGGAGGCGTCCGCAAAGGGTGCGCGGATCGAGTTCCCAGGCCTCTTCGATGTCCTCGGGACTCGGCTTGCCGCGGAGGGAGACGGGAGCCTGCGGCGCGGCGGGCGGCAGCGGCTCGGGCGGAGCGACGTGGCGGCGGAGGCGGGAAAGGATGCGTTTGCCGCCGTACCAGGCGAGATGGGCCGCGAGGGCGCCGGTGAAGAGCGCAAGGGAGCCGACGGTCTGCAGCAGGATGGCGGTGGGCGCATGGCTGCAGGCGGGACCGAAGCAGTCGCGGGCGAGGGAATCGAGATATCCGGGAGGGAAGATGGGTTCTTGTTTCATGGAGGCCATGATGGAGGAATGCGGATGGAAAAGCAAGGAAATTCCTTGATATCGCGAGTGGGTTCCGCCGGGGTCTGGAACGGAGCGGAGAGGGAAGGAGACCGGAGTTCCTCCGAAAAAAACATGCAGACCCAACGATTGCGCTGGACAAGCGGGCTCCGATTCCGTATAACCGCCCGAACATTTGCGAAGAACAGCAACGGGAGCGGATCGAAACCCGCCCCCACCCAAGTGAAGGAACCGTACAACATGGCCACCAAAGTAAAGAAAAAAACGCGCAAGGCCGTCACCAAGCGCTTCAAGGAATCCGGGACCGGCAAGATCCTGCACAAGAAGCCCGGCCGCCGCCACCTCGCCGCCTGCAAGACGCGCAAGCAGAAGCGCCGTCTCCGCCAGACCGCCGAGTCCACGGGGAACATCGCCCGCGCGCTCGCCGACCAGATGCACGCCTGATAGGAGGAATCCACCATGCCAAGAGCCACCAACGCCGTTGCCAGCCGCACCCGCCGCAAACGCCGCCTCGACCAGGCCAAGGGCTTCTACGGGAGTCGGAGCAAGCTGTTCCGCCAGGCCACCGAAGCCGTCGACCGCGCTCAGGCCCTCTCCTACGCCCACCGCAAGGAGAAGAAACGCGACTTCCGCGCCCTGTGGATCGTCCGCCTGTCGGCCTCCTGCCGCAACGCCGGCATCAGCTACAGCCGTTTCATCGAAGGTCTTGCCAAGGCCGGCGTCGCCCTCAACCGCAAGATGCTGAGCGAAATGGCCATCCACGATCCAGAAGGCTTCGCCTCCATCGTGGACATCGCCAAGGCCAACGCCACCCTCCCGGCGTCCAAGTAATTCCCCGGCCAATTCCGGCACCGGCGCGCGCGGAATCCACCGCGCGCGCTTCGTTTTGCCGGGCCGGGCCGCAACGGAGGCAGCATGCCGGATTCCCGGCAATCCCGTTCGGGCCCGGAGAAGCACCGGGGAACACAACCGGCCCCGGTCCGTTGCGGCAGCCGGACGGGCCAAGCGGCGTCCGCCCGGCGCGGTCCCGGAGATGCCCCTCCGCCCGCACGGACCGGAAAACGAACCGGATGGAAAATCGAATAACTTCGGATGTTGCCGGGCGAGCAAAAGTGGAAGGGTTCGGGCGAGCAAAAGTGGAAGATTTCTGAAGGGATTGTTGTTGGGGTGGAATGAGTTGCGCAGAATGGAGTCCAGTTTTGCTCGCCCGGGGAGGTGAAAGGGGGAGAAGGTTGGCCGGAGGGGGAGTCAAGGGGGGACGCGTGTGGGGGGCTGGGGGCTGGGGGCTGGGGGGGCGGGGGGGGAGGGGCGGCAGGGCCGGGAGGGAGGGCGAGGCGCGTAGCGCCGAGACCGACCGAGCGGCCCTGCCGCCCCTCCCCGGAATCTGCGATTCTCCCCCCCATGAAAAGCCAACTCATGAAGCGCCTCGGCCCCGAGGCGACCGAACGCATCATCCGCCGTTTCCACAACGGCAGCCTGCCCTTGTCCGAAGCACGACGACTGCTCGGCGTCGGCAAATCCCAAGTCTACAACCTGCGCACCCA
>JAFXQI010000058.1 GCA_017527155.1 Kiritimatiellia bacterium
AGTCACTTGATCGGGCAAGCGAACGGAAAACCCATCTAAAACAAAGAAACCAAGGAGAAAACCACATGGCAGCGAAAGCGATGACCAAGAGCCAAATCATCACGAAGTTGGCCGAAGATTCGGAAATCACCAAGAAGCAGGCGGCGGCCGTTCTGGCGTCGCTGGCGGACCTGGCGTACAAGAAAGCCAAAGACGGCTTCACCGTCCCCGGCATCGGCAAGCTCGTGCTCGTCCAGCGCAAAGCCCGCATGGGCCGCAATCCCGCCACCGGCGAACAGATCAAGATCAAGGCCAAGAAGGTCGTGAAGTTCCGCGTGGCCAAGGCCGCGAAGGACGCCATCCTCGGCGCCAAGTAAGCCCGATTCCGTTCGGACTACCCGGCCGCGGCGAAAGCCGCGGCTTTTTGTTTCCCTTTTCGACGCCCGTGCGCTACCCTCCCGTTCCATGATCTGGTGGCTCTACAATCTCGTTTTCCCCGTCGCCTACGCCTGCCTCCTCCCGCACTTCCTTTTGCGCATGATGCGGCGCGGCGGCTACCGGCGCGGCTTCCTCCAGCGCTTCGCGCGCTACGGCCGCGACGTCGCCCCCCTCCTCGACGCCCCCGGGCGCCCCGTCTGGATCCAGGCCGTCAGCGTCGGCGAACTCGCCGTCGCGTTCTCCCTCATGGACGAACTCCGCCGCCTCGATCCCGCCGTCCGCTTCGTCCTCACCTGCAACACCTCCACCGGACACGCCCTCGCCCTCAAGCGGCTCGTGGCGCCCGACGTCACGCTCTACTTCCCCATGGACGTCCCCGGCGTCATGGCGCGCGCGCTCGACCGCATCCGGCCTTCCGCCATCGTGCTCGTCGAAAACGAAATCTGGCCCAACTGGATCCGCCTCGCCGGAAAGCGCGGCATCCCGGCCGTCATGGTCAACGGCCGCATCTCCGCCCACTCCCACAAGGGCTACCGCAAGCTCCGCCCCTTCACGCGCGACCTGCTTCCGCGCATCCGCTGGTTCTGCATGCAGACCGAAGGCGACCGCGACCGGCTGGTCGACATCGGCGCGCCCGCCGACCGCATGGAAATCACCGGCTCCGCCAAGTACGACATCTCCCCCACCCCGCCCGAAGCCCGCGCCCGCGCCCGCGCCGTCCTCGACCGCGCCGGCATCGGCCCCGACCGCCGCATCCTCGTCGGCGGCTCCACGTGGGACGGCGAAGAAGCCGCCCTCCTCGACTTCTACGCGCGCAACCGCGCCGCGCATCCCGACTGGTTCCTCGTCCTCGTCCCGCGCCACGCCGAGCGCCGCGCCGCCGTGCTCGAAGCCATCGCCGCGCGAGGCCTTACCGTCCTCCAGCGCAGCCAATTCCCCGACGGCGCCCCCGCGCCCGCCGCCATCCCCGACGTCCTCCTCGTCGACACCACCGGCGAACTCCGCGGTTTCTATGCCGTCGCCGATGTCGTCTTCGTCGGCAAGAGCCTCACGCAGGACGGCGGCCAGAACCCCATCGAACCCGCGCGCGACGGACGCCCCGTCGTCGTCGGCCCCCACATGGAGAACTTCCCCTCCGTCTCCGACGACTTCGCCCGCGCCGGTGCCTGGGTCCAGGTAAAGGATGCGCAGGAATTGGAGGCCGTCCTCTCCCGCCTCCTCTCCGACCCCGCCGAATGCGCGCACCTGGGCACGGCCGCCACCTCCCTCGTCGACCACCAGGCCGGCGCGACCCGCCGCATGGCCGCGCGCATCCACGCGTTCCGCGTCCCGTGAAAGGGAAAACCATGAATCCGTCCACGCCCCACCCTCCATTCCACCACCGCCCGGGAAGCGACCGGAAATGATCATCTCGCGCACCCCCTACCGCCTCTCCTTCTTCGGCGGCGGCACCGACTACCCCGAATGGTACCGCGAACACGGCGGCGCCGTCCTCTCCGCCGCCATCAACCGCCACTGCTACCTCACCTGCCGCTGGCTCCCGCCCTTCTTCGCCCACCGCTCCCGCATCGTCTACTCCCGCATCGAGGACGTACCGGACAACGGCGCCATCCGCCATCCGGCCGTGCGCGAAATCCTCCGCTTCCTCGGCATCGCCGACGGCATCGAAATCCACCACGCCGGCGACCTGCCCAAGATGACCGGCCTGGGAACCAGCTCCTCCTTCGCCGTCGGCCTCCTCCATGCCCTGCACCGGATGCTGGACCATCCCGCCCCCACCCCGTTGCAGCTCGCGCAGGAAGCCATCCACGTCGAACGCGACCTCTGCCGCGAACACGTCGGGTCGCAGGACCAGACGGCGGCGGCTTTCGGCGGACTCAACCACATCCGTTTCGCGGCGGACGGTTCGCTGGACGTGACGCCCGTCGGTTTGCCGGAGGAGCGGCTGGCGGCCTTCGAATCCTCCCTGATGCTGTTCTTCACGGGCTTCTCCCGCTACGCCTCGGAAGTCGTCACCGAGCAGCTCGGCAACATCCCCCGCAAAACCCGCGAACTGGCCGAGATGGCGGCGATGGTCCCCGAAGGCCTCCGCATCCTGCGCGGGAATGGCGATCTGGCCGACTTCGGGCGCCTTCTCCACGAGAGCTGGATGCTCAAGCGCTCGCTGTCCTCCCGCGTGAGCACGCCCGGAATCGACGCCATGTACGCCACCGCGCGGACCGCCGGCGCCTTGGGCGGGAAGATCGCCGGAGCCGGCGGAGGCGGCTTCCTGCTCCTGTTCGTCCCCCCCGACCGCCGCGGGTCCGTCCGCAACGCCCTTTCAACCCTCCTGCACGTGCCGTTCCGCATCGACTTCACCGGCTCCCGCATCCTCTACGCCAATCCCGCTGCACTGGAAACCCCCACCTGATTCCCTCCGCCGGAATCGGTCCGGCACGAAGTGCGCAGCGATGGCGCCCGCGCCGCCGTGTGGCGGTATCATCCTCTGGAATGCCCCCCTGCCGGACGCAGGAGTCCCGGGAAACACGTCCGAAGCCCCGCGTCCTCCGGGGCGGCAAAAGAAAACCCCGCGTTTTGCGGGGCTTTGAAAGGGTGGTGGTGGGGGATGGATTCGAACCATCGAACTCATAGAGGTCAGATTTACAGTCTGATGCGGTTGGCCACTTCGCTACCCCACCACGGGGTTTCAGGCCGGATTGCGTTTGGTGGAGCGAAAGGGATTCGAACCCTCGACCCCTACGTTGCGAACGTAATGCTCTACCAACTGAGCTACCGCCCCATACGCATTCCTGTCTCAAATGTCTTGGGCACCTTACCACACCCCCCACCCCCATGCAAGCACTATTTTCAGGATGGTGGTTTTCTGGTTGCAGGACCGGATTGGAAACGATGGACAGAACACCCAAGCCCGATGGATTCCTGGGCACCTGCGGAATCACGGCGGGCGCGAGGTGCGGTGCGCAGCGATGGCGCACCCGCCGTAGGGGTCGCGTTTTTCCGCAGTTGCTCGGTTGTTTCCCCACCACAAGGTCGCGCGGAAGCGCGACCCTCCCCGGAGCACGCCATGGGGAGGGACGCGCTTCTGCGCGTCCGCGCTTGTTTTGCCTGCCAGCCTCGTCGCGGCAACCACACGATTCCGCCATCCGCTCCATCCAAGGGAGATGCCAGGCAAAGAACTTGTGGTTTCGTTCGTGCAAAACCGTGTTGGCAGGGCGGCGAGTCCCCTCGCCGCCGGAAACCGGGACATGCAAGTGAATGTCATGGGAGGTGCGGATGCAAGTCGGCCAGAATCTGTGGGAAAATGCGTCCGCACATTTCCGGCCACTCCCTTTGGCATGACGGGCTCCGGCGGGCAGGGACTGCCCGCCCTACCGCGCCTGGGAAATCGCAAGGTTTTCGCCTGACAACTCCAAGGTTGCAGCCTTCTCTCTCCCGTTTTTCCCGTCCGGACCGGGAAAAGGGGCGGAAAAAGTTTTCCAACCATTGGAAACTTTTTTTCCAATCATTGGAAAAACCATGAAAATTTTTTCCAATCATTGTAAAACCGGGGCACTTTTTCCAACAATTGTAAAAAAGTTTTCCAATGGTTGGAAAATCCGCGGGGGCGGCGGGGGGCGGCTCAGAAGCCGTTCATCAGGATGGTGGCGGTCAGGGGCGGGAGCTTGAGGTCGCCCTTCCAGCCGGCCGGCCACTCGGGGGCGGGGCGGCCGGCGGGCCAATCGACCGGGGCCAGGCCTTCGGGGTTGATTTCGCGGCCGTTGCCGATCATGCGCCACGCGGTCTTGCCGCCGAGTTCGAGCGGAATCAGCTGCGCGGCCGGGGAGGTGTTGTAGAGGACGGCGAAGCCGCGGCCGTTGTGGAGTTCGGGGACGTTGACGATGTAGCCGAACAGGGTCGGGCTCTTTGGCGTGATCCATTTGTAGTAGCTCGACGGCGGCCGCTGGGCGACGCGCAGGGATTCGCCCGCGTCGCTCATGCGCAGCTGGATGAGCCCGGCGTAGTAGGCGAGGGTTTCCTTGGCGATGGGGCGGTCGCGGTCGGTCCAGCGGATGGCGTTGACGGCGTCGCCGCGGTTGTAGGTGTTGCGGATGCCCCATTTGCTGCGGATGAATTCCTGGCCTTCGTAGATCATGGTCTTGCCCAGGGACGTGAAGAGGAGGGTCGCGGCGATGCGGTTGACGGCGGCGTCGTGTTCGTCGAGCTTGCGGCCGTCGTGTTCGGGGTTGGACGCGATTTCGTCGGCGAAGGCCATGTCGTCGTGGCTTTCGAGGTAGTTGACGGGCTGGAGGGGGTTCTGCGCCCACGTGGTGACGGAACCGAAGACGCTGGTCTTGAGCCAGTCGCGGTTGCCGGAGCCGCGGGCGAAGTCCTTGGCGGCGTAGCGGAAGTCGTTGTTCCACGCGCTCCACCCGGTGCCGTGCAGCTGGTACTTGTTTTCGCCGCGGCCGGGGCTCCACGGCTCGGCGATGAGCAGGACGTTGGGGTTGAGGGCGCGCGCGGCGTCGCGCAGTTCCATCATGGTGTGCAGGTCGACGAGTTCGGCGAGGTCGAAGCGGAAGCCGTCGACGTGGAATTCGCGCATGAAGTGGAGGATGTTGTCGACGATGAGCTTGCGCATCATGGGGGACTCGGTCTTGACGTCGTTGCCGCAGGCGCTGTGGTTGAACCAGCTGAGGTCGGGGCCGAGGCGGAAGTAGCATTTCTTGTCGATGAGCGCGAAGATGTTGGGCCCGCCGACGTGGTTGTAGACGACGTCGAGGACGACGGCGAAGCCTTCGGCGTGCAGGTCGTCGACGAGCTGCTTGAATTCGTAGTAGGCGGCGCCGTTGGTGGGGTTGGAGGCGTATGAGGATTCGGGCGCGAAGTAATACACCGTGGAGTAGCCCCAGTTGTAGGGGTCGGCCCCGCTGCCGCTGAATTCGCTGACCGGCAGCAGCTCGATGGTGTTCACGCCGAGCCGCTTGAGGTGGTCGAGGCCGGTGCCGGTGCCCTTGGTGGCCATGAACCCGCCGTACTTGCCGCGCAGCGGCTCGGGGACCTTCGAGGACGGGTGGACGGTCATGCCGCGCACGTGGCACTCGTAGATGACGACGTCCTCGCCGTCGGGCGTGCGCCAGTCCTGGTCGGTCCAGCCCTTGAACCAGCGGTTCGTCGCGTCGGGATCGACCACCAGCGTCAGGCCGTCGGAGGTCGCGGCGGCGCGGCCGTAGGGGTCGCCGACGACCGCGAAGGGATCGAAGTTCTCGCCGTCGCCGTCCGGCCCCGCCACGCGGAAGCCATAGTACTTGCCGACATCCAGCCCGAGCGTCGTCAGCTCCCAGACGCCGTCCGCGTCGCGCTTCATGCGGTACTCCTCGGTGGGCTTGAAGCGCGTCCACTTCGGCTTCCACGCCACCGCCTCCGCGCGGTCGAAGAAGCACAGCCACACGTCCGTCGCGCGCGGCGCGAAGAGCCGGTACGTCGTGCGCCCGCGCTCCTTGTCCAGCGTCACGCCCATCGGCTTGTCGCTGCGCAGCTTGTTGAAGATCCCGTCCGGCGTCGTCTGCACCCCCAGCGGGCGGTCGCCGATGCCGTCCAGGCGCAGGACATAATTTTGCGTCAGGTCCAGCGGCTCCGCCGTGTGCACGCGGATTTCCGTCCCCCCCGTGTGGAAGAGGTCCAGCTTGAGGTTCACGCTGCCCTTGAGGTCGTGCACCGCGTTGGGCGCGCTGTCCGGCGGCCGCAGCCAGCGCGAGCCGTCCACCACGAACTTGAACAGCAGGTCCTTCTCGCCCGCCGGCAGCCGCATCCCGTCCAGTTGCACCGGCAGCTCCAGCGTGCCCGGGATGTGCCCCGGCTTCATCACCCACTGGCCCGACCAGCCGCCGCCGCCGTCCCAGCCCGTGAAGTTGCCCGCGACCACCACCTTCGCGTTCGTCGAGAGCTTCAGCCCGTACACCGCCGGGTCGAACAGGAACGTCACGATGCCCTCCGAGAACAGGTACCCGCTCTCGCGCGAGTCGTCCATTTCCGTGACCACCTCCGTCCAGGCCACGGGCACCGGCGGGTCGAGCGACGCGACCGGCTGCACGCCTTCCGGGAGGTCCTGGCGGAAGAACACGCGGATCATGTTGAAATCATCCACCACCGCCCGCTGGATCATCGCGGGGGCCGTCTCGATCTCCCCGTCCAGGTTGATCGGGAGCACGCGGTTCGCGCCGCCTTCCCACTCCCCGTTCACGATGAACTTGAACTCGTGCCGCCCCACCCGCGCCCCGAGCTCGCGCGAATCCAGGCGCCAGAGGTTCGTGCGCACCTCCGTCATCGCGTGCCGGCCCGTCCACGAACTCCACGTGCCGGCGACCGTCACGTTCGTGATGGGCCCGCGTTCCTTCCTGCCCTTCGGCAGCGGGATGAAGTTCGTCGGGACGACCCGCGAATCGAACAGCAGCCACGGCGTCGGTTCCCCGACGCCGAGCGGCGGACGCTTCGCCGCCGACTGCAGCTGCCCGGCCTGGGGGGCCTGGGCGTACGCCGAAACCGCCGAAAGCAAAACCGCCCCGGCCAATGCCAACCAACCATTTATCGTGCGCATAACCAAATCGTGGACCTCGTACTCCGTTCCGGTAAAACGTTATCGCAAAAACCCGTCCCCCCGTCAAAGCATCTTTCGCGCCCCCGCCCTCCCGCACGCCGGGGCGCCCCGTGGCCTCCCCGTGATAGAGGCGAGCACTCCGTGCGAGCCGCAGAGGCGCAAAAAAACGGCTCGCTCGGAGAGCTCGCCCCACCAGTATGAGTTCCGTCAAGAATTGATCTTGGATTCTTTTTCCTTGGATTGGATTCCTTGAGGCGATTCAGAAGCGGATTCTCCTTCTTTCGCATGCATTGCACGAAGATGTTCGTAGAGATCCCGCGTCACCGCCAGGGCGAACGCCATCGCGCTGGCGTGGCCGAGCCGCGCCAGGTGTCCCTTCTCCAGACACCGGGCCGCCAGCGCCACTTTGCGCACGTGCACCATCTCGGCTTCGCA
>JAFXQI010000114.1 GCA_017527155.1 Kiritimatiellia bacterium
GGAGAGGATGCGCTTGCCGCCGTACCAGGCGAGGTGGGCGGCGAGGGCGCCCGTGAAGAGCGCGAGGGAGCCGACGGTCTGCAGGAGCATGGCGGTGGGGGCATGGCTGCAGGAGGGGCCGAAGCAATCGGAGGCGAGGGCGTTGAGGTAGCCGGGAGGGAAGATGGGTTCGTCTTTCATGGGGGGCAGGATGGCGGGATTCGGATGGAAATGCAAGAGAATTCCTTGATATCGCAAGTTGGAATCGCGAGCGGGGGAACAATGGGGGAGGAAAACAGCGGGGGTGGAGGGAGACGCGGGGGGCGGGAGGGGGAGAAGCGGGCGGGAATCGGGCGGGGAGGGCAAGCAGGGGGGCTTCTCGAGGGGGGGGCGGACGCCGTTTTCCGGTTGGCGGGGCGGGGCGGTTGGTGGTAGGGTTCGCGGCAGTTTTTCCCCGAAGAGGAACCCCCATGGCCAAAGACTCCAAATCCGCACCCGCCGCTTCCGCCCGCGAATACCCCCTCGCGGACATCCGCAACATCGGCATCGTCGCGCACATCGACGCCGGCAAGACCACCACCACCGAGCGCATCCTCTTCTACTCCGGCAAGGTCCACAAGATGGGCGAGGTCCACGACGGCACCGCCGTCATGGACTGGATGGCCCAGGAGCAGGAGCGCGGCATCACCATCACCAGCGCCGACACCACCTGCTTCTGGAACGGCCGGCAGATCAACGTCATCGACACCCCCGGCCACGTCGACTTCACGGCCGAGGTCGAGCGCTCCCTGCGCGTGCTCGACGGCGCGGTCGGCGTATTCTGCGCCGTCGGCGGCGTGCAGCCCCAGAGCGAGACCGTCTGGCGCCAGGCCGACCGCTACGGCGTCCCGCGCATCGCCTTCGTCAACAAGATGGACCGCACCGGCGCCCGCTTCGCGCGCGTCGTCGAGGAAATGCGCGCCAAGCTCCACGCCAACGCCGTGCCCGTGCAGCTGCCGATCGGCGCCGAGGACGCCTTCGAGGGCGTCGTCGACCTCATCGCCATGCGCGCCCTGCGCTTCCAGGGCGAGCTCGGGAGCGACGTCGTCGCCTCCGGCATCCCCGACGCGCTGGCCGCCGACGCCGCGGCTGCCCGCGAGCGCCTCCTCGAAGCCGTCGCCGAGACCTCCGAGGACCTCCTCTCCGCCTACCTCGAAAACGGCGACCTCCCCGCCGACCGCCTGAAGGCGGGCCTGCGCGCCGCGACCGTGTCCGGCCAGGTCGTGCCGGTCCTGTGCGGCTCCAGCTTCCACAACCAGGGCATCCAGCCGCTGCTCGACGCCATCGTCGACTACCTCCCCTCGCCGCTCGACGTCCCCCCCATACGCGGCACCCATCCCAAGACCGGCGACGCCCTCGAGCGCAAGCCCGACGACGACGGCCCGCTCTGCGCGATGGCGTTCAAGGTCGCGACCGATCCCTTCGTCGGGCGCGTCGTGTACGTCCGCGTCTATTCCGGCGTCCTGCGCAAGGGCGCGAACGTCTGGAACCCCCGCACCGCCCGCCGCGAACGCCTCATGCGGCTGCTGCGCCTCCACGCCAACCAGCGCACCGACACCGACGCCCTCTTCAGCGGCGAGATCGGCGCCATCGCCGGCATCAAGGGCGTCGGCTCGGGCGACACCCTCTGCGCCGAGCAGAAACCCGTCGTCCTCGAACGCATCGTCTTCCCCGAGCCGGTCATCTCCATGGCCATCGAGCCCAAGACCCAGGCCGACAAGGAAAAAATGCAGGCGGCCCTCGCCGACCTGGCCGAAGAGGACCCGACCTTCCGCGTCGGCGTCAACCCCGAGACCGGCCAGACCATCATGCAGGGCATGGGCGAACTGCACCTCGAAATCCTGCGCGACCGCATGCTGCGCGAATTCCGCGTGCAGGCCAACGCCGGCAAGCCGATGGTCGCCTACAAGGAGACCGTGACCGCCCCCGCGCGCGCCGAGAGCGAATTCGACCGCATGCTCGGCGACAAACACCACTACGGCCGCGTCGCCCTCGCCGTCGCCCCGGCCCCGCGCGGCGCCGGCAACACCGTCGAGTTCCACCTCTCCAACGAGACCGTCCCCCGCGAGTACCACGCCTGCATCGAAGAAGGCATCCGCGACGGCCTCTCCACCGGCGTCCTGAGCAACTACCCGCTGGTGGACGTCGCGGTCACCGTCGACGGCGGCGCCTTCCATCCCACCGATTCCACCGACATCGCCTTCCGCACCGCCGCCTCCATGGCGGTCCGCGAAGCCGTGGGCAAGGCCGCGCCGGCCCTTCTCGAACCCCTGATGCAGCTCGAAATCACGACCCCCGAAGAACACCTCGGCGACGTCCTGGCCGACCTCAACACCCGCCGCGGGCAAGTCTCCGACATGACCACCCGCGACAGCCTGCGCCTCATCCAGGCGACGGTCCCGCTGGCGGGACTCTTCGGCTACGCGACCACCCTCCGCTCCCTCTCCAAGGGCCGCGCTTCCTACTCCATGGAACCCTCCCGCTTCGAAATCGTCCCCCCCGCCATCGCCAAGCCCCTGCTCGAGTACTGATTCCGTCCCACACCCGCCCCTCTTTCCCTGCCGTTCCTCCATCACCGCCCCCGTGCGGCCGGACGGGACGCCAAGGCCCAGCGGCTCAGGGGCGGGCGAGGTCGGGGAGGGCGTCGGCGAGGTCGCCGGGGAAGGGGATGGCGGGCCAGGCGGCGGCACGGTGGGAGGCGACCTGCCGGGCGAGATCGGGGCGTCCGGCGCAAAGCCACGCGCGGGCGAGCTGGTCGCAGATGGCCGCCTGCACGTCCGGGGCGCGGTCCCGGGCGCGGGACCAGGCCCGTTCCAGGGTGGCCGCGGCGGTATCGCAGTCGCCCGCGGCGATCCGGGCCGCCCCGGCGGTTTCGAGATAGAAGGGGTTGGACGGGGCGATGCGGCAGGCGGTATCGGCGTGGTCGAGGGCGCCGGCGGGATCGATCCCGGCCTGCAGCAGGGCGCAGGCAAGGTTGTTGTGCAGACGGGGATTTTCCGGATCGAGCTCCAGCGCCTGCCGGTAGAGGGGGATGGCCGCCCCCGGCTCGCCCATCCGGACGAGCGAATCGGCCCGCCCGCACAGGGCATGGACCGCCAGTTCCGGCGCGGCGGCGTCCGCGAGGAGGCGTCCGTAGAGCGCGGCGGCGCGGCGGTTGTCGCCCCGAGCGGCATGGTAGTCCGCGAGCAACCGCGTCCGTTCCGTTCCCGGAATCGGCAGGCGGTCCAGTCCGCGCGGGGTGGAGAGGCACAGCGCGGAATGGGACAGGGCGTCGCGCATTCCGAAGAAGCGGTCCGCGGGAATCTCCAGCAACGGGCCGTCGCCGACCACGAGGCCGATCCGGCCGGATTCCGGATCCCAGTCCGCGGGCATGGCGAGCCGGACGCTTCCATGGCGCCCGCCGGGAAGGTACAGCAGGAGCGGGCGGTTGCGGCCGAATGCTTCCCGGAGTCCATCCGGATCGGCCTTCAGGGTGGCCGCGATGCGGTTCCGCTTCAGGGCGGCGCGGAGCAGGGCGGCGCGGTCGAGCCGGCCCTGCACGACGCCGTCCGGAAGGATGTCCGCCCTCTCCTCCGGCGGCAGGTCGATGCCGTAGGCGGCGAAGAAGGCCGCCAGCACGGCGTCCGCGTCGGACAGCGTGGCGGCCGGTACCGCCGGTGCCGGCGAAAGGGCGAGGCGGCGTGGTGCGCGGGGGCCGCGGGGGCCGCGCGTGGCGCAGCCCGCAAGCAGGAAGATGGCCGCGGCGGCGAGAAGGACGGCCCGGACTCCGCCGGTGCCCCTCCCGTGCCGCGACGGGGAATCCCCCATCAGAAGATGCGGGTGTGGTCCCGGACTTCGAAGATGCCGTCCGTGCGTTCGAGAATCTGGATGGCGCGCTGGCGCACCGCCTCGCTGGGCACGTTGCCGGTGAGGGTCGCCAGACCGTTCTCGACCGTCACGAGCAAGGTGGCGTCGGCCGTCATGGCGTCGCTGGCCAGGCCCTCCGCGGCGGCGGCCTGGATGCCGGCATCGCTCGCGGGATCGGGGGTCCATGCCTGTCCCTCCAGGAGGGTGCATCCGGAGGCCAGGGCCAGCAACAGGGCCGCGGCCGCTCCCAACATGTATCTGCTCATCGTCGGAATCTCCTTCCGCCCGCGTGAATAGCGAAAACGCCGCCGCGTGTCAACGCGGACAAACCAACACCGACGGGGCCGATTCCCTCCGGGAGCTGGGGGCGGGGGGGATGCCGATCCGGAAAGGATTTTCCCCCGAGGAAGAGCCCGCGGCGCCAAAACACGGAGGGAACGGAGGCACGGGGAGATTTTGGAGGGCGTTTTCGGACGCGCGAAGCGCCTCCCTGCAACTTCTCCGTGCCTCCTTGTGTCCGGCGGGAAGGGAAAGCGGCCGTCGGGGGGGGCGCCAGAGCGGGTTGAGTTTTCTGTGGCTTCCCAGACGTTTCCCCAACACAAGGTCGCGCAGAAGCGCGACCCTCCCGGTGCGCTGCGGACGCGCGGAAGCGCGTCCCTCCCCGTGGAGAGCGGAAATGCCTGAGGGGACAAGAGGTTGAGGATACCCGGTTCCTTCAACCGATCTAGGGGGCGGGCGGGAGAAGGAAGTCCCCGGCGGGGGCGTCGGCGGAGTCGGAAGCGTGGCCGACGAGTTTCTTGAAGACGTCGAGGGTGAGGTTGGCGGGTTTCCAGGTCGGTTCGGAGAGGGTGCCACCGAGGCGGAATTCGAGGAGGCGGGTGACCGGCATCGTGGCCAGGCGGACCAGCGTTGCCACCACGCCGCCGCGCAGGAGCTGGACCTCCGCCACGTAGTCGAGGGTATTGTCGAACCCGAACGACCCCTCCGCCTTCACGCTGAACACGGTGCCTTCCAGGCGGATGTCCTGGGAATGGATCCGGCTGTTGCGGATGGCGAAGTCGCCGGAGGCGTCCGTCTGGGCGAACGCCGAGAAGTCCGGCAGCAGCTTGCCCAGCAGGTAGCTCAGGCCGGCGAAGAGCTTGCTTTCCATCAGGAAGCCGTTGCGGACCGTGGCGGTACCGGAGCCGGTGACGGTGGGGCCGCAGCCGGCGCCGATCATGCCGGAAATCTTCCCGGAGCCGTCGAGGAAGCCGCGCAGCTTGGTGACGGGCTGGCCGGTGGAGGCTTCGAGAAGGCGGTCGATTTCGACGGATTCGGCGGAATCGACGGTGACTTCGTAGCGCCAGGCGTCGTCGCGGCCGACGGGATAGAGACGGAAGGAGCCGGCGGCGTGCCCGCCGTAGGCGGTGCCGGAGAGGTTGGTGACGGCGAGGCGGCGACCGCGGACGGAGAGGTCGGCTTCGACGGTGTCGGCCCGCCAGCGGTCGTAGCCGAAGTCCTTTGCGGAGAGGTGGCCTTCGAGGCGGTTGAGGGAGAAGTTGCAGTAGTCGAGGAGGCCGTCGATCCGCACCCGCGCGGGGCCGTCGAGGCGGAACGGGACGAAGAAGTTCGAGACGGCGGGGGCGATCATGTGGGTCGCGGTGCGCGCGTCGATGGTGCTCTCCACGTCGAGGCGGAGGGTCTGGTTGGAGAAGGCCATGTGGACGTCGCCGCGCGCCCATCCTTCGGGGCGCTGCAGGACCATGCCGGTCAGGTGCATGACTTCGTTTGTGATGTCCACGCGCGTGCGGAAGGACTGGACGGGTTCGCCGCGGACGGTGAAGTTGGTCGCGACGCCATCGCCGTAGCAGTAGACGGCGGGGTCGCCGAGGGTGCCGCCCGTCACGCCGCCCGAGATGTGCACCGGCTCGCCGATGCCGAACCAGTCGACGATTTCCGCCATGTCGTCCGACAGCGCGCTCTTGACGTGGTGCGGGTTGACGTCGCCCGACCAGCGGATCTCGAAGCGCTTCGTCGCCTCGCGGAAATACCCGTTCGAGACCGCCACGCGCGTCGCCCAGTCGCCCTCGCCGAGCTGGATCCGGCCCCCGGGCAGCGTCCATTCGCCGTCCTTGCGCTCCACCGAGAGGTCCGCCTTCTCCAGCGGGATGCCGCGGACCGTCGCCTTCGCCACCGACAGCTTCGCGCGGAACTCCTCCAGCGCCCGCTCCGCCTCGATGGGCCCCGTCTCCCACTCCAGGCGCAGCGGGAAGTCCGCGGCGCCGTCGAGTTCCGCTTCCACCCGTTCGCGGATGCCGGGCGGGCAGAACGCGAGCAGGCCGGAGGGGGGGATCGTGTTGACGACGGAGGCGCGCACGATGCCCTTGCGCGAGTCGTACCAGCCCGACGCGCTGGCCAGGCCGCCGCCCTTGCGGAACTGCCAATCCGGCACGCGCAGCACCCCTTCCTCCCATTCCGCGGCGAACACGAAGCCGTCGAAGTCCGTGCCGTCCCCCTCGCCGCCCGCGTTGTCCACCAGACGCACCGCCGCGCGGTTCGACTCCGGATGCGCCAGGTACACCACGAACGAGAAATCCGCCGACGGCGGTTCGCGGAAGCGGACGGCGTTGAGCTCCTCCACCGTCTCCCGCACCACCTCCGGCATGGCATCCATCGCGTCGAGCGCGCGGGAAAGGGGATTGACCGCCGGCGCGTCCTCCTCCTCCCGTTCCTTCGCCTCCGAGGGGGCGAAGTAGAGGGCCCCGCGGCCGTTGAAGCGGATGCCCAGGCACTCCGCGGAGAACGACCGCAGCATCAGTTCGTTCGAGTTCGCGGAGAAGCGCAGGTCGATGTGCTGCACCTGCATCTCGCTGTCGCCGGTCCGCAGGCCGATCCGCCCCTCGCCCGGGAGCGCCCGCAGCATGCCGTCCTCCACCGACAGCACCGGCGTCAGGCGGTGGCTCCGCCAGAGCGTTCCCGGGTCCGCCGCGACCGTCAGCGCCGCCGCCTCCAGGAAAGGTACCGCCGAGTCCTCGCGCGCGTACATCTTCACGCCGTCCGCCACGAGCCCGCGGTCGATTTCGAGCCGGAACCGCTTCACCTGCAGGAAATATCCCTCCCGCGCCAGCCGCTCCAGGAACACCTCCGACAGCGCCGCCGGGACCCCGACGTGGTGGAGGTAGGCGAACAGTCCGGCCAGGAGCAGCACGGCCAGCAACGCGATCCGGAACGTCCAGCGCGCCGTTCCCGCCAGCACCCGCCCCGCCGCGCCGGCCGCGCGGCGCAGCGCCGGCAGAAGCCGGACCGGGGGCGCCGACGGCGTCCCGCCGCCGGTTCCCTCCGTTTTCGTTTGCCCGGAACCATCCATCATGCCCGCATCCTACCTGCTCGCCCTCCGTTCCGCAAGTCCGCCCCGAACCATCTGCAAGATCAAGGAAATCATCCGGTTTTCCCCCCGTTTTCCGCCACTCTCCCGGCCATGGATTCTATCCCGTTCCCCTCCGGGCTTGACGGCGGGGGGCGGAAGCGGCGACTATCGGGGACATGGACTCCCCAAAGCCAGCCCCGACGCGCCCGCGCTCCTTCCTGCCGCTGTTCGCGACGAACCTGTTCGGGACGGTCAACGACAACTTCCTCAAGACGCTGGCGAGCTTCGCGGTCATCGGCTGGATCGAGGACCCGCGCCTCAAGCCGCTCTACATGGGGGCGACCGCCGCGGCGCTGGTGCTGCCGTACGTCCTCTTCTCGCCGCTGGCCGACCGCCTGGCGACGGCGTTCGACAAGAAGACCATCGTCCGCCTCGCCAAGTGGGCCGAGCTGCCGATCATGGCGGTGGCCGTCGCGGGGTTCCGCGCGCATTCGGCGTGGACGGTGGTGGCGGCGGTGCTGCTGATGGGCCTGCAGAGTTCCCTCTACTCCCCGGCGAAGTACGCGCTGGTCCGCGACGTCGGCGGAGCGGACCGCATCTCGACGGGGATGGGCGGCATGGAAGGCATCGCGTTCGGCGGGGTGCTGGCGGGCACGATCGCGGCGTCGGTGGCGTCGGACCGCGCGCCGCCGCCGGTGCAGTGGGCGCTGCTGGCGGGGTTCGCGCTGGCGGGGCTCGCGGCGAGCCACTTCATACGCGCGGACGAGGTGCGCGGCACCGAGCGCCGGCCGGTGGGGCCGGTGCGGTTCTTCGCGGAATCGGTGCGGATCGTCCGGGGGTATCCGGGGCTGATGGCGGTGGTGATGGCGCTGTGCGTCTTCTGGTGGGGCGCGGCGATGCTCCAGATGGGCCTGCTCGTCTACGGCCGCGAGGGGCTCGGCCTCGACGCCACGCGAACGGGCCTGATGCTGTGCGCGGCGGCGGTCGGCATCGTCGCCGGGCAGGTCCTCGCGGGGCTGGCCGACAAGCGCCGCCCGCTGCTCGCCCTCGTGCCCGCCGCGGGATGGCTGGCGGGGGGAATCCTGCTGGCGCTGGGGTTCCGTCCGGCGGGGCCGGGCGCGTTCACGGCGCTGCTGGCGGTGCTGTCGTTCTCGCTGGGATTCTTCAAGCTGCCGCTCGACGCGGAGATCCAGCGGGTCGTGAAGGGGCCCCGCCTGAACACGGTCCTCGCGTGGTTCAACCAGGTGACGTTCCTGTTCATGTTCGCGGCGAGCGCGTTCTACGCGGCGCTGAGCTGGGCGTTCGGGCTGGGGGCGTTCCTGTGGGCGATGGGGGTGGCGTTTGTGGCGGCGCCGGCGGTGTTCGCGCTGGCGTACCGCCCCGTCCTGCTCTCCCTCGGCGCGCGCGCCCTCGCCCGCCGCTACGAGGTCGCGGTCGAAGGCGCCGCCTGCCTCGACGGGCCCGGACCGTTCCTCGTCCTGCCGAACCACCCCGCGATGGTCGATCCCATGATCGTCGCGACCGCCCTCCGCCGCGTCCCCCTGCGCCCGCTGGTGGACGAACGCTTCTTCCGCGCCGGACTCCTGACCCGGCTGGTCCTGCACACCCTCCGCGCGGTGCCCGTGCCCGACCTCGCCGCGCACGCCGCCAGCCGCGACCGCGCCGGCGCCGCCCATGCCCTCGAAACCCTCGTGCCCGGCGCATTGGCGTCCGGCGGCTCCATCCTCCTCTATCCCGCGGGGCACATCCAGACGGCCGACGGCCTCGACGCCATCGGCAACCGCCGCCTCGCGTGGACCGCCTGCCGGACGCTCCCGCCCGGCACCCGCGTCATCGCCGTCCGCACCACCGGACTCTGGGGCAGCATCTGGAGCCGCGCCGGACGAACCGCCTCGCCGCCGTTCGTCCCGACGCTGCTCCGGAGCGCGTTCCTCTGGCTGTTCGCGGTGCCCTTCATGCGGCGCCGCCGCGTGACCCTCCACCTCGAAGACATCACCGACCGCGTCGCCGCCTGGGCCGCGCTCCCGCGCGCGGAGTTCAACAGGAGGCTGGAGGAGTGGTTCGCGGGGGGCGGACGGGGGCTGGAAACCTAGGTTTCTAGATATCTAGATATCTAGTTTTCCAGGTCCCCAGGCCGCCCCCCCCGACCGCCTCACCCCTTGCGCAAGCGCACGAGCTCGTCGTAGACAGCGCGCAGTTCGGGGGCGCTGAGCGCCTTGTCGGTGGATTCGAAGAAATCGCCGAGCTCGGCAAGGCCCTCGTGCTCGTACACGCTGGCCTGGATGCCCATCTCCAGGCGGTCCACCTGCTTGACGAGGCGCGCCTCGGGGGTCTCGCAGGCCTCGTATTCCTCCCAGACGGCGAGGTATTCCTTCCCGTTCGGCAGCTTGGCGAGGACGCGTTCGACGGCGGCCTTCTCCAGCTCGTGCTTTTCTTCGAGGGACATCTTGCCGGGGACGATGTCGCCGGCATGGATTTCGCCGAAATCGTGGAGGAGGGCGAGGAGGAGGATCTTCGTGCGGTCGAGCCGCGGGAAATGCGCGTCGGCGAGGAAGAGCGAGAGCATGGCGACGCCCATGGAATGCTCGGCGACGCTCTCGCACTGGTCGCGGGGGATGCCGGCGCGGAGCCAGCCCTGGCGGTAGAGGGTCTTGAGGTGCTGGAACTCGTACATCGCGCGCAGCAGCGCGGAGGCATCGGTGTCGGCAAGATGGCGGATGGCGCCGGGTCGTTTCGTTTCCATATCGTGTTCCTCTCTTTCCCGACTCTCCGCCAACCCCGCACCGGAAGCAAGCCCAATCCGCCCCGCCCCAAGTTTTCCTCGACATCCTCGCCGGACCGCCCCGCCCCGCCATTCCGGCGTCCTCGCCGTCGTCCGCGCAGGGGTCCGCTCTATTCCGCACGCGGTCGGCCGAACAGGGAGAGGGCGTAGCGGACGGAGGTCATGGCGTCGCGGCCGTAGAAGTCGGCGCCGATGCGGTCGGCGCAGTCCTGCGTGAGGACCGCGCCGCCGACCATCACCTTGCAGTCCGGGCAGCGGGCGCGGAGCTGGCGGATGGTTTCTTCCATCGCCGGGACGGTCGTGGTCATGAGGGCCGAGAGGCCGACGAGGCGGATGTTCTCGCGGGCGGCGGTGTCGGCGATGCGCTCGGGAGGCACGTCCTTGCCGAGGTCGAGGACGTCGAATCCGTAGTTTTCCAGAAGGGCCCGGACGATGTTCTTGCCGATGTCGTGGACGTCGCCCTTGACGGTGGCCAGGACAACGCGCCCGGCGCTTTCGCGGGCGGTGCCGCTCGCGGCGAGGTTCTTCTTGATTTCCTCGAAGGCCGCGGACGCGGCGTCGGCCGCGACGAGCAGCTGCGGGAGGTAGAGGGTCCCGGCCTCGAACTGGCGGCCGACGTCGTCGAGGGCCGGCACGATGGCGCCGTCGATCAGCGCGAGCGGGTCGGTTGGGGCGGCGAGGGCGTCGGCGGCCAGGCGGGCGGCTTCGGCCTTGAGGCCGCGGCGGACGGCGTCCGCGAGGGCGCCGGGGCCATCTGCGGGCGGGGTGGGGGAGGCGGGTTGGGCGGGGGCGGAAGCGGAGGGGATGGGGGCCGCGGGGGCGGCCGGGGGGAGCCCCGCGTGGGTGCGGATGTATTCTTCGCAGTGGGGGTCGAGGCCGAGGAGGGCGCGGTAGGTTCGGTAGGCGTCGAGGACGGGGGCGTTGCAGGGGTTGACGATGGCCGCCGTGAGCCCGGCGCGCAGGGCGAGGAGCAGGAAGGCGGCGTTGACGGTCTCGCGGCGCGGCAGGCCGAAGGATACGTTGGAGACGCCCAGGATGCAGCCGACGCCGAGTTCCTTGCGCACGAGTTCGATGGCCCGCAGGGTGACGTCGGCGGCGCGCGGCTCGGCGCTCACGGAAAGGCAGAGGGGGTCGATGACGATGTCGCGGCGGTCGATGCCGGCGTCTTCGGCGGCGAGTACGATGCGGCGGGCGACGGCGAGGCGGCCTTCGGCGGTGTCGGGGATGCCGGAGTCGTCGAGGCAGAGGCCGACGGCGACGCCGCCGTACTTGCGCACAAGGGGCAGGACGGCGGCCAGCGACGCGGCCTTGCCGCTGACGCTGTTGACCATGGGCTTGCCGGCGCAGGCGCGGAGGGCGGCTTCCATGGCGGCGGGGTCGGAGGTGTCGAGCTGCAAGGGGAGGTCGACGACGGCCTGCAGCTCGCGCACGGTGCGAGGCAGGAGGGCTGTTTCGTCGAGGCCGGGGACGCCGACGTTGACATCGAGGACGTGCGCGCCGGCATCGCGCTGTTCGAGGCCCTGGCGGAGGATGTAGGGGAAGTCGCCCTCGCGGAGCGCCAGCTGGAAGCGCTTTTTGCCGGTGGGGTTGATGCGCTCGCCGACGATCGCCGGGGTGGCGTCGCAGAGTTCGACGGCGTGGGTGGCGCAGGAGACCCACGTGCGGGATTTGCGGGTGACGGGAAGGGGTGCGATGCCGCCGCACGCGCGCCGCAGCGCCGCCAGGTGCGCGGGGGTGGTGCCGCAGCAGCCGCCGAGGACGCGCGCACCGGCGCGGGCGATTTCCGTCATGAGGGCGGCGAAGTCGTCCGGCCCGACGTCGTACACCGTGCGGCCCGCCTCCACGCGCGGGAGACCGGCGTTGGGTTTGACGATGACGGGGAGGGAGGAAAGCCGGACGAACTCCGCGGCCAGCGGCGCCGCCATGTCCGGTCCGAGGCCGCAGTTGAGGCCGAGGGCGTCCACGCCGAGCCCCTCCAGCAGCGCGACGACGGCGGCGGGGTCGGCCCCGGTGAGGAGTTTGCCGTTGGTGCCGAACGCGACGGTGGCGAACACGGGGAGGGAGCAATTTTCCTTGGCGGCGAGGACGGCGGCCTTGAGTTCGTAGATGTCGCCCATCGTCTCGATGGAGACGAAGTCGGCGCCCGCGTCCGCCCCGGCGCGGATCTGTTCCGCGAAGGCGGCGACCGCGTCCTCGAACGCGAGGTCGCCGAGCGGCGCGAGGAGCTTGCCGGTCGGCCCGACATCGAGCGCGACGAAGCGGTCCCCGCCCCCCGCCGCGTGGCGGGCGCGACGTGCGGCGGCGACGCCGGCCGCGGTGCAGCGTACGGCGAGCGCGGCGGCGCCGGGGCCCTCCGCGGCGAGCTTCACGCGGTTCGAGCCGAAGGTGTTGGCGTGGACGTAGTCGCTGCCGGCGCGGTAGTAGTCGAGGTGGATCGACTCCACGGCGCCCGGATGCGAGAGGTTCCACTCCTCCGGGATGCCGCCGGGAAAGCCGCGTTCGATGAGGAGCGAGCCGAAGCCGCCGTCGGCGAAGACGAGGCGCTTCTGGATGAGGTCGAGGATGGTGTTCATTCCGGTGTTTCCGTGGGTTGTCCGACCCCGACGAAGGCCGTCACGCTTTTCGTCGGGACCATGAGGTTGGCGCCGGTCAGGGCGATTCCGACGCGGCGCGTGGCGTCGAGCGCGGCGAGGAACGCGGGCTGGATGGAGAGGGAACAGTCGCCGTAACCGGGCGAGAAGCGGGGCCGCAGGCGGCATCCGGCGACGGCGGGATTGCGCGCGAGCTCCGCCACGACGTCGCGGCACAGCGAGTCCGCGATCTCGCCCGCGACGGCCTGCAACAGCGCGGCGTCGGCCATCTCGCCGACGGCCTCCCGCCCGCGCACGAGGCGGTCCACGCCCGCGCCGAGCGTCGCCGCGAAAAGGAACGCCCGGTCGCACCCGCGCAGGTTGCGCGCGAGGTCGCGGCTGCGGAACGCGAGCGTGCCGTTGCCGAAGTCGAGCGCATCCCCGTCGGTGCGCAGCGGCAGGAGCCGCGCCGTCCAGTCGGGGGCCGCCGCCGCGAAGACGCGCTCCGCGGCGTCCGCGAGGCGTCCGCGCAGGGCGCCGTCCGGCTCCCCCCGCACGCCGAGGAAGCGCAGGGCGTCTCGTCCGCCGAATTTCATGGCACGCGGCTCCGCGGCGGGGATTCCCGCCGGATTTCCGTGCGCGCGGCATGTTCGTGGACGTTTTCCATGGTGCCGGAAAGGGTATCCCCGCACCGCCCCCGGATGTCAACCCGGAATGAAAGGGCGGGATTGTACACGGGCGGGATTGTGAAGTATAAGAAAGAGGATGAATGGAGTCGGTACATCGGAATGCGCGGAGCGCGCCGGACGGGCCGGGATGACGCTGGTGGAGGTGCTGCTGGCGATCGTGATCCTGGGCTCGGCGCTGGCGGCGCTGCTGGGGGCCGCGTCGCAGGCCATCGGCGTCGTCAAGCAAGCCCGCAACTACGAGACCGCGCGGACGATGCTCGCGCAGGTGGAGGTGGAGAAGCCGCTGCGGCTGGAGGACGAAATCACGGTCGGCGAGGACGGCGGATCCTTCCAGGACGGGCCGCCGGGATGGCGGTGGACGCGCAAGATCGAGGCGGCGTCGGAAGAGGGCGAGGACGACGAGAAGATGGGCGGGCTGTACCTGGTGACGACCACGGTGTACTGGGGGAGCGGCAGCGGGAAGACGAGCTCGGAGGAGACGGTGCGGTATTTGTACGTGCCGGAAAACATCGACGGGAAGCGGACGCTCAAGCCGAAGGGGTTGTAGAGGGGGGTTGGCCACAAAGAACACGAAGAAAACAAAAGCGAAAAGGCACAGAAGGACGAGGATGGCAAGGAACGGGAACAGACCGGTTTTCCGAAAAGGTGCCCCGGCATCTTTCGTTCCCTTTGTGTCCTTTGTGGCTGAAAAACCGTCCCGGAAGGCGGGGTTCACGCTGCTGGAGCTGCTGCTGGCGCTGTCGATCTTCACGCTGGTGGCGGGGATGGCGGCGGGGTCGTTCTGGAGCATCACGAGGACGTGGAACCGCGCGAACGACCTGCTCGAAAACCTGCATTACGGGGAGTTCGCGATGGACCAGCTCGTCGCGGCGCTGCGCGGGGCGGCGTGGTTCTCGTCGAAGCCCGAGGCGTTCGGGTTCTGGCTCGACGACAGCGGGGGGAACTCGGACCGGGCGGCGAACGAGATCAGCTGGGTCACCAGCGGGACGGCCTTCCTGCCGCCGGACTCTCCGCTCAAGGACGGCCTGCACCGGCTGTCGGTGACAGTCGAACACGCGCGCGGCGGCGGCCAGGGCCTCGCGGTGCGCGCGTGGCCCCACCTCTCGGAGGAAACGGACGGCAAGGACGTGGAGCCGTGGATCGTGGTGCCGGACGTGCGCGGCTTCAGCTGCGAGTGGTACGATTTCGAGGAGGACGGCTGGAGCCAGGAGTGGGAGGAGACGAATTCGCTGCCCAAGGTGCTGAAGGTGTCCCTCACGATGGAGCCGCGCGAGAAGGACGGCGACCCGGTACGCTTGCAGCGAATCGTCGAGCTGGAGGTCGCCCCCGACCTCCCCGGCCGGGAGCGCAAGGACCGCACCACCCAGGACGAGCTCGACCGCGAGGAGCGCGAAGGCGTGCGCACGGAGGACGGGTCGCTCGTCATCACGGGCGGCGGCCGGGGAGGGGGCCGGCCATGACGTCCCGCCGCAACCACCGCGAGAACGGCGCGGCGCTCATCGTGGCGCTGTGGACGATCCTGCTGCTGAGCCTGCTGATCGGGTCGCTGGCGTACGAGATGCACGTGGAGGCCGGCATCACGTCGCATTCGCGCAAGCTCGTCAAGGCGCGCGCGGCGGCGGCGGGCGGCGTCGAGTACGCGAAGTTCCTGCTGGCGAAGAGCTTCGAGACGAGCGTCTTCGAGGAGGACGACGAAGAGCACGAGTCCCTGCGCGTCATGGCCCTCAACCTCGAAAAAGGCATCGGCGCGACCAGCGTGGAAGTCACCATGGGCGAATCGACCGCCACCGTGGACATCCTGCCCGAGAGCGGCCGCCGCAACGTCAACAAGCTCGAGGACGAGGACTGGGAGGAACTGCTCGACCAGTGCGGCGTGCCGGAGGAGAAGTGGCCCGACCTGATCGACTGCTTCATGGACTGGATCGACGAGGGCGACGCACACCGCCTCAACGGCGCCGAGGAGGACGACGCCTACTACAAGGAAAAGGGCTACGTCCCCAAGAACGCGCCGCTCGACACGGTGGACGAGCTGCTGCTCGTCAAGGGCTTCACGCCCGAAATCGTCTACGGCGGCCCGCCGCCCGACCCCAAGGCCGAGCCGCTGCGGGGGATCGCCCACCTGCTGACGACGTTCGGCGACGGCAAGGTCAACATCAACACCGCCTCGCGCGAGGTGCTGCTCACCCTCACCGGCGCCAACGGCAAGATGCTCGACGACTGGGTCGTGGACGACATCCTCAAGTACCGGCTCGGAGACGACGGCGAGCCCAACACCGAGGACGACGGCTTCGGGAGCGTCGCCGAAGCCATCGCCAAGACCGGGCTCGACGCGTCGCTCTCCGACCGGCTGTCCGTGAGCGACCGCACGTTCGTGCGCGTCACCTCCATCGGCGAGAACGGCGGCGTGCGCTGCGGCGTGTGGGCGATCTTCGAGGTCGGCAACCGCAAGGTCACGCCCATCTACTGGCGCGAGGAGCAGATGCAGTGAAGCTGCTGTTCATGGGCACGGGAACCTCCTACGGCATTCCGGTGCCCGGCTGCGGATGCCCCGTCTGCACGTCGGACGACCCCCGCGACAAGCGCCTCCGGACGTCCATCCTGGTCACGGCCGCCGACGGCACCGTGCTGCTGCTCGACACGCCGCCCGACTTGCGCACCCAGTGCCTGCGGTACGGCGTGAAGCGCATCGACGGGGTGCTGGTTTCGCACGACCACGCCGACCACGTGTTCGGCTTCGACGACCTCCGCGCCTACACCAACCGGATGCCCGCGCCGATGCCCGTCTGGACCTCGCCGCGCACGGCGGAATCGCTGCGGCGCGTCTTCGACTACCTCGGCCGGCCGCCGCTGCCCGGCACGTCGCTCGCGCGCGTCGAACTGCGCGAGGTGGAGGAGCCGTTCACGTACGGGCCCTTCCGCGTCACGCCGCTCCCCGTCGAGCACGGGCGGTCCTTCATGACCGGCTGGCGCATCGAGGCGGACGGGCGCGCGTGCGTCCTCATCACCGACTGCAAGCGCATCCCGGAAACCACCTGGCCGCTCTGCCTCGGCGCGGACCTCGCGGTCCTCGACGGCCTCCGTCCGGAACTCCACGCCACGCACCTGAGCATCGGCCAGGCCGGCGAACTGCTCCTCCGCATGGGGGCGAAGCGGTCGTACGTCATCCACCTGTGCCACGAGACGTCCCACGTCCGGGCCGACGCGCTCCTGCCGGAGGGAATCCATCCGGCGTACGACGGGCTCGGAATCCGTCTGTGATTGCGGGACGGGACCTTGCGCGGACGACGGCGGGTTTCCACCGCGGACGCGCGGAAGCGCGTCCCTCCCCGTGGAGTGCGCAAAGGGAGGGTCGCGCTTCCGCGCGACCGGTTTGCCGCGGACGCGCAGAAGCGCGTCCCTCCCGTGGCAAACGCAGTCCGGGTGCGTCCGATTTGCCAGCCGGGGGCGGTCGGGTTCGTGGCGACGGGGCCCCGCCGCCGGCAGACTTCGACCTCCGGAACGGCCCCGACGCTCAGGGCACCGGGAAGCGGGAGGTGAGGGCGAGGACTTCCCCGCGGATGCGGTCGATGGCCTTTTCGTTGTCCGGATGCTGCGCGATTTCGCCGATCCACTTGGCGATCTGCACCATCTCGGGCTCCTTCATGCCGCGGGTGGTCACGGCCGGCGTCCCGACGCGGATGCCGGAGGCGATGAAGGGTTTGAGCTTGTCGAAGGGGATCGCGTTCTTGTTGACCGTGATGAGCGCCTTGTCGAGCGCCGTGGCGACGTCCTTGCCGGTGACGCCGAGCGGGGTGAGGTCGGCGAGCATGAGGTGGTTGTCGGTGCCGCCGGAGACGATGCGCAGGCCCGCCTTTTCGAGCTCGGCCGCGAGGGTCTGGGCGTTGGCGACGATCTGCCGCGCGTATTCCTTGAACGACGGCTGGAGCGCTTCCTGGAAGCATACGGCCTTCGCCGCGATCACGTGCATCAGCGGACCGCCCTGGAGGCCCGGGAACACCGTCTTGTCGAGTTCCTTGGCGTAGGCTTCCTTGCAGAGGACCAGGCCGCCGCGCGGGCCGCGCAGGGTCTTGTGGGTCGTCGTCGTCACGAAGTCGGCGTACGGCACCGGGCTCGGATGGAACCCCGTGGCGACCAGTCCGGCGATGTGCGCCATGTCGACGGTCAGGTACGCGCCCACGGAGTCGGCGATGGCCCGGAAGCGCTTGAAGTCGATGATGCGCGAGTAGGCGCTGGCGCCGGCGACGATCATGCGCGGCTTGTGTTCGCGGGCAAGGCGCTCGAGGTCGTCGTAGTCGATGCGCTCGGTCTCGGGGTTGACGCCGTAGGGCACGATGTTGAAGAAGCGGCCCGAGAAGTTCAGCTTGTGCCCGTGCGAGAGGTGCCCGCCGTGGTCGAGGCTCATCGACAGGATGGTGTCGCCCGGCTGCAGCACGGAGAAGTACACCGCCATGTTGGCCCCGGACCCGCTGTGCGGCTGGACGTTCGCGTGCTCGGCCCCGAACAGCGCCTTGGCGCGCTCGATGGCGAGGCGCTCGGCGTCGTCCACGAACTCACAGCCGTTGTAGTAGCGCTTGCCGGGGAGGCCTTCGGCGTACTTGTTGGTCATCAGCGAGCCCTGGGCCTCGCGGACGGCGCGCGAGACGTAGTTCTCGGAGGCGATCAGCTCGATGTTCTCCCGCTGGCGGCGCGCCTCGTTCCGGAGGGCGGAGTAGATCTCGAAGTCCTTCTCCCGCACCGACACCGGCTCCGTCACGCGCGCCGCGCACGCGTCGATCTTCTGGACGCGCCGGTCGTGGCGGCTGCCCGGCTCGAAGACCGCCGAGAACCACTGCTCGAGGATGCCCTCGAGGTCTTCCATGGGGACGATGGACTGGCCGAGGACGAGGATGTTGGCGTTGTTGTGCTCGCGGGCCATGCGGGCCATCTTGGCGTTGAAGACGAGCGCGGCGCGGACCTTCGGGAACTTGTTGGCGGCCATGCTCATGCCGACGCCGGTCGTGCATACGAGCACGCCCTGGTCGAGCTGGCCGTCCGAGACGCGGCGGGCGACCTCGACGGCGAAGTCGGGGTAGTCGACGGATTCGCGGCTGTAGGTGCCGAAGTCCGTGACGTCCGTGCCGGGACGGGCGGAGAGCAGTTCCTTGAGGCGTTGCTTCATCTCGAAGCCGCCGTGGTCCGATGCCAAACCGATTTTCATGTGCATGATCCTTTCGTGCGCGCCGCCGGGCGGCGCAATGGCGTTCCTATATAGCGGATGCCCCTCCGACCGTCCAGCGCTTTCCCCGGAAGGGACCGGAAGGGGGAGCACGCTCATGGGGGGAAGGATGGGGGGGAATCTTCGTGGAATCAATGGTTTTTCTGCAATCTCACGGACATGGCGGCGCCGGGGAATCCGCCCCCGGGCGGGGGAGGGGAGCGGTGGGGGGGAGGACGGACCCGGGCTCCGGCGGCCGGTGCGCGGGGAGCCAAGGCCCCTTTTCCGCCTTCGTGCGCGATTTAGGGTTTGACGCGCGCGGGGGGGAGACCTATGGTTTGCACCAATGACGGCCACCCACGGCCGCCCGCAGAAAAGGAGCGTTTCCATGGAAGAAATCACGTTGGACAAAGTCCCCCGCAAAATCCGCGACCAGTACGAGAAATCGATGTCCGCCCTCGAACGCGGCAACATCGGCTACGCCATGGACATGCTCTCCAGCATCACCGCCCTCGAACCCCGTTTCCTGCTCGCCCGCAAGAGCTTGCGCGTCGCGCAGCTGAAGAAGCTCCTCGCCTCCAAGCCCTCCGCCACGACCCACCAGATCGCCTCCCTCAAGGGCATGTTCGCCACCATGGGCGTCCAGGGCAAGATCAAGAAGGACCCCAAGGCCGCCCTCGCCGCCGCCGAAAAGCTCCTGGCCGGCGACGTGCTGAATTTCCCCTTCCTGAAGCTCTTCTGCGACGCCGCCGAGGCCGCCGGCATGCCCGAGGCCGCGGTCCAGACCCTCGAAGTCGTCCGCCCGCATTTCCCCAAGAACGTCGATTTCCTCCGCCTCCTCGCCAAGCTCTACCTCGACACCGGCAACCCCGCCGGCGCCCGCGACTGCTACGACCTCGTCGTCAAGCTCCGTCCCGGCGACCAGGAAGCCCTCAAGCAGTACAAGGACACCTCCGCCGTCGCTTCCATGAAGCAGGGCAACTGGGAGAAGCGCGGCGACTTCCGCGAAAAGCTCAAGGACCAGGAGATGGCCAAGCGCCTCGAACAGGAGCACCGCTCCGTCAAGGGCGAGGCCGACATCGACCAGCTCATCGCCGACCGAATCGCCGACATCAAGCGCGAGCCGCAGAACATGAACTTCCGCCGCGCCCTCGCCGACCTCTACGTCCGCGCCACCCGCTACGACGACGCCCTCCAGGCCCTCGACGACGCCACCAAGGCCGCCGGCCGCTCCGACCCGCAGATCGAGCGCACCGCCTCCGCCATCCGCGTCAAGAAGTACGACGCCCTCATCGCCGACGCCCGCGCCAAGGGCGACGAAGCCGCCGCCGCGGCCACCGAGAAGGAGAAGGCCGACTTCATCTACTCCGACGCCGTCGAGATGGTCAAGCGCTACCCCAACGACCTCCAGTTCCGCTACGAACTCGGCTGCCAGTACTACCTGCGCGGCATGTACAACGAAGGCATCGAAGAATTCCAGCTCGCCCAGCGCAACCCCCAGCGCCGCACCCGCGCCCTCTACTACCTGGGGCTGTGCTTCAAGGCCAAGGGCCTGCGCGACATGGCCTTCGAGCAGCTCAAGAAAGCCGCGTCCGAAATCACCCTCATGGACGAAATCAAGAAGGACGTCACCTACGAAATGGGCATCCTCGCCGACGAAATGGGCCGCAAGGACGAAGCCATCGACTACTTCAAGAAGATCTACGAAGTGGACATCAAGTACCGCGACGTCGCCCAGCGCATCGAAGCCTCCTACACCAAGGGAGCCTGACCATGCGCCCCGCCGCCCCCCTCCGCGCCGCGGCGGGATCCGCGGCCTCCGTCCTCCTCGCCATCGCCATCGCCGCCTGCTCCCCCTGCGGCGGCGACGGCGGCAAGGCCGACGCCTCCAGCGCCTGCCCCGACAGCGCCTGCGCCGTCCTGGCCACCACCCTCCCCGCGGCCCCCGTCAAGGCCGAGGGCGAATTCACCGTCCTCACCTTCAACCTCGACCACTGGGCCGACGAAGACCGCGACGGCGACCCTTCCACCCTCGAACCCAAACCCGAGGCCGAAACCGCCGCCATCCTCGAAACCCTCCGCGCCCTCTCCCCCGACGTCATCCTCGTCCAGGAAGCCGCCCCCGGGGCCCCCTTCGAGCGCCTCCGCGACGCCCTCGGCTATCCCCATTGCCACATCGCCGCCGTCGACCCCTCCGGACTCGACATCGCCATCTTCTCCCGCATCCCCCTCGACCCCGTAACCACGGCCACCAACGACCTCTACACCATCGGCCCCCGCAAATTCCCCGTCCGGCGCGGCATCCTCGATGCCACCCTGCGCTTCCCCTCCGGCGCCGCCGTCCGCCTCCTCGGCGCCCACCTCAAGAGCAAGAAATTCCACGAATTCGGCCAGGCCGAGATGCGCCGCAACGAAGCCCGTCTCGTCTGCAACCGCGTCCGCTCCGCCCTCAAGGCCGACCCGGCGGTCCCCGTCCTCGTCCTCGGCGACCTCAACGACACCCCGTCCTCCGCGCCCCTCCAGGAAATCCGCACCTACCAGAACAAGCCCCTCCTGACCGACCTGCGCCCCACCGACGCCCTGGGCGACGCCTGGACCTACCGCGCCGAAGACGACGCCTGCCTCCGCCACGACTACGCCCTCGCCTCCGCGACCCTCCTCCCCTACTTCCTCCCCGGAAAGACCTTCATTCCAAATCATCCCGCCCTTGCCGCCGCGAGCGACCACCGTCCCCTCTACCTGACCTTCCGCATCCCCGACCCCGCCACCCCGCCGCCGCCCCTCCCCGTCATCCCCTCCCCCCGCCCCTTCTCCGCCGACGACTGAGCGGACACTCCGTCCGCCCCGGCAGAACCGGCTTTTGCCCATGGATGACCTTGCTCCAGACCCCATGCTCGCCTACGGGGACTGCCACCTCTGCCCGCGGGGGTGCGGCGTCGACCGTACCGCCGGCCGGCGCGGGACGTGCGGCGGCACGGCGGAGCTGCGGATTGCTTCCGCCGGTCCGCACTTCGGCGAGGAACCGTGCTTCACGGGCACGCGCGGGAGCGGCGCCATTTTCTTCTCCGGCTGCTCCTGCCACTGCTTTTTCTGCCAGAACTGGCAGATTTCCACATTCCGCACCCCGGGCCGCGCGCTGGACGCGGACGGTTTCCACGCCCTTGCCCTCGACCTGATCGCCCGCGGCGTCCACAACCTCAACTTCGTCACACCGGACCCCTGGTGGCCGCATATCGAAGTCCTCTGCCGCCGCCTCCGCGCCGAAGGCGAGACCATCCCGTTCCTCTGGAACTCCTCCGGCTATGCCCGGCCCGAGCTGGTGGCCCGGCAGGCCGGGCTCGTGGACCTCTTCCTGCCGGACTTCAAGTTCGCGGACCCCGACCTCGCCCGCGCCGTGATGGGGGATGCCCGCTATCCCGAGTACGCCATCGCCTCCCTCCGCGCAATGGTGGCCGCGAAAGGCTTCCTCGACCCGTTCGACCCGACCGGCGCCGAACCGGCCCGCAGCGGCGTCCTGGTCCGCCACCTGCTGCTGCCGGGGCATGTGGAGAACACCAAGCGCGTCCTGCGCCTGCTGCACGATGAATTCGGCCGCTATCTCCCTCTCTCGCTGATGAGCCAGTACCTGCCCATCCCCGCAACCGCCGGACGTCCCCCCTTCGACCGCGCCCCGACGGCCGACGAATACCGCGAGGCCGTCGATTGCGCCCTGGAACTCGGCTTCGAGAACCTCTTCATCCAGCCCCTTTCCGACACCTCCGATTTCATGCCCGACTTCGACCGCGACGCCCCCTTCGACGGCAACCGCGGTCGCTGAGCCGGAGGCACCCGCTTCCGTTGCGGACGCGCGGAAGCGCGTCCCTCCCCCTGGCGGCAGGTGGGGACGGCCGCGTCCCATTCGCCTGCCGACGGCGAGGGCGCGTGCATGGTCCGTTCTTCGGGGAGGGTCGCGCTTCTGCGCGACCATGCGGAAGGGAACCATCTGGGAGGTTGCACTCCGTTGTCCCCGCCCGCCAGTTCCACCGCGGACGCGCGGAAGCGCGTCCCCCCCCACGCCACCTCACGGGATGCGCAGGCGGTAGTAGATCGGCGTGCTGTTGGTCTGGGCAATCGCCACGCCCGACTTCTTGCGTCCCAGCGACTTCCAGGCCGGTGTGGCGGCGGAGATGTTCGTGCTCCAGTAGAGGTAGGTGTTGGTGGTGACGGGCGTGGTCCACTCGAGCTTGAGCGTCTTGTTGGAGGCGATGAAGGTCATGGCGGTGAACTGCGGCGCCTGGACCGCGTCGACGGCGATCGAGTAGTCGCGGGTGGCATAGCCGAGCAGGTTGGACGCGGTGACCGCGAAGGAGAACGTCCCGGCCGCGGTGGGCGTACCGGAAATCACGCCGTCGGCCCCGAGGCTGAGCCCGCCGGGCAGCGACCCGGATGCCAGGGCGAAGACCGGCACGGGCCAGCCCGTCGCCGCGAGGGTTCCGGAATACGCGGCGCCGATGCGGCCCGCGGGCAGGGTGTCCGTTTCGATGGCCGGCCAGGCGTTGACATCGAGCGCGAACTCGGCGGTGGTGGTGCCGGCGGCGTTGGCGGCCTGGATGGTGAAGGTGTACGCGCCGGGCGCCGTGGGCGCGCCGGAGAGGATGCCGGTGGCGGGTTCCAGATCGAGCCCCGCGGGCAGGGTGCCGCCCGTCTGGGCGAAGGTCGCTACGCGGTCGGTCTCGAACTGCACCGAGTAGGGCTCGTCGAGCCTCGCCGCCGGCAGCGGGCTGCCGGTCAGGATTTCCGGCGCGGCGCTGGCGGAGGTGATGCGGATCGAGAACTGCTGCTCGACCATGTCCGTCGCGTTGCTGGCCATCACGTAGAAGACCGTCGCGTCTTCCGCCGCCGGCGTCCCGGAAAGGGTTCCGTCTTCCGCGAGCGCCAGCCCGGCGGGCAGCGCATACTGGTCGGCGCGGGAGAGGTAGTAGCCCGCGGCGTTGGACGCCACGATGGCGACGCGGTAGGGCAGTCCCACCTCGCCGTCCGGAACCGTCGTCGTGATGAACGCGGGCGGATCGAGCGGCGTGTCGGAAACCTCGATGGCGAGGGTGGCGCTGGCGACGGCGCCGTAAACGTTGGACGCCACGACGGCGAACTCGGCGCGCTTGGCCGTCTGCGTCGGCGTGCCGGAGAGAGCCCCCGTGCGGGCGTCGAGCTTCAGCCACGACGGCCAGTTCCCGGACTTGTGGTACGTCACGGCCGGCATGCCGGTCGCGGTGACGGTCGCGGCGTAGGCGCGCGCGACGTAGGCTTCGGCCGGAATGGCGTCCTCCAGCCAGTAGGGGGCCAGCCCCGCGCCGAGGGCGAGGGCGTGGCCGTAGCCGGCGGCAACCTGCGAGACGCCGGCCGCCAGGCTGGCGGGCATGGGCGACAACTGCGCGACATCCAAGCCGTTGCCCCAGATGTACACCTTGCCGTCTGAGGTGCGCGCCAGGCTGAAGTCGTACCCCCCGGCGATGTCGGTCGCGCCGGTCCGCGCCCCGTCCGGGATGTCATGATCCACGACGGAGCCCCATTGCACGATGTCTCCGCTGTCGGTGATGGCCAGTGCGTGGTAGTGGCCAGCGGCGATCTTCCTGGCGTGCCCCTGCAACGTTGCGGGGACCTCCAGCACGCCGCCGATGTCTTCGCCCGCGCTTCCCCACGTCACGATGGTGCCGTCGCGCTGGAGGGCGAAGCTGAAGTATGCCCCGGCGGCGACCTGCACGACATCCGAGAGGTCATTCGTGGGCACCGTGCATTCGGGCGCATAGCTGTTGACGCCGGCGGCCAGCACGCGGCCGTCGTTCTTGAGGACCAGCACGTGCGCCTGGCCGGCGGCGACCTGGGCGACATCGTTCGTGTAGTCGCCGGTGAGCCTGCCGGAGACCGGGTTGTTGGGGCCGAATTGGCCCCAGGAGACGAGCGTCCCGTCGGTGCGCCGCGCCACGCTGAACTGTTCGCCGGCGGCGACGGCCGCGACGTTGGTGCGCCCGGCGGACGGCACGTCGCACTGGCCCTCGTCGTTCCGGCCCCACGCGTAGGTGCACGAATCCACGACGGCGAGCGAGTGGTGGTGCCCCGTGGCGATGGCGGTCGCGCCGGAAAGCGCTTCCACGGGCGTCGGGAAGGCCTGGCCGTTGGCGTTCATGCCCCAGCCGACGACGAAGGGTTCCGCCCACGCCCCCGCCACCAGTCCCATCAATGCGGAAGCCGCCGCCAGGCCCGCGCGCCACATGGAAAAAGATTTTTTCATACGATGCACTATCCCCCTTTTGCCCGCCCGGAGCAAGCCTTTGTTTCGCGCGCGCGGGATTCGGGCAGGGAGAGGAAGGCGGACGCGGGATGCGGTCGTCAAGATCGGGGGGCACCGGACTGGCCGCACCGGTTGTCCGCGGGGCAGTCGGCGAGGAGGGGGGCGTTGAGGCGGAGGTAGTCGGCGGCCCAGGGGTAGTGGGCGAGGAGGGTGTCGTCGCGGCGGCCGGTCAGGGCCAGGGCGGCGTGGAGGGCTTCGACCGTCGCCAGACCGTCGGCGGGGTCGTCGGAGACCTTGGAATGGCGCGGGTAGGCGGTGCGCCATCCGGGAGGGATGGAGCGGGTTTCGAGACCGGGATAGGCCTTGGCCATGGTGCGGGCGTGGCGCCAGGAGGCGTCGAGGAGGAGGAGCGGACGGGTGGCGTCGGCGGCGGTCAGGGGCGGCGCGCCGGGGGCGAGGAGGAGGGCGTCCGGGAAGTCGGCGGGGGTGGCGGGGCGCGGCGGCGGGTAGCGGAGGAAGACCAGTCCGGGGGTGCCGCGGAGGGGGCGGATGGTGCACTTGGAGGCGGCCTCGCCGCGGCGGACGACGATCCAGGCGAGGGGCGGTGGGGGGGTGGCGTTCATGGTGGGGATGATGGATGAAAAACGGAGAAAAATCAAGTGGTTTCCTGTAATCTCAAAAGGGGTTCCGGGCGGGGGCTTGGCGAGGGGGGCGGGGCGTGGTAGGGTGGGGGGCATGGAAGAGAAAACGAGAGTGGTGTTGCTGGGTGCCGGGGATCTGGCGTGTCCGCTGCTGCGGGCGCTGCACGGGTCGGACCGGGTGGTGCTTGCCGGCGTGGTGGTACAGCCGGACCGGCCGGGCGGGCGCGGAAAGAAGCTGCTGCCGTGCAGCGTGAAGCGGGCGGCGGCGGAGCTGGGGATCGTGCCGATGGAGTCGGCGGCGGTGTCGTCGCCGGAGATGGTGGAGGCCATCGCGCGGCTGGAGCCGGACGTGGTGGTGGCGGCGGATTTCGGGCAGTTCCTCAAGAGGCCGCTGCTGGCGGTGCCGAAGTGGGGGACGCTGAATGTGCATCCGTCGCTGCTGCCGAGGTACCGCGGGGCGAGCCCCATCCAGTGGACGCTCGCGAACGGGGACGCGGAGACGGGGGTGTGCGTGCTTTTCGTGACGCCGGAAATGGATGCGGGGGACATCCTGGAATGCTGGCGGACGCCAGTCCTGCCGGAGGAGTCGGCGCCGGAGCTGGAGGCGCGGCTGGCGGCGAAGGGGGCGGAGCTGCTGCTGGTGGCGCTGGAAGCGCTGCGCACGGGTACGGCGCGTCCGGTGCCGCAGGACCCGGCGGGGGTGACGCTGGCACGGAAGCTCAGGAAGGAGGACGGGCGGATCGATTGGTCGGCGCCGTCGGGGGAAATCGTGAACCGCTGGCGGGGCTTCACGCCCTGGCCGGGGCTCTACACGACGGTGCCGGACGGGTTGCTGCTGAAGGTGCATCGGGTGCGGGCGGAGGAGGCGGGGGTGACGGACACGGCGCCGGGGACGGTGCTTTCGTGTGACGGGGAGGGTCCGCTGGTGGCGTGCGGGGAGGGCGGGGCGCTGCGCCTCTTGGAGGTGCAGCCGGCGGGGAAGAACCGGATGGACGGCGCGGCCTATTGCCGCGGGCGGGCCTTGCGGGCGGGGGAGCGGTTGGGGGGCTGAGGGGAGGGGTGGGGCGAGCTCTCCGAGCGAGCCGCATCGGTTTTCCAGGCGGCTCGCACGGAGTGCTCGCCCCACCAAAAACCCTACGGAGGGGGTCAGGACGGTTGCAGCGGACGGAGGGCGGGGAGGAAGTCGCCTTGCAGGAACATCGTGAAGGCGAGGCGTTCGTCGGGGGTGGGGATCGGGGAGAGCGCGACGGACAGGTCCAGTTCATCCAGCCGCTCGCGGAGGGTGGTGGGGGTGGCGAACCGGGCGCAGGTGGAAAGGTTCCGCGCGGCGTCGCGCCCCATGGTCTTGCCGGTGTCGGCGTCGGTGGACGTGGCGTCGGCGATGTCGTCGGCCATCTGGTAGATGACGCCGACTTCGTTGCCGGTTTCTTCCCAGAAGGCGAGGCGCTTGTCGGGGGTGCCCGGCGGGAGGGTACCGGCGGCGGCGACGCCGAAGAGGGGGCCGGTCTTGCCGTAGGCGAGCTCGAGGATTTTTTCGTCGGTGAGCGGCGGGGAGCCGGGGGCGGAGCCGGGGGCGAGTTCGCGGCGCATCTCGCTGACGCAGGTGATGCGCGCGGCGTTGACGAGGTAGGGGACGACGGCGCGGGCGGAGCGGCCCGAGCCTTCGAGCAGGTCGAAGGCGGACGCGAGGAGGAGGTCGCCCGCGAGGATGGCCAGCCGCGGTCCGTAGAGGGTCCACAGGGCGGGGGCGTGGCGGCGGAGGAGGGCGCCGTCGATGACGTCGTCGTGGAGGAGGGAGGCGGCGTGCACGAGTTCGATGGCGGCGGCGACGGGCATCCAGGTCTTGCGCGGGACGTGGCGGCCGGTGGCCATGCGTCCGGCAAGGCGGGCGCGGAGGAGCTGTCCGCCGGTGGCCCACTTCCAGGCGGAGGCGGGGAGCGGGGGGCTGGGGAGGTCCTTCGGGCCGGCGATGGCGGCCCGCATGAGGCGGCGGACGGGTTCGAAATCGAGGTCGAACTGGCTCATGGCGCGGGCGGCGTCGCGGAGGGCGGCGGGGTGGCGGCGTCGAGGATGAGTTTGTATTCGACGCTGTCGACGAGCGCCTCCCAGGAGGCTTCGATGATGTTTTCGCTGACGCCGACGGTGCCCCAGTGGTTCTTGCCGTCGGAGGAGTCGATGAGCACGCGCGTGGTGGCGCGGGTGCCGGTCTCGGGGTCGAGGATGCGGACGTGGTAGTCTTCGAGCGCGACGTCGTCGATGGAGGGATAGAACCGCCGCAGGACCTTGCGGAGGGCGCTGTTGAGGGCGTCGACGGGGCCGTCGCCTTCGCCGGCGGTGAGCTCGGTCTGGCCGCCGACCGATACCTTGATGGTCGCGACGGTGGTCGCCGGGCTCGCCGCGTCGCGCTTCTGCACCACGACGTTGAACCCCAGCAGCTCGAAGAACGGCACGTGCTTGCGGAGGGTCTTGCGGACGAGCAGCTTGAAGGAGGCGTCGGCGGATTCGAACTGGTAGCCGCCGGATTCGAGGCGTTCGAGCCGGTCGAGGATGTCGCCGACCTGCCGCGAATCCTTGCGCAGGGCGAGGCCCATCTCGCGGGTCTTGACGGCGACGTTGCCGCTGCCGGAGAGCTCGCTGACCAGGATGCGCCGGCGGTTGCCGACGGCTTCCGGCGGGACGTGCTCGTAGGTGGCGGGGTCCTTCGCGACGGCGTCCGCGTGCATCCCGGCCTTGTGGGCGAAGGCGCTGTCGCCCACGAACGGCCGGCGCGGGTCGGGACGCCGGTCCGCCATCTCGTCCACCAGCCGCGAGAGGTTCCGCAGGTCCTTGAGCTGCGGGGCGCAGGAGAGATTGTATCCCATCTTGAGGGCGAGGCACGGCAGCAGCGAGCACAGGTCCGCGTTGCCCGCGCGCTCGCCGTAGCCGTTGACGGTGCCCTGCACGAGGTCCGCGCCGACCACCGCCGCCGCCAGCGCGTTCGCCACCGCGAGGCCGCAGTCGTCGTGGGTGTGGATGCCGAACGCCGCGTCCGGGAAGCGCTCCTTGACCGCCATGCACGCGGCCGCGATTTCGGTGGAGAGCCGCCCGCCGTTCGTGTCGCACAGCACGATGCGCGAGGCGCCGGCGGAGAGGGCCGCGTCGAGCGTCGCCAGCGCGTACTCCGGGTCGGCGAGCCAGCCGTCGAAGAAATGCTCCGCGTCGTAGAAGACCTCGAGGCCGTGCTTCGCCAGGTGCTTCACGCTGCCGGCGATCATCGCGAGGTTCTCCTTGCGCGTCACCTTGAGGACGTGCTCCACGTGCAGGTCCCAGCTCTTGCCGAAGACCGCCACCGCCGGCGCGCCCGACTCCAGCAGCGCGCGGAGCCCCGCGTCGCGTCCCGGCGCGGAGCCGGGGCGGCGGGTGCTGCCGAACGCGACCGGCCGTGCGTGCTTGAGCCCGAGCTCCGGGAGGCGCGCGAAGAACTCGCGGTCGGCGGGGTTGGACGCGGGGAAGCCGCACTCGACGTAGTCGATGCCGAACCGGTCCAGCGCCGCGGCGAGCCGCATCTTGGCGGAGAGGGAGAAATGGATGCCCTCGCCCTGTGCGCCGTCGCGGAGGGTGGTGTCGTAGATGGCGATCGTTCTCATGGCACCGCGCACTCTACCCCGTCCGCCCGCCGCTGGCAACCCGCGAGCGCGGCCGGCGGCTCCACGGCCCGCCCGAATTGGAAAAGCCAAAACCGCCGGAAACAGACCGCATCCCGGCAAGGGAGATGCCAGGCGGAGAACGTGTGTTTTCGTTCGTGCAAAGCGGGTAGCTCGGCGCGTCCCCTCGCCGCCGGAAGACGGGTACCTGCAAGCAGGTGTCATTGGAGATGGGGATGCAAGTCGGCCGGAATCCGGGTGAAAATGCGTCCGCGCATTTCCGGCCACTCCCTTTTGCATGACGGGCTCCGGCGGGCAGGGACTGCCCGCCCTACCCATCCTTGCACATGGGAAATCGCCCGGGTTTCCCCCGGAAACTCCATCGGAAAATTTTTTCCAATCATTGGAAAAGCGGCGAAAATTTTTTCCAATCATTGGAAAAAACGGGGCATTTTTTCCAATCATTGGAAACTTTTTTTCCAATCATTGGAAAACTTCCGGCGGGCGGGGGGCGGGCGGATTGTGCAAAATCCGGGGCGGGAGGGCGGACGCGGGGATGGGGCATCCGGGCCTTTTTCTGTCACTTGTCGCTTTTTTGTCTTGTAACCTTTCCGTTCCTCGCGGTGTAGTATGGGCAAAAGACCCTCCTGTCGGGGGCCGAGAGACAAGGAGTCAAAGATGGCCATCCAATCCGCAAACCACATCGCAGAGGTTTCCCTCCAGACGCATTTCCAGGCGTCCGAGACCAACGCGCCCGCCGCGGGCAAGATCGAGATCCGCCGGAACGTCTACAGCGTCACCTTCGCCGACGGCCAGGTCCACGCGAAGTTCCTCACCGGCAACGCCTTCACGAACTTCTTCCGCTCGAAGACCCTCGGCCGCTTCACCCGGACCCTCCAGGCCCAGTACGACACCTGGCTCGACCGGCAGCGCCAGATCGAGCAGGCCAAGGCCGCGGAGTTCGCGCTCACCCTCGGCTTCAAGGACAATCCCAACGTCGCCAAGGTCCTGGCGGCCGTCGACGAGTTCAAGGCCATCCTCGAAGAAACGAATCCCGCCGGCAAGGAGAAGTTCCTTTCCCGCCTCGACGACATCGCCCGCCTCGCGACGCTCCGCAACACGTTCACCCGCATCCCCGACGGCGCGGAATGCAACCGGCTGGTCACGAAGGCGAATTTCCTCACGCACTTCGACGACAACACGAAGGGCCTGGACAACCGGGGCAAGAAGGCCTACATGGTCAACACGCTCGACGAAATCGTCAACGGCTTCCTCACGGTCGTGTCGAAGATGGAGGACAAGAAGACGGAAATCGTCGAATTCCTGCTCTCCTTCGACGGCTCCTGCGTCGAGCAGAAGAACGACAACATCCAGGACTGGCTCTCCGCCGCCGCCGGCATCGGCAAGGTCTCGCGGTCGAATCCCTCCCACGACCTGGCCTACAGCGCCGCGGCCGAGTTCGCGGTCATCGCCGAGGAGGTCCGCGAGCCCTACTACGAGGAAGCGCGCAAGTCCTGCGAAGCCGAAGTCCGCGCCGCCTGCGCCAAGAAGGGCATCACCTCAGAGGCCGAAATCAAGGACAAGATCGACGCGAAGGCCGCCATGCTCGTGCTCGGCAAGGACGACGAGGTCAAACTGAAAATCCGCCAGGCGCTCGAAAAGCACGGCAAGTTCGCCCTCTACGAAGCCCTCGTCGGCGCCAAGCGCCCCGTCACCGAAATCGCGAAAAACCCCGAGACCGGCAAGTGGACGGTCACGACCCTCGTGGACAAGAACGGCGCGCCCGTCCTCAAGCCCGTGAGCGCCTTCGACATCGACAAGAACTTCTCCAAGCTCGTCGACATGTACCTCGAAGACGCCGTCGACATGGGCATGGTCGAGCACAAGACCGCCACCGAAGAGCCCGTCTACGCCACCCGCGAGGACTTCCGCCAGGACGCCGTCCTCGCCGAGGCCGCCCAATACGCCTCCGGCGAAGCGGACATCGCCGGCCTCGCCGACCTCGTCAAGGCCCAGTTCGCCTACCAAACCGACCTCCCGGACGAAGAGTTCAAGCAGCACATCCGGACCGCCCTCGACGAAATCCTGGCCACGAAGAAGGACGATCCGGCCGAAACCCGAAAGCTCTTCACCCGCTTCGCGATCAACCACGCGGACGCCTCCTACTTCGACCAGCGCACCGACCTGGCCCGCCTCGCGAACCTCGTGGCGCGCCGCGCCGAAGCGCTCGTCGACCTCGAGAAGAAGATGCTGGCGCAGATCCCCGACGCCGCCTTCCGCTGCGCCAAGATGATGCAGAACGCCTTCAAGCAGATGAACATGCACGTCTACACCGCCTCCGCCAAGCGGTACATCGAGCAGACCCTCACGCAGCTGGTCCACCACGCCTGCCACGGCAAGCCCGAGAGCCGGGTCACCCAGGAAGCGAAGTCGGTCCTCAACAACCTCATGATCAACGGCACCCTCTTCACGGACAACCCCGTCTACGACCTCGGCCACCGCGCCGCCGGCGGCCGGGAAGTGAAGCTCCACGACTGCTTCAAGCTCCTCATGCGGTGCATGCAGCGCTACGCCCTCGCCCCGCAGAACTACTACATGAAGGCCACCAAAGGCTGAGGAGACGGAACGATGTCCTGCACCTGCGAAGACGCCCTAGCGGCCCTCTCGGCCCACCTCGGACTGCCGCTCCGCTTCGACGACGGCGCCTGCTCCCTGCGCATCGGCGAGCAGCCCTTCACCCTCCGGAGCGAGGAAGGCCCGGACCGGCTCGTCCTCGCCGCCCTCGTCGCGGACGACCTGCCCGACGCCCCGGGCCGCCAGCTCGTCTGCGACCTGCTGGACCTCGCCTTCGGGATGCTCCAGGGCGGCCTGCCCGCGGTCGGGCGCGACCCGGACACCGGCTTCATCGCGGCCTTCGCGCAGTTCCCGTGCGCGACGCTCGTCGCGGCGGAATTCCCCGATGCCTTCGACAAGTTCGCCACCTTCGCCACCGCCCTCTCCGACCGCCTCGAAGCCGAACGCGCCGGCGCCGCCCCCGGCGCCTCCCCCGCCACCGAATCCCCCGCACCGCCCTTCGGCGCCAACGGCATCCTCCCCGTCTAGCGCGGGTCGCGCTTTTCTGTCGCTTCCCGGCAGTTTTCTCCCACAAGGTCGCGCGGAAGCGCCCCCCCTCCCGTTTTGCTCTCCACGGGGAGGGACGCGCTTCCGCGCGTCCTCGGTGGAGTTGCCTGGCGGGACAATGAATCGAGGCCACGCTGTTTCCTGACCCGCTCCGGCGTGGCTCCCCACCCACCATGCGTAGCGCCGGCACCCCCGCCGTCGTCCGTGCCCGGTGACCCGTGCGACAGCGGCAGGACCGCGTTTTTGGCTGGATGATGGCGGAATGTTCATGGGATGTACAATGGTGAAAACATACGGAAAACATTCGGATTTTCCTTGATATCGCAAATGGAAAGCGGCGGGCGGGAAGGGGGTGCCGGGAGAAAAAGGGGGACCCCACGTCGGCGCGTGGGTGGGGGTGGGTCAGGTGGCAGGACGGTCGCGGCGCTCTTTCAGGAAGAGATGGACCAGGGAGGCGGTGGAATCGGTGCAGAGCCCGCTTCGGGCATCGGCGAGGCGGTCGTAGAAACTGGAATGGTAAACGGCCGCCAAGGCATCGGTTTCGGACAGGCCTTCGGCATTCGGGTGCGTCCCCTTTTTCCCTCGTCCCCTTTTTCTTTTTCATTTTTCAAAAGGCGAGGGGAAAAGCGGATGGGATGCCGGGGGGCGAGGCGGGAGGGGAGGGAAAGAGGAGGACTGATGTCCGCCGCTCCGATATGGGAAGAGGGGGGGCTCGCTGGCTTATTGACGCTGGGAAGGCAAGTTCGTAGATGGAGTGGTTGTTATTTTTTTGCCATGACTGAAAATTTCGTTTGACAAGAAATGATGGATGGGGTATGTTGTTTGGCATCTTGAAAAGGGAAAAGCTTTTCTTCGGCGATGTTCTAAAACACCCATGACAGGAAAAAATGGAAAATACAGGCTTGGCGAGGTTGCGACGGTGAGGAGCGGGTTGGTGCTCTCACGGAAGCAGGCCCGCACGGCGGGCGGGGTCCGGTACCGCGCCTTGACCCTCCGATCGATTGATCCGGACGGGAGCGTGGACATGGGGGCGCTGGACGATTATTTCGCCGTCGGGGCCCTGCCGCCCGACCATCTGTCGCAAGCGGGGGATGTCATCGTCCGCCTGACCTCGCCCTACACGGCGGTGCTCGTCGATGGCGACACGGCCGGGCTGGTGGTGTCCTCGAATTTCGTGATGGTGCGCATCCACTCCTTCCTGCTTCTCCCGGGCTATCTCTTTTGGCTGTTCAACACGCCCAGGGCCAGGCGGGCCGTCTCCGCGAACGCGGGCAGCAACATGCTCGGGGCGGTCAACCCCCGGTATTTCGCCGGGATGGAACTCTCCCTGCCATCCCCCGAAAGGCAGCGGACCATCGCCGGCCTGAACGCGCTCGCGCGGAAGGAGACGGCCCTGCTCCGGCGCCTCGCGGCGGAGAAGAAACGCTATTGCGATTCCGTGCTCGACGCTCTCCAAAACGGTTACAGGAAAGGATTCCCCCCATGACGACCCGCAACGACATCCAACGAACGCTCTGGAAGGCCTGCGACAGCTTCCGCGGCAAGATCGACAGTTCCCGCTACAAGGACTACATTCTCTCCATGCTCTTCGTCAAATACCTGAGCGACGTGACGAAGGAGATGCGCGCGAAGTACCTCGTGCAGTACGACGGCGACCTGCGCCGCGTCGAACGCGCCATGGGGCGGGAGCGGTTCATCGTCGATGCCGAATCGACCTTCGACCACCTCTACGCCAACCGCACCGACGGCGAAATCGGCCAGAAGATCAATGTCGCCCTCTCCCGCATCGAGGAACACAACAGCGGCAAGCTGCGCAACGTGTTCCGCTCCATCGACTTCAATTCGCAGGTCGATTTCGGGGACGTGAAGACCAAGAACGCCACGCTCCGCAACCTGCTGGAGGATTTCCACGACCTGGACCTCCGTCCCGGGCAGCTGGACAGCGCGGACATCATCGGCGACGCATACGAGTACATGATCGCCAACTTCGCTTCCGACGCCGGCAAGAAGGGCGGGGAGTTCTTCACCCCCAGCAAGGTGTCGGAACTGGTGGCGGCGCTCGTCAAGCCGCGGGAGAACGACCGCATCTACGACCCGACCTGCGGCAGCGGCGGCCTGCTGCTCAAGGCGTGCAGGATGGTGCCGAACGGGAAGGTCGCCGTCTACGGCCAGGAGCTGAACGCCCAGACCTGGGCCCTCTGCACGATGAACATGTTCCTGCACGGCGTGGACGACGCCACCATCTGGCAGGGCGACACGCTGTCCAACCCGCAGAACGTCGAAAACGACCGCCTCATGAAGTTCCAGGTGGTGGTGGCCAATCCGCCCTTCAGCCTCGACAAGTGGGACAGCGGGTTCCTCTCCGGCGCCTCCACCGATGCCCGGGGCCGCAAGCAGGAGAAGATGGCGGCATCGCTGGATCCCTGGAAGCGGTTCGACATCGGCGTGCCCCCCTCCTCGAAGGGCGATTACGCCTTTGTCCTCCACATGCTCGCCAGCCTGGACGAGGCAAACGGCCGCATGGCCGTCGTCCTGCCGCACGGCGTCCTTTTCCGCGGCTCGGCCGAGGGCAAGATCCGCAGGCAGCTCGTCGACATGAACCTGCTCGATGCCGTCATCGGCCTGCCCGCCAACCTCTTCTACGGCACGGGGATTCCCGCCTGCATCCTCGTTTTCAGGAAAGGCCGCACCCGCGACGACGTCCTCTTCATCGACGCCTCCGCCGATGGGAACTTCGAAAAGGGCAAGAACCAGAACGTCCTGCGCGACTCCGACATCGCCCGCATCGTCCGCACCTACGAGGCCCGCAAAAGGAAGGTCGACAAGTACAGCTACCGCGCCTCCCGCCGGGAAATCCGGGAAAACGACTACAACCTGAACATCCCCCGCTATGTCGATACCTTCGAGGAGGAGGAGCCGGTGGACCTCGACGAGGTCAAGCGGAACATCGCCGGCATCGAGAAGGAACTTGCCAAGGTCCAGGCTCAGATGGCGAAGTACATGAAGGAGCTGGGTCTGTAAGGAGGGATTGGTGCCATGATCAAAATTGATTTGGGTAATAAAACGTATGTGTGTCCGTTCTGCAATCACGCTCAAGCATTTGGACACTCTTTCTTTCGTCATAATACTCTTGGCCAGTTGGCAGAGAGGTTGTCCGCAAAAGATGTGCTACTGAAAAACAGTTTCGATATCTTTACTTTTCAATGTAACAATACAGCATGTGGATGTATTTCAGTTATTGCCATAAGTCTCAGAGACGGCCATCAAATTGACCTTGTGCCGCGGGTAGTCATGAAACACTACCCAGACTATATTCCACAACAAATCCGTCATGATTACGAAGAAGCGAATTTGATTTTGGAGGCCAGTCCCAAGGCGGCCGCAACATTGTTGCGTCGTTGTCTTCAAGGCATGATTCGTGATTTTTGGCGCATCAAGGAAAAAAACTTGTATGCGGCAATTACAGCCATACAGAACATGGTTACCCCTCCCCAATGGAAGGCATTGGATGGGCTCAGAAAGCTTGGCAACATCGGCGCCCATATGGAAAAGGATGTCGATCTGATTATCGACATTGACCCTGGCGAAGCCAAAAAACTCCTTCGGTTGATCGAGCTGCTACTCGACAAGTGGTATCTCGCTCGACACGAAGAAGAAGCGCTATGCTCGGACATTGCCATAATCGCGGATGAGAAAGAATCGCAAAGAAAGACCGAATGACTAACTCTTTCCATAAGCGGCAGGAGCAAATCCGGCGCGGGATTGTGCCTGAAGGGTACAAGAAAACCCAATGGGGTATCATCCCGGTACAGTGGGATGTGCGTGCAATAGGCGATATTGCAACAGTTTCATCTGGAAGTACACCAAAGAGGAGCGAAGCGAGATATTGGAATGGACACATTCCTTGGGTGACAACGGGTGAACTTGTAGCGGAGCATGTCTCCTCCTCTCGCGAATCCATTTCAGATGCGGCGCTTGCAGAAACAAACCTGAAGATTTATCCAGCCGGAACGCTGTTGATAGCCATGTATGGACAGGGGAAAACGAGAGGGACTACTGCACTGCTGGATATCGCTGCCGCCATTAATCAAGCGTGCGCAGCTATAACACTCAAAGAAGGACTTGAAAAATATCTATTCTATGTCCTTCAGGCCTCTTATGACAGTATTCGGAAGTTAAGCAATGTTGGCAATCAGGAGAATTTGAATGCCGATATTATCAGGAGATATCCTGTTGTATGGGCCCCACGGACAGAACAACGCAAGATTGCCAAGATACTGGCAACACAGGACAAGATAATCGACTTGTGGAATCGGAAAATCGAACAATTAAGGCTATTGAGAAAGCTCTGTTTGAGAAAGATGTTCCCCCGGGCTGGAAGGGATGGTCCAGAAGTGCGATTCCCGGACTTTACGGGTGCATGGAGGCGGCGGGAGCTGGGAGATATTGCTCAATTTTCAAAAGGGGTAGGCTATTCCAAGTCGGATTTACGAGAGTCTGGTACACCCATAATCCTCTATGGGAGGCTCTACACAAAGTATGAATTGGAAATAGCGGATGTTGACACGTTTGCCATGGCCAAGCCAGAGGCGGTTTATAGCCGTGGTGGGGAGGTCATCATTCCTGCGTCGGGTGAGACGGCAGAGGACATAGCGATTGCATCGGTGGTCGGAAACCCCGGAATTTTGATTGGAGGGGACATCAACATACTCTTTCCTTCCTCTGAAATAGACGCCACGTTCATGGCCATGAGCCTTTCGGGCGGGCCGGCCCATAATGAGGTTGCAAAGCGGGCGCAGGGGAAATCGGTTGTGCATCTTCACAATGCAGACTTGGAAAAAGTCATGCTGTCGTATCCGAGCCTCAAGGAACAAAAGCGGATAAGCGCTTTTTTCAGACTGGTCGAGCATCTTATCGCCCTTCACCAGCGCAGGCTCGCGGCGGAGGAAGAAAAGAAGAAAGCCCTGATGCAGCTTCTGCTGACGGGGATCGTGAGGGTATAGGGGATGGGGAATCTGGCAAAAACGTGCACGGGTTGTGTGAAATCCTGTCAACAATGTGCAAGAAGCCTGTTGATTACCTGTCAAAAACGTGCAAGATTCAGTTGGCGGCCGGAGTGAGAGCATGAAAAGAGATGTGGAAAACAGGATGCTTTCGTGGAAAAACCGGAAGGATCGGAAGCCCCTTGTACTGATGGGGGCGCGGCAGGTGGGGAAGACCTGGCTCATGCATGACTTCGGCCGGCGGCACTTTTCCCAAGTCCACGAGTTCGATTTTGGCGGACAGAAAGATTTGGCCCGGTTTTTCCGGGATACGGAGGAGCCGGCAGAGCTTCTGCCGAAGCTGTCGGCGTTGAGCGGGCGCAAGATCGACGTTGCCCGCGATCTGGTCGTGTTCGACGAAGTGCAGGAATGTCCCGAGGCGTTGAACTCGCTCAAGTATTTCCGCGAGAAATGCCCATCTCTCGCCCTCATGGCCGCGGGGAGCCTTCTCGGGGTCCGCCTCGGCGGGAAGGGTCGTCGTCGCGGCGGCGGGGAGGCGGCGCCCGTGTCGTATCCGGTGGGCAAGGTCGAATTGCTGGATGTGGAGCCGCTGGATTTCGCGGAATTCCTGCAAGCGTACAATGCCCCGCTGTACGCCTACTATGAAAGCGTGGCGGGCTTCGACCCGCTCCCCGACATCTTCCACCGGAAACTCCTCGACGCGTACGACACGTACCTGTTCACGGGCGGGATGCCGGAAGCGGTGGCGGACTATCTCGCGAACGGCGATCCGGCATCCGTGCGGAAGATCCAGCGCGACCTGCTCGCCCTCTACGAGGATGACATCGTGAAATACAACGGTGCGGTGGATGCGGCAAAGGTGCTCGTGGTGCTGCGCGCCATCGTCCCCCAACTGGCCAAGGACAACGAAAAGTTCATCTACGGGGTTCTCCGCGACGGTGCAAGGGCGCGGGGCTACGAGGATGCGATCGAATGGCTGGTGTCCGCGCGCGTGGTCCGGCGCATCCACAACCTGTCGGCCATGGAATTCCCCCTCGCGGCCCGGGAAGTCCGCAATGCGTTCAAGATCTACCACCTCGACGTGGGGCTCTTGCGCGAGTTGGCCGGTGTGCCGCAGTCGGCGCTGGTGACCGACGCCGATTTCGACTTCAAGGGGCCGTTGGCGGAAGACTACGTCCTGCAACAACTTTCGGGGCGTACCGATGGGAGCGCCCGGTATTTTGCGGAGCGTTCGGACCGGGAAATCGACTTCGTGGTGCAGATGGGCGAGCGGGTCGTTCCGATCGAAGTCAAGGGCGGGAAAGACAAGAAAGGCGCGACGTTCAAGTCCTACGTCAAGGCGGAAAAACCTCCGTTTGCCGTGCGTTTCTCCAGGAGGAACCTCCGCAGGGACGGCGGCTTCGCCAACATCCCGCTTTACCTTGCGCCGCGCATCCAAGCCTTTTCGGAGGCCGCGCCGTGAACGGGGATGCCTATCTGGAATCGCACGCCAGCCGGGAGCCCGCCATCGCCCTGCTGCAGGCGATGGGGTATGCGTACATCTCGCCGGCGAATTGCGAGCTGCAGCGGGGCGGGCGCTACCACGTGCTGCTGAAGGACATCCTGCGCGGCCAGTTGCGGCGGCTGAACCGGTATGCCTACGCCGGGACGGAAAACGAGTTCTCCGCGGCGAACATCGAACGGGCGATGGAGGACCTGGACGAACCGCTCGCCGACGGCCTCGTCCGCACCGGGGAGAAGATATACGACGCGCTGCTGCTGGGGCGGAGCTACCAGGAAGCCGTCGGCGAAGGGAAGCTGCTCAGCTTCAACCTCAAGTACATCGACTGGGAACACTGGGAAAACAACGTGTTCCACGTGACGGAGGAGTTCGCCGTGGAAAGCCGCGACAAGCGCCACGACGCGCGGCCCGACATCGTGCTTTTCGTCAACGGGATTCCCTTCGCCGTCATCGAGTGCAAGGCGCCCCACCTGTCCGCCGAGCTGGCCGTGGAACAGATGGTCCGCAACCAGCAGGCCGGGTACATTCCGCAGCTTTTCAAGTTCGCCCAGATCGTCCTGGCCACCAACCGGAACAGCGCCAAATACGCCACGGCGGGGACCCCGAAGAAGTTCTGGAGCGTCTGGAGGGAGCAATGCGGCGAATGGCTGCAGGCCAGGATGGCCGCGCTGGTCGCCGGGCGCCTGCCGACGGAACAGGACCGGGCCCTGGTTTCCCTGTTCAGCCGGGAGCGGGTTTCCGAACTCGTGCGGTACTTCATCCTCTTCGACGGGAACGTGAAGAAGATCTGCCGCTACCAGCAGTATTTCGCGGTCAAGGCGGCCATGGAGACCATCGCGGCCCGCGACGCGGACGGGAACCGCCAGAGCGGCGTGATCTGGCACACGCAGGGCAGCGGCAAAAGCCTGACGATGGTGATGCTGGCGAAACGCATCCTGTTGGAGCTTGCGCCCTGCCACCCGCGCATGGTCGTCGTGACGGACCGCAAGGAACTGGACCGGCAGATCACCGCGACGTTCACCCACACCCGCCTGAACCCGGCGCGGGCGACCAGCGGAAAGCACCTCGTCGAGCTGGTGAACAGCGCCAAGGCGGACATCGTGACCAGCGTCATCAACAAGTTCAATGCCGTGGAACGGCAGGAGACGAGGAACGGGTCGCGGGACATCTTCGTTCTGGTGGACGAAAGCCACCGCTCGAACTACGGGCTGTTGGCGACGAAGATGCGGAGCGTGTTCCCGAACGCCTGCTACATCGGCTTCACGGGGACTCCCCTGATGAAGAAGGAGAAGAGCACCGTCGCGAAATTCGGGAAGCTGATCCACAAGTACACCATCCAGGACGGGGTCGACGACGGGGCCATCGTCCCGCTCCTTTACGAAGGGCGTTTCGTCGAACAGGAGGTCGACGGGGAAAACATCGACCGGTGGTTCCGGGAAACCACGGAAAACCTGACAGAACCCCGGCGGGAGGACCTCCGCCGGAAGTGGAGCCGCATGCAGCGGCTGGCTTCGACGGACGCCCGAATCAAACGCATCGCGCTGGACATCGGCCGGCATTTCTCCGACGGCTACAAGAAGACGGGGTTCAAGGCGATGCTCGCGACCAACTACAAACGGGACGCGATCCGCTATCTGGAATGCCTCGAAAGTTTCGGCGGCCTGGATTGCGCCGTCGTCATTTCCCCGCCCGACATGCGCGAAAGCGTCGATGACGCAGACGAGGGCACGGACGACCTGGTCATCGCCTACTGGGACCGGATGATGCAGCGGTACGGGGACGCGGACAGCTACGAGGAGGCCGTCAAAACCGCCTTCTGCGACGGCGAAATCGACATCCTCATCGTCTGCAGCAAGCTCCTGACGGGATTCGACGCGCCGCTCTGCCAGGTGCTCTACATCGACAAGGAGCTGAAGGAACACGGCCTCCTGCAGGCGATCGCCCGGACGAACCGCCTGCACGAGGGGAAGGATTACGGCCTGATCGTCGATTACCGCGGCCTGGTCACGGAGCTCGATGCGGCCGTGGACATGTACGGCGGGGCCGGGCTCGGGAATTTCGACGGCAGGGATCTCAAGGGCGTGGCCGTCGATGTCATGGCCGCGGTCGGCGATCTCCGCAACGCCTATTCCCAGTTGGCGGAACTCCTCGCAAGGGCGGGCGGGGGACGCGACCCGGAGGCCGTGGAAGTGTTCCTGGGGGACGAAGCGGCGCGCGGGCAGTTCTGCAACCTGCTGTGCGCCTTCGGACGGGCGTTGGGACTGGTGTTGAATGCCGAGACCGCCTACCGCGCGATTCCGAAGCAGGAAATGGAAAAATACAGGGAGGCGTTCGCGTTTTGCTCGAAGGTCCGGCGAAGCGTGAAAATCCGGTATGGCGACGCCATCGACAACAGGGAATACGAACCGGTGATGCAGAACCTGCTCGACACCTATCTCTCGGTGGTCGGGTTGAAACAGATCACGAACCCGGTGGACATCCTGGACAAGGACGGTTTCGAAAGGGAACTGGCCGAGCTGGCCTCCGCACGGGCCAAGGCGGACGCCATTGCCAGCCGGATGAACAAAAGCATCCACGAACGGCGGGACGAGAATCCGGCCTTCTACGACAGTTTCTCCAAGAGGATCCGGACGGTTCTGGACCTGTACAGGGAACGGACGATTTCGGAGGCCGAGTATCTGGCCCGGATGAGGTCGGTCATGGAGGACTACCGCGCCGGCAAAAACTCGATCCGCTACCCCGAACGCATCAAGGACAATGTCCATGCCCAGGCGTTCTACGGCGTGCTGAACGCCATCCTGGAAGACGCCCCGGCCGATGGCGTCACGCCGGATTTCGTCGCCGAGGCCTCCGAGGCAATCACGAAAATCCTCGCGGCCCACCGGCAGGTCGGCTGGGACGGCAACAAGACCATCCACGACCGCATTTCGCAGGACATCGACGACCTCTTTTACGGCTACGAGAAGGAGCGGGGCGTGAAACTCTCTTTCGACGTGATCGACAAGATCATCGAAAATGTCCTGACCGTGGCCATCAGGAGATTCTGAAGCCATGCCCGGGACCATGGAACGGGTGCTCGCCCCGGACGGGCGGGAAATCGTCTTTTGCCTGGAACGAAAGCCCGTCAAGAACCTGAATCTGCGGATTCGGCGGGACGGGCGCGTCTTCGTTTCGGCGGACCGCGCCGTCCCCCGCGAGGAAATCGCGCGGTTCGTCCAGGACAAGGCGAAGCAGGTGCTGGCGGCCATCGGCAAATTCGCGGAAGCGGCCCGTGTGAATTCCCGGCCGAAGAAATACGTCAGCGGCGAGACGTTCTTCATCCAAGGGCGGGGATTGCGTCTGAAAGTGTCGCGCGCGGAGAAGGATGCCATCGCCACGGACGGTGTATACATCTTTCTGTCCGTGAAGAATCCCGGGGATTTCGGGGCCAAAAGCCGCATCGTCCGGCGATTTCTGGACCGCCAGTGCACAACCGTGTTCGGGGAGGTCATGGACGGGCTGTATCCGGTGGTCCGGAAATACGGTGTGGAACGCCCCGTCTTGAAAATCAGGTCCCTGAAAACGCGCTGGGGCTCATGCCTCTTTCAAAAAGGCGTGGTCACCCTCAACAGGCGCCTCCTTGCGGCACCGAGATGTTGCATCGAGTACGTCGTTCTGCATGAACTCTGCCACTTCATCCACCCCAACCACTCCCCCAAGTTCTATGCATTCCTCTCCGCCCTCATGCCGGATTGGAAGGCCCGGAAGCGTCTCTTGGAACAAATCCCCACATGAGGCCGCAAGGGCCTCTTTGTGCTGCTTGAGCTTGAGGACTGGTAAATTGGACAGAATCGGGATGTTTTCAAATGGTTGGAAAAATTGGAGCGGTATTTCCAATGATTGGAAAATTTTTTCTGGAGTTTTCCGATGATTGGAAAAAATGTTTCCAATGGGTGGAAAACCGGGGGAGGGAAAAAAGTGAGGGGAAGTGGCGTTTTGGGGTTGACGGGAGGTTTTTTTCTGGTTGAATGTCCCGCGTTTTTCGGCCCGGAGCGGGTGTTGGATCCGCGACGGACTGGACATGGGTCAGGCAAATGACCGTGTTCTTTGACACGTGGACATGCGCCATGAACGGCTGGCACTCCCTGCCGCCGCGATTGGCCAAGGGTCGGCGGGCGCCGGAAGACTGAACAGGAAAACCGTTAGCAGAGAAGCATTATGAGCGGACAGAAAATCAGAATCCGGTTGAGGGCTTTCGACCACCGGATGTTGGACCAGTCGGCCGGCGAAATCGTCGAGACCACCAAGCGCACCGGCGCCAGGGTGGCCGGCCCCATCCCCATGCCCACGCGCATCGAACGCTATACCGTCAACCGCAGCGTCCACGCGGACAAGAAGTCCATGGAGCAGTTCGAAATCCGGACGCACAAGCGGCTCCTCGACATCATCGACCCCACCGCCAAGACGGTCGACGAGCTCAAGAAGCTCAATCTCCCCGCCGGCGTGGACATCCAGATCAAGATCTAACAGGAGGATGACCATGCAGACGTTGATTGGCAAGAAAATCGGCATGACCCGCGTCTATGACGAGAACGGGGTCCAGGTGCCGGTGACGGTCGTCCAGGTCGGCCCCTGCACGGTGGTGCAGCGCAAGACGACGGCCACGGACGGATACGAGGCGGCGCAGATCGGTTTCGGCGCGCAGAAGGCGCACCGGATTTCGAAGCCGCTCGCAGGGCATTTCAAGAAGGCCGGCACGGAGCCGCAGAAGGTTCTCCGCGAGGTCCGCGTGGATGCGGACGACGCGGTGAAGGCGGGCGACGTTCTGACGGCGGCGCTCTTCGAGGGCGTGAAGTTCGTGGACGTGCTCGGCACGACGAAGGGCCGCGGCTTCCAGGGCGTCATCAAGCGCTACAAGATGGCCGGCGGACGCGAGACGCACGGCGGCGCGTGGACGCGGCGCCCGGGTTCGATCGGCAACCGCGAGTGGCCGGCCCGCGTGTTCAAGAACAAGAAGATGCCGGGCCAGATGGGCGCGGTTGAGGTCACGACGCAGAATCTGCGCGTGGTGAAGGTGCTGGCGGAGGACAATGCGCTGCTGCTGGAAGGCGCGGTGCAGGGCCCGGTCGGCGGCATCGTGGTGGTCCGCAAGGCGATCAAGAAGTAGGTGGTGCCATGAGCAAGATCAGCATCTGCAATCTCAAGGGCGATGCGGCCGGCGAAAAGGAAATCGCGGACGCTTCGCTGGAACTGAAGCGCGGCGCGCAGGCCGTGCTGGACGTGGTGACGGCGTACCGGGCGGGGCTCCGCGCGGGAACCGCTTCCACGAAGAAGCGCAGCGATGTCTCGGGCGGCGGCTCGAAGCCGTTCAAGCAGAAGGGCACGGGGCGCGCACGCCGCGGGTCCTCGCGTTCGCCGATCCTCCGGGGCGGCGGCGTGGTCTTCGGGCCGCATCCGCGCGACTACTCGAAGAAGGTGAACAAGAAGGCGGTCGCGCTGGCGTTCCGCCGCGCGCTCAGCGACAAGATCGCGGAGGGTGCGGTGGTCGTGGCGGACGGCCTGGAAGGCATCGAGCCGAAGACCCGCGCGGTCGCGGCGCTGCTCAAGAAGATCGCCGGCGGGAAGGCGACGCTGTTCGTCACCGCCGAGTCGGTCAGGAACCTGAATCTCGCGGCCCGGAACATCCCCGGCGTGGAGGTGACCACCGCGGCGCAGGCGAATACCTACCAGGTGGTGCGCTATCCGCTGATCGTGACGGATGCCGCCGGCCTGGACGCGCTGCAGGCGCGGATTTCGGAAGAGGAATGACATGAAGACGCAGATCGTCAAGAAAATGCTGATGACGGAGAAGGGCACCCGGCTCAAGGAGCAGGGCAACCAGTATCTGTTCGAGGTGGACCGCGACGCGAACAAGCTGGAAATCCGCCAGGCGGTGGAGAAGCAGTTCAACGTCAAGGTCGCGGATGTGAACACGATGAACCGGAAGGGCAAGGCCAAGCGCCTGCGCACCCAGAAGTACGGCAAGACGTCGGACTGGAAGCGCGCGGTGGTCACCCTGGAAGCCGGCCAGTCGATCGAAACGGCATAAGGGAGGCCAACCATGGGCTTGAAATCGTACAAACCGAGAACCGCGAGCCTGCGCTTCACGACGCTGTCGGACTTCGACGGCGTGAGCAAGAAGCGCCCGGAACGCAAGCTCGTCACCATCAAGAAGTCGAAGGCCGGGCGCAACGCGCAGGGCCGCATCACCATCCGCCACCGCGGCGGGGGCCACAAGCGCTATCTGCGCAAGGTGGACTTCAAGCGCGCGCAGAAGGAAGGGATCCCCGCGACGGTCCAGGCGATCGAATACGATCCGAACCGCACGGCCCGCATCGCCCTGCTCGCGTACGCGGACGGCGAAAAGCGCTACATCCTCGCCCCCAACGGCCTGAAGGTCGGCGCGAAGCTCATGAGCGGCCCCAAGGCGGAGCCCATCGACGGCAACGCGATGCCCCTCGCCCTCATCCCCGTCTCCATGCCCGTCCACGCGGTGGAACTGACGCCCGGCGCGGGCGCGCAGCTCGCCCGCAGCGCTGGCATGGTCGCCCGCATCGTGGCCCGCGACGACGTGTACGCGCAGATCAAGCTGCCCAGCGGCGAAATCCGCAAGGTCAGCGTCAAGTGCTACGCGACGATCGGCCAGGTCGGCAACCTGGAACGCGAGAACATCTCCCTCGGCAAGGCCGGCCGCAAGCGCTGGAAGGGCATCCGCCCGACCGTCCGCGGCGTGGCCATGAACCCGGTCGACCACCCCATGGGCGGCGGCGAAGGCCGCAGCAGCGGCGGCGGCCACCCCGTGACGCCGTGGGGCCAGCTGACCAAGGGCAAGAAGACGCGCTCCCCCCGGAAGACGTCGTCGAAATTGATTGTACAACGCAGGAAGAAGTAGTATATGTCGCGCTCTATCAAAAAAGGTCCCTACGTGGAAGACCACCTGGTGAAGAAGGTGGAAGCGCTCAATGCCAGCGGCGCCAAGCGTCCGATCAAGACGTGGTCGCGCCGGAGCATGGTGCTCCCCGAGTTCGTCGGGCACACGTTCACCGTGCACAACGGGAAGGTCTTCACGAGCGTGTTCGTCACGGAAAACATGGTCGGCCACCGTCTGGGCGAGTTTGCGCCCACCCGGACGTTCCGCCACCACGGGTCCGCGACGGACAAGACCGCCAGCCTGAAGTAAGCTGGTGGAGGGATGAGGGAACGTCTCCTGTGGGGCGTGCGGCTGGCAGCAGCCGCGCTCCTGCTGGGGATGGCCGCGGCCGCCGGACGGTTTTTCGGCCGGCGGACGCGAGGATACGAAGAAGGTTCTTTGAAGGATACGCCGGCCACCGTGCCGGCACCTCCTGAAACGGATTGGGCGGCGCCCGGTCCGGCGGAAGGAGCGGCCGCAAGGCCCGCGGACGCGCCCGCAAGCCCCGAGACGGGGACGGCGGAGCCGGTCGCGGAGGGCCCCGCGGCGGCACCTCCTTCCCCGGAACCGGCGGCGGAAGTCCCGGTCCTTTACGAGGCGGAGACGGCCGGGAACCCGGTGCAGTCCGCAAACGGATCCCCCGCGCAGCGCGGCGGGTCCGGTGCGGGGGCAGCGGGGGAAGCGGCCGCCACCATTGGCACGGCGGAATCGCGGCGGAACGACGAATTGCTGGATTTGGTGACCCAGGAGTCCCGCCTGGTCACGTCCCGCCTGTCCGCGGAAAACGCCCTGCTCCGGAGCGAGCTGGACGACATGCGGCGGCGGAACGCGAAGCTGGGCGAGGCGCTGGCCGCCGCGCAGGCCGCGCTCGACCGCAGGGAAGAGCGCAGGGCCCGCGAGGAAGGCCCCGCCAGGGAACCGGTTCCGGACGCCCCGATCGAATCGACGGTCGTGGACGTCAACCCGGAGCTGGGCATGGTGGTGCTGGACGCCGGATCCAGGGACGGGATGCGGTACGGCCTCGCGCTGTCGGTCCTGCGGGACCGCAGGCGCGTGGGAGCCGTCCGCGTCGTGGATGTGAGAGAGAGAATCGCCGGAGCGGTCGTCGAGGAGACGGCCCGAGGCGAGGCCCCGCAAACGGGGGACCGGGCGGTCTTGGCAAGACCGGCCGGTTCCCGAGGAAAGTGACATGGAAATCAAAGCAACATCGAAATACGTGAGGATGACGCCGACCAAGGCGCGCGACCTGACCCGCGCGATCCAGGGCAAGAGCGTCGGCGAAGCGCTGCAGGCCGTCGAGCTCAACAAGCGCAAGGCCGCCGTGTGCATCGCCAAGACCCTCAAGTCGGCCATCGCCAACGCGGAAAACAACGCGAACGCCTCGGCCGAGAACCTCTACGTGGCCAAGGCCGTCGTGGACAACGGGCCGACGATTCCCCGCTACTGGCCGCGCGCCCGCGGCAGCGCGTCCCCCATCCGCAAGAAAATGGGGCACATCAGCATCGTGCTGACGGACGAGAAGCCGTCGAAGAAGTGATTTAAAAAGAACACCAGGAGGCACATTTTGGGCCAAAAAGTAAATCCCATCGGGTTCCGGACGGCGGTCCACAAGGAATGGAAGAGCCGCTGGTTCGCGGAACGCAAGGAGTTCGGCGACCTGCTGAACGAAGACATCGTGATCCGTGACATCGTCCAGGCGCGCCTGAAGGAAGCCGCGGTCGCGGACATCCTGATCGAACGCTACGCCCAGCGCGCCCGCGTCACGGTCTTCTCCGCCCGCCCCGGCGTCATCATCGGCCGCAAGGGCGAGGGCATCGACAAGCTGCGCGAAGAGCTCATGCTCAAGACCGGCAAGGAAATCTACGTGGAAATCAAGGAAGTCCGCAACCCGGACTCCAACGCCCAGCTCGTGGCCGAGAACATCGCGCTGCAGCTCGAGCGCCGCGTCGCCTTCCGCCGCGCCATGAAACGCGCGCTCCAGCTCGCCATGGACATGGGCGCCCTCGGCATCCGCGTCCAGGCCTGCGGCCGCCTCGGCGGCGCCGAGCTCGCGCGCACCGAACACTACATGCAGGGCAAGGTCCCGCTCCAGACGCTGCGCGCCAACGTGCAGTACGGCTTCGCCGAGGCCCACACCATGGCCGGCAAGGTCGGCGTCAAGTGCTGGATCTGCCTCAAGCCCGAATCCGCGGCCGCCGCCCCCGCGGCGCCCCGCACCGGAAAGGAGCGGATCTAAATGCCTTTGATGCCAAAACGTGTCAAGTACCGCCAGAGCCAGCGCGGGTCCCGCAAGGGCAACTCGATGTCCGGCAACACCCTGGCCTTCGGTGAATTCGGCCTGCGCGCCATGGAGCGCTGCTGGATCACCAACATCCAGATCGAAGCCTGCCGCGTGGCCATGAACCGCGCCATGAAGCGCAAGGGCAAGCTCTGGATCCGGATCTTCCCCGACAAGTCCTACTCCAAGAAGCCCCTCGAAGTCCGCATGGGCAAGGGCAAGGGCGCCATCGAAGGATGGGTCGCCGTCGTCCGCCCCGGCCGCATCCTCTTCGAGATGGACGGCGTGCCCGAGGCCACCGCCCAGGAGTGCCTGCGCCTGGCCGCCACCAAGCTGCCCATCCGCACCGTCTTCGTGCGCAACGGCGTCGTCCTGTAAAGCGGAGGAACGAACACGATGAAAGCGAAGGAACTTCGGGACCTGTCGGCCGACGAGCTCAAGGAAAAGCTCGCCGAATCCGAAAAGGAACTCTTCAACCTGCGCATCCAGCAGGCCGCCGCCCAGCTGGAGAAGCCCGACCGCATCCGCCTGGCCCGCCGCGAAATCGCGCGGATCCGGACGGTGCTCAACGAGACCAAAGCGGAGTAAGCGAAATGGCGAACGAAACCAGGAATGTGCGCAAGACGCGCACGGGCGTCGTGGTGAGCGACGCGATGGACAAGACGGTGGTGGTGTCGGTCGAGCGCCGCATCACGCACCCGGTGTATGGCAAGATCATGCGCCGCAGCAAGAAGTACTACGCGCACGACGAAAACAACGAGGCGAAGAAGGGCGACAAGGTCTCCATCGAGGAAACCCGCCCCCTCTCCAAGACCAAGCGCTGGCGCCTCGTCCAGGTCGTCTCCCGCGCCAACGGAAACGAGGTGGCGAAATGATCCAGATGGAAACGGAACTGCCGGTCGCCGACAACACCGGCGCCCGCCTGGCCAAATGCATCAAGGTGCTCGGCCAGCGCAAGACCGTCGCCGGCATCGGCGACATCATCAAGGTCTCCATCCGCGAGTGCCAGCCCGTCGGGATGGTCAAGAAAGGCGACGTCGCCAAGGCCCTCATCGTCCGCACCGCGGCCCCCATCCGGCGGCCCGACGGCTCGACCCTGAGCTTCGACCACAACGCCGTCGTCCTCATCGACGACCAGAAGAACCCCCGCGGCAGCCGCATCTTCGGCCCCGTCGCCCGCGAACTGCGCGACATGAACTACATGAAGGTCATCTCCCTCGCCCCGGAGGTGCTGTGAAATGAACAAGCCAGCGAAGAAACAAAAGCTCCACGTCCGCCGCGGCGACACCGTCCGCGCCCTCTCCGGCGCCGACGCCGGCAAGCAGGGCAAGGTCCTCAAGGTCTTCCCCAAGACCGGACGCGTCCTCGTCGAAGGCCTCAACTTCGTCACCAAGCACCTGCGCAAGTCCAACGACAACCCGCAGGGCGGCGTCGTCACCAAGGAAGCCCCCATGGCGGCCTGCAAGCTCGCGGTCGTCACGCCGGCCGAGAAGAAGACGGACAAGGAATAGGCGGTGCCACATGTCGGTTCTCAAAGACAAATACCAGAATGAAGTCGTCAAGGCCCTCAAGGCCTCCGGGAAATACCCCTCGGTGATGGACATCCCCCGGCTCTCCAAGGTCGTCGTCAACATGGGCGTCAACACCATGGTCGACCGCGACATGCTCAAGGCCGTCGCCGACGACCTGGCCAAGATCACCGGCCAGCGTCCCGCCATCACCCACGCCACGAAGTCCATCTCCAACTTCAAGCTGCGCGAAGGCATGCCGATCGGCGCCAAGGTGACCCTCCGCGGGGAACGCATGTACGAGTTCCTCGAGCGGCTCATCCACGCCACGCTCCCGCGCATCCGCGACTTCCGCGGCATCCCCGCCAAGGCCTTCGACGGCCGCGGCAACTACACCCTCGGCCTCAAGGAACAGTCCCTGTTCCCCGAAATCGAAGCCGACAAGGTCAAGCGCGTCCAGGGCATGGACATCACCATTGTTACCACGGCGAAAACCGATGCGGACGCCAAGGAACTGCTCAAGCTCCTCGGCATGCCCTTCGCGAACGCCTGATTCGAAAGAGAGGATTGTTTTGGCTAAGAAATCATGGATGGCGAAAGCCGCGCGCACGCCCAAGTTCTCCGCGCGCGAATACCGCCGGTGCCGGCGGTGCGGGCGCTCCCGCGCCTACATTCGGAAATTCCAACTCTGCCGCATCTGCTTCCGCGAGCTCGCCTCCGAAGGCAAGATCCCCGGCGTGGTGAAGGCAAGCTGGTAGGAGGATAGACGATGAGTTGTTCCGATCCCATCGCGGACATGCTGACCCGCATCCGCAACGCAAGCAAGGCCGGCCTCCCGGCCGTCGAAATGGGCCACTCCCGCCTCAAGGCCGAGATCGCCCGCATCCTCAAGAAGGAAGGCTACATCGCCGACTCCGCCGACTTCGACGACGACGGCAAGAAAGGCCTGCGCATCACCCTCAAGTACGACTACAACGACAAACCCATCATCCAGCAGCTCCGCCGCGTCTCCAAGCCCGGCCTGCGCCGCTACGTCGCCGCCGGGGACATCCCCCGCGTCCGCGGCGGAATCGGCACCGCCGTGCTCTCCACCAGCCGCGGCGTCATGTCCGACCGCGAGGCCCGCGCCGCGCACGTCGGCGGCGAAGTGCTCTGCCACGTCTGGTAAGGAGGTCCACGAAATGTCCAGAATCGGCAAACAACCGGTCGCGGTCCCCGCCGGCGTCGAATTCAAGCTCGACGGCGGCACCGCCACCCTCAAAGGCCCCAAGGGCCAGCTTTCCATCCCCGTCCCCGCCTGCATCCAGGTCAAGCTCGAGGACGGCAAGCTCACCGTCTCCCGCGCGGCCGACGACAAATTCTCCCGCGCCATGCACGGCACCGTCCGCGCCCACCTCGCCAACATGGTCGAGGGCGTCACCAAGGGTTTCAGCCGCGAGCTCGAAATCCAGGGCGTCGGCTACCGCGCCAGCATCTCCGGCAAGAACCTCAACCTCCTGCTCGGACTCTCCCATCCCGTCGACTACCCCGTCCCCGAGGGCGTCACCGTCACCGTCGCCGACGGCGTCAACCTCAAGGTCGAAGGCATCGACAAACAGCTCGTCGGCGAAGTCGCCGCCCGCATCCGCTCCTTCAGACCCCCCGAGCCCTACAAGGGCAAGGGCGTCCGCTACAAAGACGAACACGTGCGCCGCAAGGCCGGAAAGACGGTGTCCTGATGAAAGTGAAATCCCTCAAAGAATATCGCGTCCGCCGCCACCTCCGCCTGCGCCGCAAGGTCAAGGGCACGGCCGAACGCCCCCGCATGAGCGTCTTCATGTCGAACCGCTACTTCTACATCCAGTTCGTCGACGACGCCTCCTCCCGCACCCTCGCCTCCGTCTCCACCGCCGCCGGCGAGCTCAAGGGCTCCAAACTCAACGTCGAAACCGCCAAGAAGCTCGGCGCCCTCGCCGCCAAGGCCGCCCAGGACAAAGGCATCACCGCCGTCGTCTTCGACCGCGGCGGCTTCGCCTACCGCGGCCGCCTCCAGGCCCTCGCCGACGCCGCCCGCGAAGCCGGACTCCAATTCTGACCCGAGGTACCCATGAAACGCGAAAACAAGAAACCCGAAGACACCCAGAAGTCCCCCGGCGAGGCCATGGAACGCGTCGTCCGCGTCAACCGCTGCGCCAAGGTCGTCAAGGGCGGCCGCCGCTTCAGCTTCTCCGCCCTCGTCGTCGTCGGCGACCGCGACGGCCAGGTCGGCTACGCCCTCGGCAAAGCCCGCGAAAACGCCGACGCCATCCGCAAGGCCACCGAAATGGCCCGCCGCGCCATGGTCAAGATCACCATGAAAGACAAGACCATCCCCCACGAAGTCATCGGCCGCTGCGGCGCCGCCCGCGTCATGCTCCGCCCCGCCGCCAAAGGCACCGGCGTCATCGCCGGCGGCGGCGCCCGCGCCGTCCTCGACCTCGTCGGCATCCGCGACGTCCTCGCCAAATCCCTCGGCGCCGATTGCCCCCTCAACGTCGTCAAGGCCACCATGGACGGCCTGATGCAGCTGCGCTCCCGCGAGGAAGTCCAGGCCCTGCGCCAGTAAACCCTCCCGAAAGGATCCCCCATGAATCTCCACGAACTCAAGAACACCGCCGGCGCCAAGAAACGCCGCGTCCGCGTCGGCCGCGGCGAATCCTCCGGCCTCGGCCGCACCTCCGGCAAAGGCAACAAAGGCCAGATGTCCCGCACCGGCCACAAACACAAGCCCCTCTTCGAAGGCGGCCAGATGAAACTCATCCGCCGCATCCCCAAGCGCGGCTTCACCTCCCCCAACCGCACCGAATACGCCGCCCTCAACATCGGCGAAATCGTCAAGATCGTCGACGGCGACATCACCCCCGAGACCCTCGCCGCCGTAGGGCGCATCTCCGGCAAGGAACTCGTCAAGATCCTCGCCGGCCACGGCGAAGTCGGCGGCCCCCGCACCGTCAAGGCCCACGCCTTCTCCGCCGCCGCCAAGGCCAAGATCGAGGCCGCCGGCGGCACCTGCGAAATCATCGCCCGCGCCAAGAAACCCTCCGCCCAGGAGGCTTGACCCCCTGCGCCCCCGGGGAAAGCGGTCCGCGGCCCCGCCGCCGCCGCTTTCCCCCGTTCCGCATCCCGCCCCTTCCACCCGCCAAAGAGAGGCTCCCATGCTTTCCGCCTTTTCCAACAGCCTGAAAATCCCCGAATTGCGGCAGCGCATCTTCTTCACGATGGTGCTCATCTTCGTCTGCCGCCTCATCGCCGTCATCCCGGTCCCCGGCGTGGACGTGGCGACCCTCAACGGCATCATGTCCCGCATGGTCGCCCAGAGCGGCGATGTCGGCTTCCTCGGCCTCCTCGACCTCTTCAGCGGCGGCGCCCTCACCGCGGCCGCCATCGGCGCCCTCGGCATCATGCCCTCCATCAGCGCCTCCATCATCCTCCAGCTCCTCACCGCCGTCGTCCCGGCCCTCGAGCGCCTCGCGCGCGAAGGCGATGCCGGCCGCCAGCAGATCATCCAGTACGGCCGCTACCTCACCGTCGCCCTCTGCATCGTCCAGGGCTACGGCTTCGCCGCCGTCCTCCTCCGCCCCGAGCGTCTGGGCCTGAGCGTCCTCCCCGGCGAAACCATCGTCACCATGTCCCCCGTCCCCTTCGTCATGCTCGGCATCCTCGCCATGACCACCGGCACCATGCTCCTCATGTGGCTCGGCGAACAGATCACCGCCCGCGGCATCGGCAACGGCATCAGCCTCATCATCACCATCAGCATCGTCTCCCGCCTCCCCGGCGCCATCGAACAGGCCATCAACATGTTCCGGCAGGGCGCCGCGAGCCCCTTCCTGCTCGTCGCCATGCTCGGCCTCGCCTTCCTCGTCATCGCCGGGACCGTCGCCGTCACCCAGGCCCAGCGCAAGATCCCCGTCCAGTACGCCAAGCGCGTCGTCGGCCGCAAGACCTACGGCGGCCAGAGCACCTACATGCCCCTGCGCGTCAACTACTCCGGCGTCATGCCCATCATCTTCGCCCAGGCCATCCTGATGTTCGTCGAGCGCCTCGTCGCCGTCATCCCCGCCCAGAGCTTCAAAGGCTTCGCCCAGAACCAGCTCTCCTACGGCACCCCCGGCTACCTCATCCTCTACTCCCTGATGATCCTCTTCTTCTCCTACTTCTGGGTCGCCACCCAATTCCACCCCGTCCAGATCGCCGACGATTTGAAGAAATACGGCGGCTACGTCCCCGGCATCCGCCCCGGCAAACCCACCGCCGAATTCCTCGACCGCGTCATGACCCGCATCACCCTGGCCGGCGCCATCTTCCTGACCATCATCGCCGTCCTCCCCATGCTCCTCTACAAAGCCTTCCAGATCCCCCCGATGGTCGCCCAATTCTTCGGCGGCACCTCCCTCCTCATCATCGTGGGCGTCATGCTCGACACCATGCGCCAAGTCGAATCCCACCTCGTCACCCGCCACTACGACGGCTTCCTCCGCAAAGGCCACCTCCGCTCCCGCCGCTGATCAAATCGGCAAGCCTCCTTTGCAAACCGCCGGACGCCTCCTCGTCCGGCGGTTTTCTGTCGGAGTGCGGGCGTCCCGCCCGCGATTCCTTGGCGGATTGGGCTGGACTGGCGGAGGCGAACATGCTGTAATGTTGTTCATCAAATTCCAAAACACAAACACCCCCATGATTCCAGACCCGCCATCCCACACCATCCCTCTCCCCCCCGAGGATTGGCTTTCCGCAACATCCGTTGCCGAGTCCCATGCCCCCCTGTCCCAGGAATGGGAACACGAAATCACCCGCCGCCTGAAAGAACTTGAGGATGGCACCGTGGCCCCCGTTCCCTTCGATGACTCCCTCCGCCGCGCCTACGCCCGCATTGCCGACCTCCATGCCGCCGATGCCCGGGCCAATGCATGAAGCGTGTCCTGAACCATCCCGCCGCCGATGCGGAAATGGTGGCCGAGGCCATCTATCTTGAGCAACAGCTGCCCGGATGCGGTGCCCTCTTCCTTGCCTCGGTGGCCACCCTCCGCGAAAAGATGGCCGAATTCCCCGAAATGTTCCCGGAACGGATGCCCGGCATCCGCTTCTGCACCATGCCCGTCTTCCGCTACGTCATTCCCTACTATGTTCGCGGCGAAGAAATCATCATCCTCGCCTACGCCCACACCAGCCGCCGCCCCGGGTATTGGTGCGACCGCACGACTCACTCGAAGCCGTGAAAACCAACGTCACGATCGACACCTACAAGGAACGCCTGGAAGAACGCATCATCGGGTATCTGGCCGAAAAGTGTGCCATTCCCCCTGGCGAAGCGATGTCCCTCTATTACGCCAGCAGACTTTCCCGGCAAATCGCCTCCGGCTTGCACGGCATCGAAAACCTCGACTACAAATACCTTGCCGAAGACCTGCTGGAAAACGAACCGGAACTTCTCGCCCCGTCAAGGTGACGCACTTCGGACAACCCCCACCCCTTCTTGCCCACCTCCCTGCTCATCATCGTCGGCGTCATGCTCGACACCATGCGCCAAGTCGAATCCCACCTCGTCACCCGCCACTACGACGGCTTCCTCCGCAAAGGCCACCTCCGCTCCCGCCGCTGAACATGGCACCCCGCCTTTGCCAAGCCGGACGGCCCCTCGCCGCCCGGCTTTTCTGTCGGAGCGCGGGCGGCCCGCCCGCATTCCCTCCATCTACCCACCGCATTCCTCCGCCTGGGAGGTGCGACATCCTGTCGCGCCGCCTATCCAAGCCATTTGTATTTGTATTTGTGGACAATTGTGGACAATTGAAGTTTGTGGACAATTCTCCCCTGCTGGGAGCGCGGGCGTCCCGCCCGCGGTTTCCCCCGCCTGGGAGGTGCGACCTCCGGTCGCGCCCGTCTCCAAGCCATTTGTATTTGCATTTGTGGACAATGATGGACATTTGGAGTTTGTGGACAATCCCTCCCTTGGCGCCAAACTGCCGACCGAAACCCCGCCAAACCGCCGAATGGACTTCCAATATTGTGCATTGTTTGCACATATTTCTCGCCCGTCTCCTGGAAGATGCGACTTCCGGTCGCGTCCCAATAGGGCATGAAAATGTATTGTCGTTCACATTTGCTTGCAAAAGGAGCCCCGACATGGGAGGATGAATCCACAAGGACACACTTGCGGAGTTCCCATGGAAATAAAGAACGAGATCGTCGTTTACCAACCCGACGAAGCCATTCGCCTCGACGTGCGGCTGGATGGCGAAACCGTATGGTTGAACCGCCATCAAATGGCGCAGTTGTTCGGACGCGACATCAAGACGATTGGCAAGCATGTCGCCAACGCCCTGGGCGAAGAACTGGCAGCCATTCCTTCCCCGACAGGGGCCGGCTCCCCAACTGTCGCAAAATTTGCGACAGTTCAAAACGAGGGCACCCGGCAGGTCGAGCGCTTGGTGGAATACTACAGTCTCGACGTGATTCTCTCCGTCGGTTACCGGGTCAAATCGCCGCAAGGCATCTTGTTCCGGCGATGGGCAAATACGGTCCTGAAGGACTACCTCCTCCGCGGATACGCCATCAACCAGCGCATGAACCAGCTGGAAGACAAATTCGACCGCCGTCTGGCCAGACACGAGACCGACATCGCCGGCTTGAAGGAAAAGGTCGATTTCTTCGTGCAGACGCAGACCCCGCCTCTCCGTGGCGTCTTCTACGACGGCCAGCTCTGGGACGCGTGTTCCTTGGTGGAGAAGCTGGTGGTCCGGGCCGGAACGTCCATCCTGCTGATCGACAACTGGATTGGCCCCGGCACGCTCGACATCCTCGCGAAGAAACGCAAGGGCGTGAAAGTGGACCTCGTCACCTCCCGGCGCGGCAACCGGCTCGCGGCCAGCGACATCGCGAAGTTCAACGCCCAGTACCCGTCCCTCTCCGTCCGGGAGAGCACCGCCTTTCACGACCGCTTCCTCGCCATCGACGACCGCGAACTCTACCTCGTCGGCGCCTCCCTGAAAGACCTCGGTCGCAAGTGCTTCGGCTTCACCAAAATGGACCCCGCCGAAATCACTCGCCTGAAGTCCAGAATCTGATACAGCCTCCCTCTGTCGGAGCGCGGGCGTCCCGCCCGCAGTTCTCCTTCCGCCCCCTCGCCGCCCTCCTTCCTTCGCTCTTCTTCCTTCAACCTTGCCCCTGCAGACCGCCCCTCCCTTCCTCCTCTCTCCTCCCGCCTTCCTCCCTCTTTCGTTGCGCCACCCGGTCCGCACGCTTGTTTCCCCCTTTGTTTTCAAGGTGAATCACACTCCGGCCGCGATAAAACACCAATATTTCCTGTAAAATCACGTGATTTCAAAATTTCCCGAAAAAACAGTTGACACCCGATGCGGAGTCCCGTAAGTTGAAAATCAAAGAAAGATTGCACCCCGAAGGGAACTCCAGGATGTCACTCAAATTGAAACCTTTCTTGACCGCCGCGCTGCTTGTGGCCGCCGATGTGGGGGCCGCACGGGGATTCCCGGGGTGGATGGGCGTGTACGGGGATTACGAAACGCACGACGGCGCGAACCCCGGCACCTACACGATCCTGATGAACCAAGACTACTGGGGCCTCCATGCCGAGGTCGGCATCGGCATCGCGGGTTCCTGGACCACCCACGCCATGGACTACATGGGCAACGCCGACGGCAACTCCCTCTGGCAGTTCCGCCCCGGCGAAGCGCTGGCGGAGGGGACCGCCGTCCAGTACTACTTCCACGGCTGGGACGACTGGGGCGGCAACATCTACGCCAACAACGGCGGCGCGAATTATTCCTTCATCGCCGGCCCCGCCGCCATCGATTGGATCGGCGCCTCGGAGCAGACCCCGGCGGCCCCGGCGGCGGGCGAAGACGTCCGCGTCTGGACCCAGACCTGGCCGCGCGGCGCGGGGCAGGGCGGCGTCGCCCTCTATTCGGAAAACGGGCTCTGGGGCGGCGTCCCGCTCGCCAAGGCCGGGACGACCAACGGCAACGACCTCTGGCGCGGCGACCTCGGCCGCTTCCCGGCGGGCACGGAAGTCGAGTGGCTGGCCGGCGTGGAAGACGGCGCCGGGACCACCCACTACGACAACAACCTCGGCAGCAACTACGCCTTCACCGTCGCCGCGGGCGCCCCGCTGGCGTTCTTCGGCGGCGCCTACCACTGGCCGAGCAATGGGGCCCTGACCTCCGCCGCCGACCTCTGGCTCAACGTCTTCGCCAGCCCCTCGCAGTCGCTGGTGTCGGCCCACGCGGACTACACCGTCAACGGCTGGCTCTGGGAGCGCGCGCCGCTCGCCTTCTGGCAGATGGACGGCACGAACGAGTGGTGGCACGCGGACTTGGGACCGATGCCCCCTTCCGCCTCCGTCTGGTACGCCTTTGACGCCCTCGACGGCGCCGGGAACGCATGGGCCCTCCCCGCCTCCGGACTCCCGTTCTCCGCCCATGTGGCGGGCAGCCCCGCGGACGCCGATGCCGACGGCCTCCCCGACGACTGGGAAACCTACTGGTTCGCCTCCCCCTCCGCCACCACCGCCCGCGCCAACCCCGACGGCGACGGCCTCCCCTCCATGCCCTTCGACAACTGGATGGAATGCGTCGCAGGTACCGACCCCGCCCTTTCCAACGCCGTCGCCGAACTCCCGCTCCTCTGGAAACCCTCCCTCCCGCAGCAGGGCGGAATCCTGCTCCTCTCCGCCGCCCCCGAAGCCTTCGGCGGCCTGACCCCGCCCCCGGACACCCTCGCCGCCACCTTCGCCGACGGCACCACCGCCACCCTCGCCCGCGACGCCACGGGCCGCTGGTCCGGCACCGTCTGGCTTTCCGCGACGGGCACGGTCTGCCAGATTGTCTCCTTCTCCTCCGGCTCCCTCGCCGACGGCAACCGCGGCATCGGCTGGACCCTCCCCGTCCGCGTCCTCCCCGACGGCGTGCCCGCCGACTCCGACTCCGACGGCATGCCCGACCTCTGGGAAGCCACCCACGGCCTCGACCCCCTCGCCGACGACGCCTCCGCCGACGCCGATTCCGACGGTATCTCCAACCTCCAGGAATACCTCCACGGCCTCGACCCCCAGACCCCCGACCCGTGGCCCCAAATCACCATCACCTGGCCCGCCGACGGCGCCGTGCTTTAGAGAAGAGAGGAGGAAATCCCATGCCCCCTAGCAAACTGGCCATCTGGATGGGCGTTTTCGCCCTCGCGACCGCCGCCGCCCGCGCTGGCTACGAATCCATCCCCGCGCCGGCCTCCCGGCGCGCCGCCGCTCCCGAGACCCGCGGCGGAATCCCCGCCGTCGTGGACCGTGCCGCCTGGACGGGCACCGCCACTTTCCCCGACGGCACCTCCATGGCACTGCAGAACTCCAACGGCCACTTCCTCCCCCTCAACATGGCCCCCGGGGCGTCCTGCACCATAGCCGTTTCCGGCCCCGGACTCCTTCCCGGCCGCACCGTCATCCTCTCCTGCTCCTGCGGCGGCCTCGTCGAAGGGGCCGTCTCCGCCGAAGTCGCGGTGGACGCCTCCGGCGTCCTCCGCTTCGCCTACCGGAGCGGCACCTTCGGCTCCCAGCCCATCGAGGCCACCCTCATGGGCCAGCGCCGTCCCCTCCTCACCGTCCATGCCGTGCCACCCCAACCCGCAACCGCCCCCGTAGCCCCCGCAAAGGAGGATGAGCCGTGAAAAAGTTTTCCTTGCTGATGCGCTGGTGGGGGATTTTGGTTTTGGTGTTTGCCGCGGTATTCGCCGTGCAAACGGTCGCTTGGGGAGATGAAGGCGACGAGGGGGGGGATGGAGCGCAGGAGGATTGCGACAACGAAGATCCTCCGGACTGCGATGAGGAGGAGGAATGCGACTGCGACACCCAGGACGGTTCCAACCGCTTCGATGTCTATTCCGCGAACGTCAAGCGCCCCATCGAAGACATGCGTGCCGCCGTCAAGATCGGCGAACACCCCTTGGTTTTCGGCCGTCACCATTCCAGCCGTACCTCGTGGGCCGTCCGCGAACGCACGGACTTCCCCTTCGGGCGCGCGGGCAACTGGCGTCACAGCCACCAGTGGACCATCCTCGACGACGGCGAAACCAACGGTTGCCGGAAACTGCAGGTCATCGCCCCCGACGGCCGCGTCTCCTACTACAACAAGAAATCCCCGGACGACCTCTTTCTGACCTACCTCCCCTCGACGCACTCTCGCGTTGAGGTGGACGGCACGGCGACCAACTACTACCTCTACAAACTCGACGGCACCAAGTACCACATCACGCAATGGGGCAATACCAACGAACCGACCTTCCGCATGGAAGGCTTCTGGGACGCCTACTCCAACTGGTACGGTTATGTCTATGACGCCGACGGCTACCTCTTCCGCGTCACCGGCCCCAACACGAACCACTATTTCGCCCTCGAATACCGCCCGCTCGAAGGTGCGGTCCCGCCCGGCTGGGTTCGCTTCACCTACACCAACGCCGCCGCCGCCGAAGTCCTCCTCCCCGCCACCTGGAACGGCTGGATCGGTTCCCTTACCCCCATGCAAAATGACGGCTCCGGCGTCTGGACCGCCGATGTCGAACTCTCCGAAGGCTTCTACCAGTACAAATTTGCCGTCCGCAACACCGGCAGCTCGGCGTGGCAGATGCTCGCCGACCCCTCGAATCCCCTTGTGGTCGGCTCCGACTCCAACTCCCTGGCCGTGGTCAGCGCCGAAAAAATCATCTCCAGGGTCACCGGCGGCGACGGCCGCGAAGTGGCGTACACCTACGACTGGGACTGGAACCCCACCCAGTACATGCTCGCCATGCGCCTGCGCGAAGTCGCCTACGGCACCGGCGAAAGCGCCCTCTACGACTACTATCCCGCCTCCACCGACCAAGGCCGCTCCATCCTCCTCAAGTCCGCCGACGACCCGCACAATCGCGGTGCTGGACGATCCATCCTCTACACTTACCACACGAACCGCCCATTTTCCGGCCAGATCCACGAAGAAAAACAGCTCTCTACCGGCCAGATGCTGGCGGCGCTGGAGTACGACGGGGACGATTCCTCCATCCACCATGTCCTTGCCGCCGATGGCTCGGACAAGGAATATGCCTTCGTCCCCGGTTGCGCGAACACCCTATCCAAGGCCGATGCCGCGGGCCGGAAAACCACTCGCTCCTACTTCGGCGGCAATGGCATGTTGCAGTCCCGCACCGACCCCATGTACCGCACTACCCGCTACACCCGTACTTGGCACTTCGGCGCCATCCTCTCCGTCTCCAACAGCTGCTCCTGCCAGGGCGACCGCATCAACACCTACACCGACGACACCTATCCCTTCTACCTCGCGACCAAGACCGACGCCGCAGGCAACACCACCACCTACCAGCGCGATTCCCGCCACCGCCCCATCGGCATCTCCCATCCCGACGGAACCAGCGAATTCTTTGCCTACAACGAAAACGGCCAAATCCTCTGGGAACGCCGCCGCGACGGCACGACCTGGACCAACACCTACGACGCCCGCGGCCGCAAGATCGCCGTCTCCGGCCCCGCCGGAGCCTGGACCGGCTACGGCTACGACGCATATGACCGCGTCACCAGCGAAACCAACGCCGTCGGTCTCGTCACCCGCCACGAATACGACTGGGAAGGCCGCAAGACCCGCACCCTCCACCCCGACGGCACCGAACAGCGCTGGGCCTACGACCGCTACGGCAGTGTCACCCAGTCCGTCGACCGCGCGGGCGGCGTCACCACCCACGAATACGACGAACGCGGCAACCGCATCCGCACCACCGACCCCCTCGGCGCCGTCACCGTCTGGACCTACGACGCCAAAGGCCGCAAACTCAC
>JAFXQI010000011.1 GCA_017527155.1 Kiritimatiellia bacterium
ATCTGAAGTTTGCACCTGCAAACGGGTCGTCCGCGGAAACCTAGACAATTTCCACAACCCGATGACCGTTGCGAGGGCGCGCAAGCGCCTTTCTTCTGGTTTTGGGTTATTGGCAGTCTAGGGCCACCGCGAAAAATCAGTTGAGAGGCTTTTCCATGCCCCGGAAGGGCCTCCCTGGAACGGAACATGGGGCGGAGGTCGAGTCATGGACATTCGAATCGCGAAGAAGTGCCTGGAAATGCTGGCGGCGGGTGCCGTGTTGCTCGGAACGGTGGCGGAGAGGGTTTACGGCCTGGAGTGGCAGTATGTGGTGTCCGATGGCAAGGCATCCGTCGAGGGCTCCTGGGATGAGTGGTACGATGATTACAGCCCAGCCATTCCGAGTTCCACCAGCGGCGCCATCAGCGTCCCGTCCAGACTGGGCGGCTATCCCGTGGACAACATCGGGGAATATGCATTCTCCTGGTGCGACAGGTTGACCGAAGTGACGATTCCCAATGGCGTGACGAACATCGGTGACTGTGCGTTTGAGTACTGCACGGGGCTGACGAACTTGACGATTCCCAGTGGGGTGAAGAGCATTGGATACTTGGCATTTGACAACTGCACAGGGCTGACGGAGATAACGATTCCCGGAAATGTGGAAAATATAGGGACCTATGCATTTTCGTGTTGTGGCGGATTGACTTCGGTGATTCTTTCAAACGGCGTTTTGAGCATCGGGCACCGTGCCTTTGACTATTGCGACGCTTTGACGTCAGTAATCATTCCGGACAGCGTGACAAACATCGGGGCGGGCGTGTTTGCCGGATGCCTTAGGCTGGAAACGATTGGGGTCGCGGACGGGAACACACGATACACGAGCGAGGACGGGGTGCTGTTCACCACGGACAAGAGCCTCCTCGTCGGTTTTCCCGGCGGCCGGATTGGGGCATACGAGATTCCCGGGAGCGTGACCAGTATTTGGGATTCGGCATTTTCGGGCTGCATCAATTTGTCGGCGGTGGCGATTCCCGGGAGCGTGACGAGCATTGGAAGCTATGCGTTCAGTGGGTGTAGTGGCTTGACGGAGGTGACGCTTCCCGGGAGCGTGACGAACATTGGAAGCTCTGCGTTCAGTGGTTGCAGGGGCTTGACGGAGGTGACGATTCCCGAGAGTGTGACGAGCATTGGAAGCTCTGCGTTCAGTGGTTGTAGTGGCTTGACGGAGGTGGCGATTCCCGGGAGCGTGACGAGCATTGGACGCTATGCGTTCGGTGGGTGTAGTGGCTTGACGGAGGTGACGATTCCCGGGAGCGTGACGAGCATAGAAAGCGCCGTGTTCAGTGGTTGCAAGGGGTTGACGGAGGTGATGATTCCGGACAGTGTGGTGGACATCGGGAGTGATGCGTTTTCCGGATGCAGTACACTGACGAACGTGACGATTCCGGACAGCGTGACCAACATCGGGGGGTACGCGTTCCAAAATTGCGGAAGGCTGACGGCTGTCGTGATACCCGACAGCGTGGCGGGCATCGGGACCGGGGCGTTTGCCGGGTGCGGCGGATTGGCCTCGCTGGAAGTGCCGGCAGCGTGGTGGGGGACGCCGAAGGTGCTAAACGCACAGGTCCCGGCCGCTTGCACGGTAACATACCGGGGAATCGGACCGTTGGTGGTGGCGACGGAGGTCTTGCCCACGGGGGTGTTGGGGGTGGCATATGAAGCGGTGCTTGCGGCATCGGGGGGAGTGGCCCCCTACGCGTGGAACGTGCCGGGCGGCAACGGCACGGGCGACTACAGGGAAAACGAGAGGACAACCACTTTTGCCCAAACAGGGCTGGCCAGGGGATGGCAGGCCGACGATGAGTGTTGGGACTTGGCGTTGCCGTTCGCGTTCCCCTACTTCGGAAACACCTACACGAACGCGAAAATCAACAGCAACGGGACGATTTCATTCGGGCCGGACGACTTTTCATACAATTCCCGATGGGAATGGGATGAGTATGAGGGGGAAGACTACTGGGACATTTTCCCCCTGAACCCCGTCATTGCGGTTCTGTGGAAGGATTTGAAGACGACGGGCGGAAACATCTATGTGGAGTGCGGGGAAGATGCCGTGACGGTGCGGTGGGCGGGGAGCTACTATTCCTCGGGGGATGTGAATTTCTCGGCGACGCTCAAGGCCGACGGCACCATCGTGCTTTCCTACGGGCCGGGGAATGCCGCAGGGGGCACCATCGGCATCAGCGCCGGAGACGGCAAGACGGTGCTGTATTCGTCAAGAAGCGACAACGGGGACATGGCGAACGCGCCGGACATCGTGTTCGCGATGCCCCAGGCCTTGCCTTCCGGGATGGAACTGACAAGCGCCGGCGTGCTGCGGGGGACGCCGCAGAAAACGGGCGAATTCTCGTTCACCGCAGCGCTGACGGACGCGGCAGGGGTGAAGGTGGAGAAGGAACTGACGCTGGTGGTGGGCGAGACGGCGATGGAAGGACCGCGGGAGGAGACGGTGGATGGGATGACGTGGCGGTACGTGGTGACGAACGGAACGGCCATGGTGACGGGTGGGCCGACGAACGGGCCGATTTCCATCCCGGCGGTGCTGGGCGGAGTCCCGGTGACGGGAATCGGGGACGAGACGTTCCAAGGATGCGGCGGGTTGACGGCGGTGGAAATCCCCGGGAGCGTGACGAACATCGGATGGGGGGCCTTCAGGAATTGCGGCGGGTTGGAGGAGGTGGAGATACCGGATGGCGTGGAGGAAATCGGGGGTGGGGCATTTCAAGGATGCGAGGGAGTGGTTTCGGTGTCGATGGGCACGGGGGTGCGGGACATTTTCGAGTATGCGTTTGCGGGGTGCGGAGCGCTGTCGGGGTTCGATGTCGCGGAGGGAAATGGGGCGTTTGCGGACGTGGACGGCGTATTGTTCAGCAAGGACTTGAAGATTCTGGTGTCGTATCCGGGGGGGAAGACCGGGGAATATGCGGTGCCGGAGGGGGTGGAGTGCATTGTGTCGGGGGCGTTTTACGGGTGCACGGAGTTGACGCGGGTTGAGTTGCCGGACAGCGTGGAGAGCGTCGGGATGGATGCGTTCATGGGGTGCACGTTCACGCTGGTCGTCCCGGGGGACTGGGAGGGGACGAGCATGCTGTCGGATGCCTGTGCAGAAGGATGCGAAATCGTATACCGGCGGGTGACGGAGCAGCGGACGGTGTTCCACGGGAACGGGGGCGATCCGGAGGAACAGGTGCGGACGAACGCGGTGGGGGAGGCGTACGGGGAGATGCCGACGGCGACGTGGGCGGGGCATGCGGTGTTCGCGGGGTGGTGGACGGAAGCGGCGGGGGGCGAGCAGGTGACGTCGAACAGCACGGTGACGGCGGAGGCGGAACGGGAGCTGTGGGCGCAGTGGAACACGAAACAGGTGACGACGTTCAAGGGGAACGGGGGGACGCCGGCGACGCAACGGACGACGAACACGATTGGGGCGGCCTACGGGTGGTTCCCGGAGGTGGAGCGGGACGGATGGGAGTTCGCTGGATGGTGGACGAAAACGAACGGGGGATCGCGGATCCGGGCGACGAACACGGTGACGACGGCGGCAAAACGGACGCTGTACGCGCGGTGGACGGAGATCCCGAAGACGCTGGCGCTGGAGTTGGCGTCGGATCGGGTCGCCGAGGGGGCTCCCGGGGTGCGGTGCCTCGTGCGGCGGACGGGGCCGCTGGCGTCGGCGCTGGAGGTGGCGGTCGCGAGTTCGCGTCCGGGTGACGTGGCGGTTCCGGAGACGGTGACGATTCCGGCGGGGGCGAAGGTGGGGGCGTTCACCGCGGTGCCGACGGACAATGACGCGTTGGACGGAGAGCGGACGGCGGTGCTGTCGGTTTCGGCGGCGGGGTACGAGGGGGCGGACGCGGAGTTGACGGTTGTAGACGACGAGGTGCCGGGGCTGACCCTGGAAGCGGACGCGGCGAGCGTCCGGGAGGGGGGAACGCTGCAGGTGTTGGTGTCGCGGGATTTGGCGGGGTCGGAAGCGCTGACGGTGAACCTGGCGGGGTTGCCAGCTTCGCGGTTGCAGGGGCCTTCTACGGTGGTGATTGCGGCCGGGGAACGGAGCGCGCTGTTCGAAGTGTCGGTTCCGGACGACGATGTGGCGCAGGCGGAAACGGCGTACACGCTGCGGGCCAGCGCGGCGGGGCACCGGCCGGCGGCGCTGGAGTTCATGGTCCTGGACGACGATGTGCCGGGCGTGCGGCTGGAGTTGTATCCGGAATCGGTGAGCGAAGGTGCGGGGCCGAACGCGGTGTACGCAACGCTGACGCGGACGGACACGACGAACCGGCTCGGGCAGGCCATCAAGGTGCAGCTGGCGGCATCACCGTCTGGGGCGGTGGTGGTGCCGAACACGGTGACGATTCCGGCCTACACGCTGTCGGTGCGGTTCGGCATCACGCCCGTGGACAACGGGACCGTGGACGGGGAGCGGGAGGTCGAGATCACGGGGCAGATCGCGATCGCGTCGTGCGGTTGCGGGGGGCAACCGTCGAGCGGGGAGGCCATCCGTGCGGTGCTGACGGTGGTGGACAACGACGTTCCGGCGCTGACCCTGAAGGCGGAACCGGCGACCATGAAGGAAGGCCTGGAAGAAGCGGGCTGGCTGGTGTTGGGGCACAACTCGGCCCTGGAGTCGGACCTGACGGTGGCGCTGAGCTTCGACACGGCCGGGGAGATTTCGATTCCGGCGACGGCGGTGATTCCGGCGGGGGAGACCGTTGTGCGGGTTCCGGTGCGCACGCTGGACGACGGCGCGGAGGACGGGGCGAAGCTGGTGAGCATGTACGCGGAAGACCCGTCGGGGGCGTTCGCGGGGGCGTCCACGTGGCTCCAGGTGAGCGACCAGAACCTGCCGGACCTGGCGGTGGCGTCGGTGGATGCGCCGGCGTCGGTGGTGGCCAAGAAAGCGTTCACGGTGCGGTTCGCGGTGACGAACTCGGGCTTCGCGGCGTGCGGGAGAGCGGTTCCGTACGCAGTACACGTGCTGCGGTCGCAGGGAGCGGCATTGGGGACGAACACGCTCGCGACGACGGGGACGTTGCCGGTCGGTGACGGACTCGTGGTCGGCGGCACGCTGTCGGCGACGGTGGACGTGGCGGCCCCGGAGTTGCCGGGCGATGTGTGGGTGGCCGTGGTGTTGGACCCGGAGGGGACGGTTTCCGAACTGGACAACGCGAACAACACGGGTTGGAGCGGGGCGGTGGGCGTCGCAGCCGCGTGGACGGCGGCGGTGGCGGCGGACGCCGAAACGGTTCTCCCGGGCGGGCGGATTGCGTTGGCGGGGACTGCAACGCTGGCGGAGGGTGGTCCGGCGGCCGGGGTGGATGTGGATGTGTACCTGCTGCGTGACGGGATGCGGCGGACGCTGAAGGCCGTGACGGGCGAGGACGGTTCGTTCGCGGCCGATTGGGAGCCTTCGGATGGCGAGGCGGGGCACTACGGCGTCGGCGCGTGCTATCCGGGGGCCGGGAGCGCGGCGGTGCAGGACGAGTTCGACGTGCTGGGGATGCGGCGGATTGGGTCGGAGCCGGTGACGTGGGACATCGCCCTGGGGGACGAAGCGGCGCGGACCCTCACGCTGCGCAACGCGAGCGGCACGGCGCTGACGGGGCTGGCGGCGGAGTTCGAGGGCGTGCCCGCGGAGTGCGGTCTCTCGTGGGAACTGCCGGAAACGCTGGCGGGGAACGGGAGCGTTGCGCTGAAAATCACGGCGACGGCGACAGGGTTGACCGAAGGGTGGGAATACGCGAAATTCTTGGTGCGGGTTGTGTCGGCGGAAGGAGCCGCGCTGGAAATCCCGCTGTACTTCCACTCGCAGACGCAGCAGGCGCACCTGCGGGCGATGCCGGGGAGCGTCGCGACGACGATGGCGGTGGGGCACGAGCGGTACATCGACGTGACCGTGGCGAATGACGGCAAGGGGGACAGCGGGACGGTGACGGCGGCGGTGCCGGACGTGCCGTGGCTGAAAATCGCGGCGGGGGCGCGGGCGGACAACCTGGCGCCGGGAGAGAGCATGACCGTGACGCTGCTGCTGTGCCCGGAAGCGGAAGACGGGCTGGCGCTGAACGCACCGCTTCGTGGCGGAACCTTGGCGGTGAATTGCGAGAACGGACGGGGATGTACGGTGGCGCTGGAATTCACACCGGTGTCGGAAGCGACGGGGAGCGTAGTCGTGGATGTAGTGGACAACAACACGTACTACCTGGAATCGGCACCGCATCTGGCCGGGGCCACGGTCAAGGTGAACAACCCGTACACGGGCGCGGTGGTCGCGCGGGGGACGACGGACGCGGACGGGACATGGCGCGCGGACGGGCTGTCGGAGGGCCGGTACCAGCTGTGGGTGACGGCACCGAAGCACGAAACGTTCGCGGGCGAACTGGTCGTGGAGCCTGGGAGGACGGCGCGGAAGACGGTCTTCCTGCAGTACCAGCTGGTGTCGGTGACGTGGGAGGTGGTTCCAGTGGATATCGAGGACAGCTACCAGGTGAAGCTGGTGCTGGAGTACGAAACGAGCGTGCCAGCACCCGTAGTGAAGGTGACGGTGCCCGAAGAGTTGCCGGTGTTGGCAGAAGGGGAGTCGTGGGCGTTCAACATCGTGGCCGAGAACGTGGGCTTGATAACCGCGGAACGGGTGAGGGTGACGATGCCAAGCATTCCGGGACACCAATTCAAGCTGGCCAAGAATGATTTCAGCCTGGCCGCGAAATCGGCCGTGGAAATTCCTGCAATTTACCGCCGGACTGCATCGGGCGGGACATCGGGTGGTGAAGAAGGCAGTGGGGCGGGCGACGGAAGCGGCAACAGCGGCGGTGACGGGAACGGAGGAGGAGGAAACGGAGGAGGAGGAAACGGTGGAGGGGGAGGAAACGGCGGAGGAGGGGGCAGCGAGGAAGGGAAAGACACCGTTTCGGAAGAGGAAGGGGAGCCCCCCATCGACGAATGCTGGGCCTGGGTCCACTCCAGCTGGGAATACATTTGCGGACCGGAGAAGGGGCGCGAAGACTATCGGGTACGGATCAAATACGGGCCATGCGAAGACAAGTACATCCACCGGGTCATCGATGACTCATTCCATCAATCAACCAACCGATGGGCAGGGTGGCCGGGACCGAGCCGCACGGGAGATAGCGGCGGAGGAGGAACAGGAGGCTTCGGAGAGCCGGGACTGAGGCTCACAGAAGTCAACAACGGCCCCTGCGATCCCTGTGTCGCTTCGATACTGCAGGCGATGCAGAGGGCATTCGAGGAGGGCAACTGGGAACTGTACAAGATGCTTCGGGAGATGCTCTACGCGCAAATCCCGTTTTCCGCGTGCGTGGATCTCGTGGTCAACGGAACAATGACGATTTCGCCCAATATCCGGGACGCGGTGGAGAGGGCATCGACGCGACCGGAGCTTGCCTGGCTGCTGCGGGAGCATTTCGAGTCATACGGCGAAAGAAGGACGCCGATCCACGGAATCATTTCGGGGCTTTCGGACGGGTTGAGTTGCGGCGCGGACGTAGGGGCGGCCGTGGTGGCGGCGGGATCAGCAGGAACGCTTTCATTACCGGCGTTCATGACATCGAATCAAGCGAAACGCTTTATCAAGGGGCTCGAAGAGTTTGCGAAAAGGTTCTCCACACTCTGGGATACCTACCAGGACGCCGAGGAACTCTACGACGAGGTCGTATCCGGGGGATTGGATTCGGACGACGAACTGCAGGCTGCGGTGCTGACCTCGTGCGACGCGCCGGTTTCCCGAACGGCGAGAAGAGACGTGCGAGACATGACGGTGGTCTGCCGCTACTATGATTATGCGGAAGACCTCGTTGGAAACGTGGGGGGAAACCTGTGGACGAACGGGTATACACTGAACCAGATCATTGCGGTGGTGACGAACGGGTTTGCCTCCGCGGCGAAGTCCGAGGATGGATTCGCCGACGAGGAAGAAGTGGCGGCGGGCGGCGATTGCGGAGGGGTGGACGACGCGCATCTGCGGCAGTGGGTCCGGGAGTGGAACGAGGCGGTGGCGAAATTCCTGGCGGGGGAGGACGAAGGGACGGACGCCATATCGATTTCCTCGATGTATTACGACATTGGTCGGATGCAGGCGGGAATCGAGTGGGTCCACGGACGCGGATACACGGACATGGTCGACCTGCTGGACCACGTACTGACGGACATGCGGGCCATTGTCGACGGGACCGGGAAGGAGGTCTGCGCGTCGGTGACGATGGAGCTGAGCCAGACGGTGGCGATGACGCGGGAGGCGTTCGACGGGACGCTGACGATGTACAACGGGAACGAAGAGACGGCGCTGACGGACCTGAGGTTCGAGCCGTCGATTTTGGACGAGGACGGGAACGAGTGCCGGGACCTGTTCGTGGCATTCGCGAACGGGACGGGCGGGGCCATGTCCGGGGCGGACGTGCTGGAGGGCGGGATGACGGTGGCGGCGGGTGGGACGGGATCGGCGGTGGTCCGGTTCGTGCCGGAACGGGGAGCGGCGCCGGAGGAGGCGAAGCTGTACCGGTTCGGCGGGACGGTGACGTACACGGATCCGTTCAGCGGGGAGGCGGCGCGGATCGAGCTGACGCCGGTGGCGCTGACGGTGAATCCGTCGCCGTACCTGCATCTGGACTACTTCGTGCAGCGCGACGTGTACGGGGACGATCCGTTCACGGCGGACGCCGTGGAGGCGAGCCTCCCGGCGGAGCTGGCAGTGCTGGTGCGGAACACCGGCGCGGGGGAGGCGCGGAACGTGACCATCGACAGCGTGCAGCCGGAAACCGTCCTCAACGAGAAGGGGCTGGCGGTCGCCTTCCGCCTGAGCGACTACAGCCTGGACGCGATGGCGCTGAACGGGGCGACGGGGCACTTGGGGCTGGAGCAGGTTTCGCTAGGGAACATTCCGGGCGGGGAATCGCGGGTGGCGCAGTGGTGGCTCACGGCGTCGCTGCAGGGGCACTTCACGGGGATGCGGGCGACGGTGGTGCCGGTGAACTCGTGGAACACGCCGGACACGGCGCTGGTGGATCCGGACGCGAAGGTCCACATGCTCGTCCGCAGCATCGTGGCGGACGGAGACGGGCTGCCGGACTTCCTGACGAGCGAGGAGCCGGACTTGTACGGGCTGGCGGACACGATCTGGACGTCGGCGGGGGATGTGCTGGACGTGGCACCGGCGGGGAACGTGGCGGTTTCGGGAGCGTTGGCGGGCGGCACGGTGACGGTACGGATGACGGCGACGCGGGGTGGCTGGACGTACGGTTGGAAGGCGGTGCCGGGGGCGGAGCAATACGAGATCGCGCAGGTGGTGCGGGGCGACGGAAGCGAGGTTCCGTTGCGGAATGCGTGGATTACCGACCGGGTGTTCCGGGACGGCGGGGACCCGAAGTGGGAAACGAGGCTGCACATCGTGGATGATTGCGCGCAAGGGGAACAAACATACACCGTTGCGCTGGTTGCGAAGGCGGGAGACGGGCCGGAGGTCGTGTCGTTCGGCGGGGTGGAAGCCGGTATGGTGCTTGCGGCATCGCCGAATGCGGTGACGGTCGAGTTCTCGGCGGACGTGGACGGGGCGACGTTCGGAACGGAGGATTTGGTGCTGTGGTACCAGGGGGCGACGGTGGGCGACCTTTCGGGGCTCTTCATCTCGGGCGCGGGCAAGAACTGGACCATTTCGGGCGTGGGGAACGTGTGCAGTGCGGATGGGCGGTACGAACTGGTGGTGCAGACGGCGGGCATCGTGGGGGTGGACGGGGCGCTGGGACGGAACGGCCGGATCGTGTCGTGGATCGTCTGCGGCGACACGACGGGGCCGGCGGTGCTGGGCGTGGAACGCGTGGCGGGGCTTGCGGGGGAATCGTTCCGGGTGGCCTTGAGCGAATCGGCGGACGTGGCAGCGGTCGCTGCGGGGGCGGTGACGCTGACGCGCGACGGGGCGGCGGTGGCGCTGCCGGGCGGCTTGGCCTGGACGGACGACGGACGGGGCGGGCTGGTGCTGTCGGGACTGGCAAGCGTGACGGCGGCGGACGGGGCATACGTGCTGACGGTGATGGGGAACGGATTGCGGGATGCGGCGGGGAACGCGGGAAGTGGACGGGCGTCGGTGTCGTGGACGGTGGACACGGTTCCGCCAGCGGCTGTGGCGGGGTTGCGGATCGAGCCAGACCTCGGCGAGTCGGACGCGGACGGCGTGACGTGCGAGGCGGAGGTGACGGTGCGGGGGACATTGCCGGCGGACGCGGCGTCGGTGACGGTGTTGGCGCGGTACGGAAGCGGGGCGGAAACGGTGCTGGCGGGGCCATTCGCGCCAGCGGGGGCAGAGCTGGCGTGCGCGGTGACTCTGCCGTGGTCCGGGGCGCTGGAACTGGTTGTCCGCTGCGCGGATGCGGCAGGGAACGCGTCGGAGACGGAGATGGGTGTGTATCTGGACGCGATTCCGGCCACGGCGGCGTGGGACGCGGTGGCGGACGGACGGGTGTGCGAGTTGGCCGTGCTGCGGTTCACCGCGCCGGTGGAGGCGGCGGACGTGACGGCGGCGAGGCTGTCGCTGTTGCGGGACGGTGTGGAAGTGCCGCTTGGCGGGGTCGAGGTGACGGCGCGGGCCGGGGGGCTGGCGTTTGAGGTGACGGGGCTTGGGTCCGTGTGCGCGGGGACGGGGGCGTACGAACTTTGCTTCAATGGAGAGGGAGTACGCAAGACATCCTCGGGGGTGCCGATGGGAGCCGGAAGCATCTCCGCAGGGTGGAAATACGAATCGGCGAAGATTGCCTCAGTGGAGGCGCGCCAGCGGTATCCGTGGAACGGACTGGTGGACATCGACTACGTGCTGGCGGGGGACGACCCGGAGGCCGATTCGTGGGTCGAGATCGCCGTGCGCGATCTGGGGACGGGGTCCCTCATGCCGGCCTGGAGCCTTTCCGGCGAGGGTGCGGACGGTCCGGTGAAGGCCGGTACGCACCGGATGGTCTGGGACATGGCGGCGGACCGGGGGAACGGATTCACGGCGGACGCGCTATCGGTGGAGTTGACGGCGCGGAGCGGGGATGCGACGTACCTGGTGGTGGACATGGGTGGTGGGGCGGCGGCGGCGAGCTGGCCGATGGAGAGGCTGTCGGGCGTTCCAGAGGGCGGCTGGACGGACGAATACAAGACGGACAAGCTGGTGTTGCGCTGGATTGACGCGGGGACGTTCACGATGGGGTCGCCGACGAACGAGCCCGGGCGCAACCTGGACGAAGTGCAGCACGAGGTCACGCTGACGGAAGGTTTCTGGATGGGGGTGTTCGAGGTGACGCAGCGGCAGTGGGAACTGGCGACGGGGAGCAATCCCGCCTACTACGTGGGGGCGGCACGGCCGGTGGAGCGCGTTTCATACGACATGATCCGCGGGAACGGGGCGGGAGCGGGGTGGCCGGCCTCGGCGGCCGTTGATGCGGGGAGCTTCCTCGGGGTGTTGCGGGCGAAGACGGGGCTGGCATTCGACCTGCCTACGGATGCGCAGTGGGAGTATGCGTGCCGGGCGGGATCGCTCGGGACATTGAACAGCGACAAGGAAATCACCGTGACGGAAGAAGCCTCCCCGGCGGTGGCGGAGGTGGCGCGATACCGGTTCAACAACGGATTGAGCGCGGAAAGTGACGGTAGGGGCGGTTACGGCACGGCGCACACGGCGGTGGGCAGCTACCAGCCGAACGCGTGGGGACTCTTCGACATGCACGGGAACGTGGCGGAATGGTGCCTGGACTGGTATGACGGGATTCCCACCGCCGGGGCCGTGACCAATCCCGTTGGCGCCGCGTCGGGGACGAACCGCGTGTACCGCAGTGGCCACTGGGACGGCTTGCCCCGGTACGTACGGAGCGCCGACCGCGGACTCCGGGCGCCGGACAGCGCGGAAACGGCACTGGGATTGCGCTTGGCCGCGAACGGAGAGAATGCTGCGGGGGGAATGAGCGAGGGGGCGGTTTCGGAGTCGTTCCGTGCGGACACCCGTGTCGGGGAGGGGAAGGTACTCTCCCCCGCAGAAACGGAATGGGCAACGTGGGACACGGCGTGGGAGGGGGCGGCGAGCGTGGAAGTGGCATTGACGCGGCCGGACGGCAGCACGGAGCGGCTGGGAGGCGCGTCGTCGTCGTGGGGGGCGGGGCGCGGGAGCGCGGAGTGGATTGCGGGAGAAGGGGAGTACGGGCGGTTCGTCCTGACGCACACGTCGCGGGATGCGTCCGGGACGGAGCTGGGACGGCTGGAGGCGGCGTTTGTCCGGGAATCGCCGGTGGCCACGCACCAGCGCGTGACGTTCGACGCGAACGGGGGGACGTGCGGGACGGCGGAAGAGACGTACGTGGTGGGGGAGGCGTACGGGGCACTGCCGACGCCGCAGTGGTCGGGTCATGCTTGGCTGGGTTGGTTCACGAAGAAGGAAGGGGGAGAGAGGGTCACGGAGGAGAGCGTGGTGCCGACCGTGGCGGAACGCACGTTGTACGCCCGCTGGACGGACCGGCAGACGGTCTTGTTCGACCCCAATGGCGGGAGCTGCAAGAAGGCGTCGGTGGCCTGCCCCATCGAGGGAACCTACTCGGGGTTCACGACCGCCTCCCGGGCGAACCACAAGTTCCTGGGCTGGTACACCGCCCGCGATGGCGGCAAGCGAGTCAAGAACGGCATGGCCGTGTCGGGCGGCGCGGAACGGACCCTCTACGCCCACTGGGAGGAACTGACCGAGCAGGTGGTGAAGTTCGACGCCAACGGCGGAACGTGCAAGAAGGCCTCGGTGACCTGCCTCTTCGGCGGAACCTACTCGGGGTTCACGACCGCCACTTGGGCGGGCCACTCGTTCCAGGGGTGGTACGACGACCCCGAAGGCGGAAAGCGCGTCAAGAACGGCATGGCCGTGACGGGCGGCGCGGAACGGACCCTCTACGCCCACTGGGAGGAACTGACCGAGCAGGTCGTGTGGTTCGACGCCAACGGCGGGACGTGCAAGAAGGAGTCGGTGACGTGTCGATTCGGCGAGACCTACTCCGGGTTCACGACGGCCACTTGGGCGGGCCACTCGTTCCAGGGGTGGTACGACGACCCCGAAGGCGGAAAGCGGGTCAAGAACGGCATGGCCGTGACGGGCGGCGCGGAGCGAATCTTGTACGCGCACTGGAAAGAGGCGGCCTCCGTCCTGTCCATCACGGGCTTCTCGCGCTCGCCCCGCCCCGTTTCCTCCGCCCGCGACGCCCAGGCGTCCGCAACGGAATACACGCTCCGTGCCGAAACCAGCGCCGGTGTCTCCTACGAAATCCAGTGGACTCCCGCCCTGGACGGCGGCTGGACGGTTGTGAAGCGCTGGACCGCCCCCGCCGAGGGCGAAACCGCCGTGCCGGTCGTCCTCCCCGCCGACTCGCCCGCCGGCTTCTTCCGTCTGGTCGAAACGGACACGGAATAGTACACAGTCCGGCTCAAACCGTCGCTTTTGCGAGGCGCCCGGGAAGGCCCGGCTCCGTCCGGGCCGTGTCCGTGGAATTCGCCAGGAGCGATGCCGGAACGACTTTTCCGCACGGGCTCGACGGAGCGCGGCCCGCCCGGACAGACCCGGAAGATGAAGCGGTACGCTGCATGCTTGTCTTCCAGGCTGTGTCCTGATGCTTTCGCGTCCGACAGGCCCCTTCTATGGTTTTTCGAGGGACTCGAAGAGGAGGACGGCGTCGCCGGTGGCGGGGGTGGAGGAAGGGCGGAGGTCGGCTTCGACCAGGCGCCAGGGGGGACGCTGGCGGGCGGCTTCGTCGCAGAAGGCGGGGAGGTCGGCGTAGGGGATGGCGGTGAGGGTCAGGAGGGTTTCGCGGCGCTGCCAGCCGTCGGCGAGGGGCACGGCGGTGCGCGGGGCGGCGGTGGCGGCACCGTCGGGGAAGCGTCCGGCGGCCAGACGATCGAGCGGCGGCGGGGTGCGGGCGCCGGAGGCTTCGAGGGCATCGATCCAAGCGCGGTCGGGGGCACGGGTCGCGGCGAGGCGGTGGAGGGCGCGGATGGCGTCCGTCTTGCGGTCGAGGCGCGCGCGGCGGCGTGGCGCGGAAAGCGCGGTGTCGAGCGTCCATGCGAGCGCGGCGACGGCCAAGGCGAGGGCCAGCCAGCGGAGGAGGCGGTCAGAGTCCATCGGGCCACTCTCCTTTCAGGCGGAAGGTGACGCGTCCGGCATCGGGGGAAGGCTGGACGGTGGCGTTCGGGGTCCACCCGGTCAGGTTTTCGACGGCGCGCGCAGAGGGGGCGTCGCCCGCGATGTCGAGTCCGGCCGGCGACCAGGTGACGCGGGAGAATCGGACATCGCGCCCGGCGAGTTCCCGGAGGACGGCGAGGGCGTACGGGGCGCGCGGGTCTGCCGTGCGGGCGGCGTGCACGGCATCCCAGGCGGAGGCGTCGGCGGCAAGAGCGCGTTCGGCCATGAGGACTTCCTGGCCGGGCACGAGGGGGGCGTCGGTGAGGGCGGCGGCGGCTTCGGAGAGCTGGGCCTGCAGGCGGGCGTCCTCGGCGCGGAAGCGGCAGCGGACGGCGGCGTTGAGGGCCAGCACGAGAATCGACGCGGCGGCGGCGACGGCCCAGACGGCGCGAAGGCGGCGTTGTCTGCGGCGCACGATGGCGGGCGGAAGGCGGTCGGGCGGGAGGAGAGCGGCGCATTGGCCGTCGGCGGCGCGCCGGGCGAGGGCGCGCGCGAGGAAGGTGGCCGGATCGCGGTGGGTTTCGTGGCGAAGGCCGGGCTCGCCGGAGAGGGCATCGCGAAGGGCGGCGGCATCGGCGGAACCGCTCCACCAGACGTCTGTCGGGGCGTCTCCGGAGGAGGAGGCGATCTGGCGGAAACGGGCGCGCCATTGGGCCGCGGGGAGCGCGGCGGGAGCGGAGCGCAGGACGTGCACGGTCCCGAGTTCGCGACCGCGTCCGCGCAGGACGGTCACGTGGTCGCCGGCGGCGTGGACAAGCAGGCGGATGCGGTCTGCACCGGACGGCGGGGCGTCGCGCAGGTGTTCGTTCCACAGGGCGAGGGCTTCGGCGTCGCAGAAGGCGGGCACGGCACCGGCTTCCGCGGCATCGTCGAGGAACGCGTCGAGATCGGCGCGGCGCACGGAGCAGGCGAGGGCGCGGGCTTTCCCGGCGGCGGGAGGCAGGGGAGCGTAGTCGCACCGCGCGGCTTCGACGGGGAACGGCAGGTCCATGTCGAGCAGCGACGCCCACACGCGGGCCGCCTTCCGAGCGGAGGCGAAGGGAGCCTCCAGTTGCCGCACCACCGTCGCGCGCGCCGGGGCGGCGATGGCCAGCGCGGCCGTGCCCTTGGCGAGTTCGCGTCGGATGGCTTCGTCGGGCGGCCACGCGACGGCCTTGGCGGTACCGCGCGCCGGCTCGCGCCAGCAGACGGGCGGCGAGGCCGAGAGGTCCAGTCCGTATGCCACGGGATAGCGGTCCGCGCTCATGCGCCGCCTCCCGATTCGATCCATTGCAGGATGCGCACGCCGCCGTCCGTGCCGCGCTCGACCCACGCGGTCACCGTCGCCGATGCACCGGGCAGCGCGGCCTGGACCGTGATGCGGAAATACGGGCTCGCGACGGCGGTCCAGGGCTCGAGCTCCTCCACCGCGGACGGGTCCACTGCCGCGAGCATCGCGGCGGATTCCAGCGGTTGCACGGCGCGGAGGGCGAGCAGGGCGCTGACGGCCGATTCGCGTTCGGGACCGAAGACGCCCATCAGCACCGCGCGGGAGGCGGTGTTGAGGTTGACGGGCAGCGGCGCGGCGCGCGTGGCGCCGACGGCGGCCGGCACGAGCGCGCAGGAGGCGGCGAGGTCGCCGTCTGTCCAGCCGCCGGCGCGCGGTGCGGCGCCGCGGCGGGGCAGGAAGAGGTCGGGCGGGAAATCGTGCACGTCGAGCAGTTCGTCGGGCGCCCGGAGGGGGCGGTCCGGCGGGGAGAAGGGGCGGTCGGCGAAGCGGTAGAAGGCGGTTTCGTAAGGGCCTTCGGAGTCGGCGTCCACGTAGTCCCGGAGGGCGTCGGTGCGCGCGTCGGCGTCGAAACGCCCGCAGGCCGCCATGAGGTCGAGGAGCACGGTGCGGGGCGTGCGGGAGAGGTCGTTGGTGGCGGCGAGGTTGTTCCAGTCGAACCAGCGTCCGGCGTCTTCGGTGACGGTGCGGAGGGCGATGCCGTCTTCGGTGGTCCAGGATCGGGGTTCCGCCCAGGCGTCGGCTTCCGAATCGACGGCGTAGTCGTCGTCCTCGCGGAGCGTCAGCATGGCGAGGCGTACCGCTTCGGCACCGGCCAGGCGCAGGCGTTCGACCGCCAGGTCGCGTTCCGCGGCGCGCAGGGCGCCCAGCGAACGGGCCTGCATCCAGAACGCCAGCCCGCCCGCCAGCGCAATCGCCCCCAGCGCCAGGATCAGCGCCATGCCCGAGCGCGACGATTCGGCTTGCGCCGGGCGCGCGGGCATTCAGCCCTCCTTGGACGAAGGCGCGGCGGCGGCGTCCGCCGCTTCCGCGGCCTGCTGTTCGGCGCGGCGCTTGGCGGCCAGCGCTTCGCGCTCGCGCTGGAGCACTTCGTGCTGGTGCTGGTGGCGCAGCGCGCGGTTGCGGTCGGAGATGGCCTGGCGGCGCTTCTTTTCCGACCGCGCCCAGAGGTAGCCGAGCAGGAAGACCATGCCGACCATCACGAACTTCAGCGCCAGCTGGTTGTACGGCGCGCGTTCCGCCTTCAGGACGAACAGCGACATGATCCACACGAACAGCGCCGCCAGCGGGCACATCACGGTACCCACTTCCAGCACGTGCCGGATTTGCGCGCGGGTCTTGCTCTTGCTGTGCCGGCGCGACGTATCCGCCTTGAAGCGGCCTTCGCGGATTTCCTGTTTGTGGTCGTGGTCGTCGGCGGACATGGCGCGACCTCAGGCCTTGCGGTATCCGTGCGGATGCGCCTGGTGCCAGGCCCACGCGTCGGAAACCACCGTGCGGATGTCGGAACGTACCGGCTCCCAGCCGAGGATTTCCTTCGCCTTCGCCGCGCTCGCGACGAGGCAGGCGGGGTCGCCGGGGCGCCGCGGGGACATCTTGACGGGAATCTCGTGGCCGGTCACTTCGCGGCAGGTGTCGACGATCTGCTTGACGGAGAAGCCGGTGCCGGTGCCGAGGTTGAAAGGACCGGTCACATCCTTCTCCAGCGCCAGGATGTGCGCGCGGGCGAGGTCGACGATGTGGATGTAGTCGCGGATGCACGACCCGTCGGGCGTCGGGTAGTCGTCGCCGAAAACCGGCACCGCGTCCGCCTGTCCCAGCGCCACGCGCAGGACGTTCGGGATGATGTGCGTCTCGGGATCGTGGTCCTCGCCGTACTTCGCCGACGCGCCGCACGCGTTGAAGTAGCGCAGGAAGACCGGCTGGATGCCGCGGCGCTGCTGCTCCCAGCGGAGTGCGGTCTCGAACATCAGCTTGGATTCGCCGTAGGGGTTGGTCGGGCGCTGCGGGAGCGTCTCGTCCATCGGCATCTTGTCCGGCTGGCCGTAGGTGGCGCAGGTGGAGGAGAAGATGATCTTCTTCACGCCGACCTTGAGCATCGCGTCCAGCAGGTGCAGGCCGCCCGTGGTGTTGTTGTGGAAGTACATCATCGGGTCCTGCATCGACTCGCCGACCAGCGCGTACGCGGCGAAATGGACCACCGCGTCCGGCTTGACGGCGCGCATCGCGTCGAGGATGCCCGTCGGTTCGCGCAGGTCGCCGATGACCAGCCGCGCCCGCGGGTCCACCGCCTCGATGTGCCCGCGCTCCAGATTGTCGAACACCGTGACGTCGTGCCCGCCGTCGCACAGCAGCTCCGTCGTCACGCTCCCGATGTAGCCCGATCCGCCTGTAACAAGTATTTTCATGGTTTCGTTTTCTTACCAAACCCCCGCTTCCCCCGCAATGCCAATTCCACGGTGTGCGGGACCTCGCAACAGGGGAGGGAAGGTATCAAGAGCCGGGCCACCATCTCCCCCCTCAATGCCTCCAGCTTCGGTGTCAGATCGTGGGCCTGCACGAGTTCAACCAGTTCGCGCCGGATGTTTTCCGCCAGGACCCCGTCGAGCGGTTTACCGCCGGTGTGCCCAGGACGCGGCAGGCGCCGCAGGCCCAGTGCGTCGTCCACGTGCGATTGCAGGCGGCTGAAATTCCAGTGCGCCCGCATCAAGCGCGCAAGACGGCGTTTCGCGGCCGAGTATTGCGTTTGCAGCGCCGGGGGAAGCGCCGCGGTCGCCGCTGCGCCCGGCAGCAGCCATTCCAGCGGAATCCGGTCGTCGAGTTCCAGCAGGGTGCGGAGGCGGATTGCGAGGCGCATGTACCGCATGAGGGTCGAGTAGTTCATCCCGACGCGGTGGTCCTCCAGCCACCCCCGGACCCCACGGCCGCGGCCGCGGATGCGTTTCGCGCCCGTCGGGGAGATGTCGTAGTGGTTGCCGCGGTCGAGGGTCGGGGCCAGATCGGCCAGACGCGACCCGATCCGCAGGCGCACCGACAGCGTGCGGGGGGACTCCGCCGCATCGGCGGCGAATTCCTCCGGCGTCGGCGTCCCGCGCAACGATGGCGAGGGCGCCCGCGGCACCCGAAGACGCTTCCGGCGGCGCAGTTCGGAAAGGATGGCCTGCCCGCTGCCGGCGATCCAGGTGCCGATGGCGGCCGCCGAGAGCGCGGCGATGCCCGCGACGGCGACGGGCAGGACCACGGGCAGGGCCAGGGGCATGGTGTAGGCGCGGGCGACATCGCCGGCAATCCCGGCGGCTTCGCGGAGGGCGTGTTTGAGGTCGTTGTTCATGGGGGGGAGCATGGGGGAGAAAGGATGGAAAGTCAATGGTTTTTCCTGTTTTCAAAAGTGAAAGGGACCGAGCGCGGAGAGGGGGGCGGGGAAAGGTCAGCGGAATTCGGCGCAGAGGGGGACGTGGTCGGAGGGGCGGGGGAGGGAGCGGGGGGAGATGTCGATGCGGGTGGAGAGGAGACGGGAGGATTGCGGGGGCGTGGCGAGGATGTAGTCGATGCGCCAGCCGCGGCGGCGGGCGGGGTCGAAGGGGGCGCGGTAGTCGTAGAAGGTGTAGTCGGCGTCGTCGGGGTGCTGGGTGCGCCAGACGTCGTCGAAGCCGAAGGAAAGGACGCGCTCGAAGGCGTCGCGGGCGGCTTGGTGGTAGCAGACGTGGTCTTTCTTGGTGGCGGGGTTCGTGACGTCGATGGGGTGCCGGGCGACGTTGAGGTCGCCGCACCAGAGGATGCGGTCGGCGGGGGTGAAGCGGGCGTCGAGGAAGGCGCGGAGGCGGTCGAACCAGCGGAGTTTGTAGGCGTACATGGGGTGGTCGATGGCGCGGCCCTGCGGGACGTAGGTGTCCAGGATGTGCAGGTCGCCGTAGCGCGCGAGGACCAGACGGGCGGGATCGGTGGGGGCGGACGGGGCGGCGGGGTCGGGGTCGAGGCCGAAGGCGGCTTCGTCGGCGGGCGCGAGGGAGAGGATGGCGACGCCGTTGTAGGATTTTTCGCCGCGGAAGGCGGCGTGGTAGCCGTGTTCGAGGAGGGCGTCGGCGGGAAAGGCGTCGTCGGTGGCCTTGGTCTCCTGCAGGCACATGAAGTCGGGGCGGTTGGCGTCGAGCCACGGCAGGAGGATGTCGAGGCGGGAACGGATGGAGTTGCAGTTGAAGGTGGCGATTTTCATTTTTCGGGAGGCCGGGTTTTCGGGTTTTCGGGTTGCCGGGTTGCCGGGATGCCGCCGAAGCGGGGGTTACGGCGGCGGGGGCGTGCGGTCGGTGGCGGGGGGGACGTCCCAGGCGGTGCGGAGGCGGAAGAGGCCGGGTTCGCCGGTGTCGTTGCGGACGGCGAAGGGCCACCAGTCTTCGCGGCGGTGGAACTGTTCCTTGTGGTCCCAGGAGTGGATGGCGAGGGACAGGAAGTAGTTGCCGCGCATGAGCTGGAGGGGCGCGAGGGAGAAGCGGACGGCGCCTTCGCCTTCGATGGCGGGCAGGTCGCGTCCGGCGAGCTGGGTATTGGTGCCGTAGACGTACTGGCCGTTGCCGGTCTTGAGGGAGTAGCCGAAGACGGGATGCTCGACGCGGCGGTGGGCGATGTACGGGACTTCGACGGTCAGGGGCCCGCCGGTGCGGAAGACGGCGCTCTCCCGTCCGTCGCCGTCGAGGAGCCGGACGGGGCCGAATTCGACGGCGCGCGTGCCGAATTCCTGCGTGTAGAGGCCGCCGCCTTCGCCCATGTAGGAGCGGATGAAGGATTGGATGACGTCCGGCGGGTCGCCGCGCTCGACGAGGCGGCCGTGGTGGACGAGGAAGGCTTCGTGGCAGAATTCTTCCACCGTCTGGAGCGCGTGGGAGACGAAGAGGAGGGTCTTGCCGCGGCGCTGGAAGTCGCGGATGCGGTCGAGGCACTTGAGCTGGAACGCGATGTCGCCCACCGCGAGCACTTCGTCCACGAGCAGGATGTCGGGGTCCACTTCCACCGCGACGGAGAAGCCGAGGCGGACGTACATGCCCGAGGAGTAGTGCTTGACCGGCATGTCGATGAATTCGCGCAGTTCCGCGAAGTCCACGATCTGGTCGAACTTGCGCCGGATGTCCTCGCGCGGGATGCCGAGGAGGGCGCCGTTGAGGTAGACGTTCTCGCGGCCCGTCAGGTCGGGATGGAAGCCCGCGCCGAGCTCCAGCAGCGAGGAGATGCGGCCGCGCGCGGTGACGGAGCCTTCCGTCGGGGAGATGGTCCCCGCGACCAGTCCCAGCAGGGAGGATTTGCCGGCGCCGTTGGGGCCGATGACGCCGACCGTGCGGCCCGGCGGAATCCCGAACGTGGCCCCGCGGATGCACCAGAACGGGTCCGGCTTCTTGCGGAATCCCGCGGTGAGCGCGCCGAAGAGGGTGGGCGCGCCGAGGCCGCGGCGGATGTAGCACTTGCCGAGGTTTTCGGCTTGGATGGCGTAGTCTTGGGTCATGGCGGTCACAGCAGGTCGGCGAAGTTGCGCTGGAGTTTGTGGTAGACGGCGAGGCCGAGGACCAGCACCGCGGGGACGAGCCAGAAGCCGACCCAGGCGGCGGGCGGCATGTCGAAGGGGGTGCCCGCGAGGAGGGAGGCGCGGTAGCCGTTGAGGATGACGGCGGCAGGGTTGAGGTAGTAGAGCTTCAGGGCGAGCGGCCACTGGGAGGCGAGGTTCTTCGCGAAATCCATGTTGTACATGACCGGGCTCATGAAGAACCACGCGCTCATGAAGACGCCGATCAGGTGCTGGGTGTCGCGGAAATGCACGTTCAGGGCGCCGACGAGGGCCGCGAGGCCGAGGTTGAAGAGCGTCTGCCAGACCATCCAGAAGAGGAACAGCGGTGCCGTGGCCGGGGAAAAGGCGGCGGACGGGTCGCGCCAGAGGAGGACGGCCAGCACGGGGAACTGGACCAGCAGGGAGAGGAGGTAGCCGATGCCGTTGGCGCAGATCTGCGAGACGGGGAGGATTTCGCGCGGGAAGGCGACTTTCTTGACGAGGTTGGCGTTGCCGGTCACGGAGGTCATGCCGCCCATGACGCATTGGGTGGTGTATTGCCAGGCGAAGACGCCGATGAGGATGTCGTGCATCGGGACGCCGCGCGCGAGGAGGCGCAGGAAGACGACGTACACGACCGCCATGAAGAGGGGCGTCAGGACGCTCCAGAGGAAGCCGAGGGCGGAGCCCTTGTAGCGCTGCTTGAGCTCGCGGGCGGTGAGGTTCCAGAGGAGCTCGCGGCGGGTCCAGATGGTGCGGAGCAATGTCATGCCGTGCATCCTACGCCCTTGTGGCCGGGTTTGCCAGCCTGTTCCGCGTCCGGGGGAAAAGAAACCGCCCCGTTTCCGGGGCGGCGCGGGACGGAGAGGGATGGGAGGGGAGGTCAGGGGATGGTGACTTGGAGGCCGCCGAACCAGGAGGTGTTGGTGGGGAAGGGGAGGAGGGCGGTGGGGGCGCCGCGGCCGAGGGCGTTGGTGGTGAAGGATTGGGTGAGGTCGGTGGTCCAGAGGAGGGTGTAGAGGCGGTTGGTGGAGGCGGCGGGGATGGTGTAGGTGCTGGTGGCGGGGTTGGTGATGACGATCTCCAGCGGGGTGTCGTTGGTGGGGTGGATGTCGGTGGCGTAGTGCCAGCCGTAGGTCTGGCCGGTGGCGGCGCTGGTGTTGGTTGCGGGGGTGGTGCCGGGGTAGCCGCGCTCTTCCATCCAGGTTTCGTACGGGGTGACGGAGGTGACGGAGACGGTGAGGGTGGCGTCGGCGCTGCCGGCGGTGTTGGCGGCGGTGAAGACGAAGGTGTAGGCGCCGGGGGCCAGGGGGGTGAAGGTGAAGAGGCCGTTTTCGAAGGTGTAGCCGGTGGCGGTGGTGGCGAGGGTGATTTCGGGTTCGGGGTCGCCTTCGAGGATGTGGGTCGCGGGCTCGAAGCTCCAGATGTCGCCCAGGACGAGGGCAGGGGCCGGGAGTTCGGACCAGACGGGGAGGACGGAGGCGGATTCGCCGGCGGTGAAGGTCAGGGTGTAGGCGAGGCTGGAGGTGGAGGTGACTTCGACGTCGCGGACGTGGGCGGCGTTGCGCATGTTGACGGTGTCCCAACCGGATTCGCTGTCCTTGGCGGAGGTGTTGATGCTGCCGGTGGTGACGGAAAGGGCGGCGGTGAGGGTACGGGTGCCGGAGTCGGTGGTGACGGCGAGGGTGTTGCCAGTGGTTTCTTCGGTCATGGGGGTCTGGCCGCGGAGGAGGAGGGTGGAGAGGTCGGGGGAGAGGCCGTTGCGGACGTACATGGCCTTGCCGGAGGCGCTGTAGTTGATGGCGAAGGTGCCGCTGGCGGCGTCGGCAAGAGTGACGGTCTTGGTGAGGGAGCCGCTTGTGAAGGTGAGTTTGCCGCTGCCGGTGGTGACGGTGAACTTGGTGGCGGTCATGGGTTCGCCGCCGATGGATTTGTCTTTCATCGCGGCGCCGCGGATGGAGGTGGTGTCGCCGGTTTCGTGGGTCTCGTAGCCGGTTTCGGGCTGGGCGGGGAAGTTGCCGACCATCTGCCAGACGTTGGTGCCTTCCTTGAGCCAGGCGCCGGTCATGAGGCCGCCTTCGGCTTCGAAGATGGCCATGACGGCGTCGTTGCGGAGGATGTATTCGTGTTCGCCGTCGAGGTCGATGTCCTGGGAGTAGGCGCGGAGGCCGTCGGTGGCGGAGGCCCAGGCGTCGACTTCGGCGTAGACGGCGGCGAGGCGGGTGCGGGACTGGGCGCGCCAGGACATGGACATGAGGCCTTTGTCGCGGTCGGTGGCGGGGTACATGTATTCGCCGAAGGACCAGCGGGAGAGGTCGTTGTTGTCTTCGTCGTGGAAGGCGGTCTCGAAGGCGGAGGCGAAGATGGTGGCTTCGGCGAGGCGGCGGACGTCGGGGTTCGCGATGCCGGCGACGGCGGCCCAGGCGGCCTGGACGATGCCGTTGGTGGCGTCGCCGTAGGCGATGCCGGAGGGGAGGTTGGTGCCCTGGCGGACTTCGAAGACCTTGGCGGCGAGGGATTCGAGGTTGCGGGAGGCGTTGCCGCGGGAGGCGTCGCCGTAGTACCAGTTGTCGTAGTCGCCGTTGCAGGCGTGGTGGACCCAGTCCTGCATGCCCATGCCGTTGGTGGCGCACAGGTCGTTGTAGACGAGGGCGGAGGAGAGGGTTTCGTCGGCGAGGGCGCGGTCGAGGGTGACGACCTGGATCCAGGGGTGGTTGGCGATCCAGCGGAGGTTGAGGTCGTAGCCGTCGGCGTTTTCGGAGGAGGTGAAGTCTTCCCAGCGGTAGAAGATGGAGGAGATGGCGGCGTCGCCGGTGCGGGCGCGGCGGAGGAAGAGGTGGCGGAGGTCGCTGGAGAGGCCGGAGTCGGTGTTGGCGAAGCGGAATTGGTCGGCGGCGGAGGAGAGGACGAAGGCCTTGATTTCTTCGCCCCGGGCGGGGTCGGAGCCGTAGGCCCAGAAGCGCTGGATCTTGTAGGCGTCGTTGCCGAGGGCGGTCTGGCGGCCGAACCATTCGAGGAGGTGGGGGGTCTGGTCGATGACGGTGGCCTGGTAGCCCATGCGGGCGAGTTTGCCGAGGATGTCCCAGTCGGCGACGCGCTCGGAGAGCCAGAAGACGTTGGTGGAGACGACGGGGTTGCCGTTGCCGTAGATGGCGTCGAGGGTTTGGGCGGCGAGGGCGGCGTTGGCGGCGTTGAAGGCGTCGGGGTAGTATTTGAGGACGTGGTCGGAGTAGGTGGAGCCGAGGAGGGCGAAGGCGCCCTTGGCGATGCCCTGGCGGATGGCGTCGTTGAAGGCGGGGCCGGAGTACCAGGTGTTGGCGGTGCCGACGGCGGCCCACTCCATGGCCATGGCGAGGGTCGGGGTGATGTGGAGGTTCATGGGGCAGTTGGTGTAGATGTTGTGGATCTTGACGGGGCGCTGGTAGCCGGCGCCGGCGCCGTTGTCGACGAGGCCGTGCATGGTGTGGGCGGGCTCGACGGCCTGGTTGCCGTGGGCGACGATGGCGAGTTTGGCGTGGGCGTTTGCGTTGTTCCAGCCGTAGTTGGGGTTGCCCTTGGTGACGCAGGTGGTGAATTTGCCGTTCTGGGCGATGTTGTTGTAGTCGTTCCAGTAGTCGGAGCAGAGCCAGTCGTCGCCGATGGTGTCGGTGAAGTCGTTGAGGCCGCCCTTGTCGCCGGAGCCGCCGTCGTCGGCGGTGAAGTCGCGGGTGGTGTAGACCTGGAAGAGGAGGTTGTCGCCCATGCCGTTCCAGCCGGCGTCGACGAGGACTTTGCGGTCGATGGACCAGGCGACGGTGTCGAGTTCGGAGTTGAAGAAGGCGCCGTGGAAGCCGGAGGTGCGGTCGAAGTCCTCGGAGGTGCCTTTCTGGACGTAGAGGCAGCCGTTCTGGGAGTCGTAGACGCCGGAGACGGCGTTCCACTTCATGTCGGACTTGCAGTTGACGTCGTCGGGGAGCCAGGTGATGCCGTTGCCGTAGTTGCCGAAGTTCATGGCGACGTAGATGTTGAGGGCGGAGTCTTCGGCGAAGGCCTTGAGGTCGTCGAAGTCGACGCGGAAGTAGAGGGTGCCGTCGCCGCCCTGGGAGGGGTCGCCGCCGTCGCGGAAGTAGAAGGCGACCATGTCGCGGGAGGAGTCGAAGCCGTCGCCGAAGCGGTAGATGTCGGCGGAGTTGCCGCCCTGGTTGTAGTCGTCGAGGGCGACGAGGTCGTCGAGGGTCCACTGGGTGTATTCGGCGAAGTATTGTCTGCCGTTGACTTCGCCGATGATGTCGCCGGCGCCGATGGTGATGGAGCCGGGGTTGTCGCCGGGGGAGGAGCCGTTGTCGGAGGAGCGGGGGTTGGTGCCGCCGAGGAGTTCGGCGGCGTTGTCGTAGGGGACAACTTCGCCGCCCTGGATGTAGGTGTCGGCATCGGGGTTGCCGGCGGGGCCGTGGGTGGGGTCGTCGGTGAACTGGCCGGTGCGGAAGTCATACGTACCGTTGTTGAGGGGGTCGAGGGAGTAGTTGACTTCCCAGCCGTCGGGGAGGCCGTCGTGGTCGGTATCGGTGCAGAGGGGGTCGGTCTCGGTGATGAGGAGGCGGGGCCAGCCGTTGGTCTGCTTGGTGCCGGAGGCGACGGGGTCGGTGACGTTGAAGGCGGCGAAGAGGGCGTCGTAGTTTATGGCGCGGGAGGTGTAGGGTTTTTGCGCGAGGGTGGAGGCGGAGTTTTCGCTGCTGAGGGTGTCGATGCCGATGCCGAGGGCGGCGTAGTCGGCGGGGGTGATGGGGACGAGGGTGCCGTCCTGGTGGAGGAGGGCCATGTCGGTCCAGCCGTTGGCGTTCTTGTCTTCGCCGTAGCCGTCGGAGAGGCCGTCGGCGTCGGAGTCGGCGACGGAGGGGGAGGTTTCTTCCCAGGTTTCGCCGGTCATCTTGCCGTCGGGCCAGGCGCGGTCCCACCAGGGATCCCAGTCGGCGGGGATGATGGCGCCGTCGCCGTCGGTCCAGCCGTTGCGGTTGGCGTCTTCGACGCCGTCGGGGATGCCGTCGAAGTCGGAGTCGGGGTTGCGGGGGTCGGTGACGGAGCCTTTGACGATGGCGGTGCGGTCGCCGCCTTCGGTGGAGGAGGTGACGCCGGGGACTTTGCCGGAGTTGCTTTCGCAGGAGTTGAAGAAGGGGGGATCGCGGTCCCAGATCCAGTTGGGCCAGCCGTCGCCGTTGGTGTCGGCGGAGGCGTCGGTGCCGGTGGAGGGGGAGCGGTAGCCGAGTTCGAGGGCGTCGGGGAGGCCGTCGCCGTCGGAGTCGGGGCAGGCGGGGTCGGACTTGCCGGTGGACCACCAGTCGAAGACTTCGTCCTGGGTCCAGTATTCGGACTGTTTTTCGGGGAGGGGGATGGAATCGCTCTCGCGGAGGTTGGCGATGCCGTCGTCGTCCCAGTCGACGTCGTTGGTGTCGGCGACGCGGACGAGCTGGCGGAAGCGGACGGTGGCGGAGCGGCCGGCGGAGTTGGTGGGGACGGAGTATTTGCGGGCGGTGTTGTCGGCGGTGACGCGGGCCTCGAAGCGGTAGGCGCCGGCGTTGGTGACCTGCCAGGCGAAGGTCCAGGTCATGGTGGTGCCGTTGCTGGCGACGTCGGTGAGGCGGAGGCAGTCGTTGGTGGGCCAGAGGGAGGGGGTGGCGGAGATGGCGGCGGGGTAGTTGGTGGGGGAGAGGAAGGCGATGTCGAGGCGGGTGGCTTCGGCGTCGGTGAGCACGACGATGGGGGTCTCGCGCAGGGCGCGGTTGGTGGCGGCGGCGGTGGAGTCTTCCATGGTGATGACCCACTTGACGCCGTCGGAGTCGGTCTCGGGCGGGGTGGTGACGATGCAGGTGGGCAGGAGGGCGCCCTTGTGGCGGACGAGGCGGGTGGCGGACTTGGAGTAGGTGCCGTTGGCGTTGGCGTTGTCGAAGTCGACGGTGAGGGCGTAGCGCCAGGTGTCGATGCCGTTGTAGACGTTGGGCATGCGGAAGGTGAGGGTGTTGAGGCCGCTGCCGTCGCCGCCCCAGTCCCATTCGTGGCGCATGTCGAGCTCGGAGGCGGGCTGGAGGTCGCCGCGGACGGTGGAGCCGTCGTTGGTGGAGTTGACGTAGACTTTGAACTTGGAGAAGATTTCGTCGTCGGTCAGGTCCTGGGCCATGCGGGCGGTGTATTTGACGCGGATGTCCCAGCCGGCTTCGACGAGGGTGCCGTCGGCGTCGGGCCAGTCGATGAAGAAGCGTTCTTCGGGGCCGCGGGTGTTGGCGGTCTTGAGGAGTTCGGTGACGTGGAGGGCGGCGGGGTCGTCGAGGGCGGGGTCGGAGGTGGACCAGTCTTCGACGGGGGCGGAGGAGACTTCGCAGAGGCGGACGCGGATGGTGGCGGTGCCGGCGTGGGGGATCTGGGAGTAGTTGAAGCGCCAGATCTTGGTGGTGGTGGTGTCCTGCGCCATTTCGCGGGTCCAGGGGGAGAGCTGGACGGCGGGGGCCCATTCGACGACGCCGTTGGTGGTGAAGCCGTTGCCGACGCCGTCGTTGGAGGGGTCGGAGTCGGTGATGTGGACCCAGACGTGGTCGACGGTGTTGTCGGTCTTGATGACCATGCCGTATTCGCTGTCGCCGAAGGTGGGGGTGTCCTCGGAGGGGTAGAGGAAGAAGCCTTCGGGGGTGTGGCGGTCGAGGTAGAAGGTCTGTCGGAAGGTGTTGGCGACGGGGGCGCCGTCGTTGCGGTTGAGGAAGAGGCGGGCGGTGAGGAGGTGGTAGCCGTCCTCGAAGCCGGTGGTCCAGGAGTTGTAGTCGAGGTGCTTGTGGTAGGACTGGGTGGTGAAGTCGAGGCCGGGGATGGTCCAGAGGCTCATCATGACTTTCTTGTTGGCGATGGCTTCGCCGTTGCCGGGCCAGATGGTGCCCCAGCCGTTGTCGCCGTAGCCCATTTCGCGGAAGGCGGAAATCTTGTAGCGGAGGGTCGCGCCGGAGGGGATGGAGCCGGAGGGGAGGTCGAAGCGCCACCAGGAGCCGGTGTCGCTGTCGGCTTTCCAGGTGCCTTCGACGGCCTTGGTGGCGGGGTTGGCGGGGACGCCGCCGCCGCCTTCGGGCCAATGGACGCCGTCGGTGGTGTAGTAGAGGTAGGCGCGGGCGCCCTGTTCCTTGGAGGTCTTGGCCCAGACGGTCGCGGAGGTGCCGTCGCGGGTGAATTGGTCGGCGATGCCGGAGCCGGAGGGGGTCTCGGTGACGACGGCGGTGTAGGCGAGGTTGTCGAAGTAGAGCTGGCGGTTGGCGTTGTCGTCGGTGGCGTTCATGTACGCCTTGAAGGAGGCGATGGTCGCGGAGGTCGTGACGGTGGCGCCGGCGAACGTGCCGCCGTCGCGGGTGGTGCCGCTGACGGTGTAGCCGCTGGCGGTGCGGGTGAGGGTAACGTTGAAGGCGGAGGTGCCGTAGGCAGTGCTCCAGGTTCCGGAGAGGTTGCCTGCGCCGTAGTAGGTGACGGTGGCGGACCCGCCCATCTGGACACCGAAGACGGCGTTGCCGGAGGCATCCATGAACTCGATGCCCTTGTATTTGCTGCCATTGTTGCTGTCCCAGAGCATCCCGACATCGACGCTGGCGGCGGTCAGGGTGGCGCCGTGGGAGAGGGGACGGACGAGGATGGCGTTGGCGGAGTCGTCGTTGTTGGCGTAGAGGCCGAACGCCTGGTTGCCGGAGAAGCCGGTGATGCCGCAGCCGGAGGCTTCGGTGCCGGCGAAGTAGCCGGCGTTGCCGTTGCTGTTGTCCTGCCAGTTGCCGAAGCCGTCGGCGGCGCCGTCGCGGCCGTTGACGGAGGCCTTGAGGGTGTAGGTGTTGGTGGTGGTGACGGGCTTGCCGGTGTCGACGGGGACGGTCTCGGTCTCGGCGGTGGGGCTGTGCCAGACGAAGGACGGGGCTTCGATGGAGGCGCCTTGGTAGGCGTCGGCCGGGTCGTAGACGTTGGTTTCGGCGGGCTTGATTTCGTAGGTGGTGGCGCCCTGGGTGCCGATCTTGCAGTAGGCGGTGTCGCCGGCGGCGAATTTTTCGCTCCAGATGCGGCGGGTGAACCACTTGGTGGTGTCTTCGAAGCCGAGCCAGAAGTCTTCGGAGACGCCGGGCGGGGCGTCGCGCCAGTCGCCGTTCTGGTCGTTGGAGATGCCGTTGCCGAAGTCCATGCCGCCGTCGAGGCGGAGCTTGAGGGTCTCGGCGGAGCCGTCGGCCTTGACGGCGAGGGTGACGTTGGTGCCGCCGGTCACGCGCGGGATGGCGATGGTGTAGGAGAAGTCGGTGTTGTTGGTGTCGGCGACGCCGTAGGGGTTGAAGTCGGGGTCGCCGTCGACGCCGTCCTTGCGGACGACCATGACGGGGTCGACGACGTGGCCGTCTTCGAGGATGGTGATGACGCGGGAATCGGGCGCGATGACGCGGTCGTCGGAGTTGACGAAGCAGTCGGGGTAGGGGGAGGGGTAGAGGCCGGAGGGGTCGGGGTTCTTCGGGGCCCAGATGGCGTAGGAGTTGGGGGGGATTTCGACGTAGCCGGAGGCGAGTTCGGAGCCGTAGACGTAGGGGGCCTCGGACCAGTTGTCGTCGTGGCGGTGGGGCATGTACATGTCGCTGGCGTAGTCGTAGAGGTAGAAGTCGTCGCTGCCGAAGTCGCCGCCCGTGGTGGAGTCCTGCCAGAAGTCCCAGCCGGAGTTCAGCTGGAAGAGCATCGTCGCCCAGCTGCCTTCGCCGCCGCGCTGCCAGGCGACGAAGTTGCCCTGCGACCACTTGCCCCACTGGCCGCCGCGCGCGAAGTTCTCGTGGGCGTGGAGAAGGGTGGGGATCTGCTTCTGGCCCCACTGGCCGAGGAAGTCCGTCTGCGCCCAGCGCGGGAACGCGCCGCCGGAGCCGGAAAGCGTCGCGGCGTGGTTGTTTCCGTCGGAATAGACGAGGCCGAGGCCGCGGCGCATGAAGTACATGGCGTGGTGGAGGGGCTTGCGGTCCACGAAGTCGTTGTCGTGGCTCTGCGCGTGCATGACGCCGCAGTCGGGGCCGAGCTCGCTGCCCGCGTACTCGCCGTCGAAGCCTTCCAGCTGGTTGGCGCTGAAGCGCCAGTTGAGTTCGTTGCGGAGGCGGTCGTCCACGAGGCGCATGCCGGTGGCGACGTAGGGGCCCTGGGCGGGGGGCGCGCCGAGGTGCTCGCCGAAGGCCATCAGGTCGTCGCGGGGGGCGTCGATGTTGAACACGCTGTCGCGGTGGTTGCCCCAGTCCTGGAAGCCGCGGGTCATGTTGAACTGCCACTGGGCCTGGCCCATGTAGCCGTAGTTCGAGCCGTCCTTGTCGTCGCCCCAGCTGGCGCCGTAGAAGTCGTAGGGGACGTGCTTGACGGCGTCGAGGCGGAGGCCGTCGACCTTGGTGCGGTCCACGAGCCAGCGGACGGCGCGGTTGAGGTAGTCGTCCACCTGCTCCTTGTAGAAGTTGGGGAAGTCCTCGATGAGCTTCATCGAGACGCCGCCTCGGGCGTCGTGCTCGTCGAACCAGGCGGCGTTGGCGGAGATGAGGGCGGCGGTGGCCGGGTCGTCGGGGTTCCAGGAGACGTTCTCGAAGCCGGTGTAGAGGTTGACGCCGTTGTCGCCGTCGGTGTTCTGGAGGGCGCCGTCGCCCTGGCGGTAGTCGTCGTTCGTCTTGCCGGGGTAGGGCATGCGGTCGAAGAGCTTCCAGGTGTCCTCCTTGTGGTAGGCGTAGCGGACGATGTAGGGCTTGAGGTGCCAGCCGCCCTCGGTGGGGCCGAAATTCGCGTTGTAGGGGCCGTTGCCGCCGTCGTCGTAGTAGTTCTCGTGGGCGATGTCGAGCAGGTCCGAGAGGCCCAGGAACATCACCTGCCACTCGTCGTCCCAGCTGCGGACGTTGTCCCACTTGCGGTAGAAGCCGTCGGACGTGGTGCGGACGTGGAAATCCTCGGGGCACATGCCGGGGTAGACGTCGGTGGGGGTGGACTCGTTGTAGCCGGGGATGTCGTAGGACCGGTGGTTCATGACGTTGTCGAAGTAGACGCGCATGCCGAAGCGGTGGCACATGGCGATGAGGTTGTGCAGGTCGGCCTCGGTGCCGTAGCGGGTGCTCCAGGTGCCGCGCAGGTCGCTGTTGCCGAGGTCGAAGGGGTCGTTGAGGTCGTAGCCCACGCTCATCCCGCCGTTGGCCTTGGTCGGGGGCGGGACCCAGAGGGCGGTGTAGCCGGCCTCGGCGATTTCGGGCAGGCGCGCCGCGATCTCGTTGTGGCTCTGGTTGAACACCTGGAGGATGGCCTCCGCGCGGGCGGCGGCCGGGGAAAGGAATGTGCAGGCGGCCGCGAGGAGGGCGCCCCCGAAGGCGATGCCGCGGCGGTTCCAGGCGAAGAGACTGGCTGTCGTTGTCATGATCCGTTCCTTTCCGGTCCGTTGTCGAAACGTTCTACCGGGGCGGTAAACCCCTTGACGGACGCGTCAGAAGCGTTTTTACGCCATGTGCAGGCGATTGGCAAGCCCCGTTTATGGGCGACGGAGCGCGGCGTTGGGCGACGTCCACCGCGCGCCCGGTGCAGTGCCCGGAAACCACCGGCCGCCGGACGGGGAAGCGGGAGTTTTCCAATGATTGGAAAACTTTTTTCCAATGGTTGGAAAATTTGGGCCGATTTTTCCAATGATTGGAAAAAATTTTCGGCAGTTTTCCAATGATTGGAAAAATATTTCGGGGCGGGGCGCGGAAGGGGAATGGGCGCGCCCGGAAGGCGGGGCACCGGATGGGACTGCGTCAAGAAAGGGTGTGGCCTCGATCCGTTGTCCAGTCCACAGCGGACGCGCAGAAGCGCGTCCCTCCCCGAGGAGAGCGCAACGGGAGGGGCGCGCTTCCGCGCGACCTTGTGGACGGGAAACTTCCGGGAAGTTAAAGAAAAGCTTAAAACCGCTCCCTGGCCGCGCCCCCGCGGGAGGGACGTCCAGGGAAGGGCGGGAAACAGTTTTGAGATTACGGAAAAACAATGGATTTTGGCGGACTTTTCCACATGCTGATGCCCATGAAAACAAGGGGCGGACGGGGACGGCCGGTGCGCTGCACGTCCAGCCAGAGGGCGGCGGTGGGCGGAGCGGACGACGGCGGGGGAATCCAGGGGGCGGCGAGGAATGGCTTGCATGGGGAGGGGGAGGTGGTGCAGGGTAGGGGACATGAACGAGAACTCGATGGACAACGGACAAACGGATGCGGCACGGCGCGAGGACGCGGCACGGACGCGGACGGAGGAGCGGCTGGCGCGGGAACGACGGTACGATGCCGCGGGCGCGGTGCCGCCGTGCGGGCTGCCGCCGGCGGCGGACGGGGGGCTGGCGGAGGTGCGGCGGATTTCGTACGGGGGGACGGCGGGGTCCTTCTCGGAGATGGCGGCGAAGCGGATGTTCCCGGCGGCGGAGCGGGTGGCGCGCCGGACGTTCCCGGAGGCCTGCGACGAGCTGGAGGCCGGAGGATGCGGGGCGGCGGTGCTGCCGCTGCGGAACACGACGGGCGGGGCGGTGGACACGGTGTACCGGCTGCTGGAACGGGGGCTGTCCATCGCGCGCTTCACCGACCTCTACGTGGAGCACTGCCTCGCGGCGCTGCCGGGGGCGCGGACGGAGGACGTCCGCACGGTGGTGAGCCATCCGCAGGCGTTCGCACAGTGCTCGAAGGCCATCGGGCAGCACGGCTGGCGGATGGAACCGGCCGACAACACGGCGTTCGCGCCGGGCATCGTCCGGGCGGCCGGTGACCCGTCGAAAGCCGCGATCTGCTCGCGGGAGGCGGCGGCGCTGAACGGGCTGGCGGTGCTGGCGCCGAACATCTGCGACACGCCGCGGAGCGACATCACGCGGTTCGTGGCGGTGACGAGGGGACTGATCGTGACGCCGGACGCATCGCGGCTGTCGGTGCTGGTCCATCTGGCCCACCGCACGGGGGCGCTGGCGGACGTGCTGGACGTGCTGGCGGACCGGGGACTGAACCTGTCGGCGATCGCGGCCCGGCCGGTGCCGGAGAAGCCGTGGGAGTACTCCTTCTTCCTCGACATCGAGGCCCCGGCGATGGCGCCGTCCGCGCTGGCGGCCCTGCGCCAGTTCGGGGAGGAGCTGCCGATGGTGCGGGTGGTGGGCTGGTACGGGGAGGGGTAGCGGCGGCGGCGGGGGCGCGGGCGCGGACGTTTTTGCGTGCCATGCGGGGGCGGGTGTGGTTGAATGGATGGAAAAGAGGCCGCACGGGAAGGTCCCGGCGGCGCAAAGGAGCAAGAAAGATGATGAAGAAGCTTACGATCGCCATCGTGCTCGCCCTGTCGTTCGCGTGGACGGCGGCGGCGGAACTGCGCATCGCCACCGTGGACCTGGACAAGGTGTTCCAGTCGCATCCCAAGACCCAGAAGGCCGAGGAAGGGCTGAAGGCCGCCGAGGTGCGCATCAAGGCCGACATGGAGAAGATGGCCGGCGAGGCGCGCGCCCTCCAGGAAGAGGCGCAGAAACTCAAGGAAGCCGCGAACACGCCGATGCTCAGCGAGTCGGCCCGGATGCAGAAGAAGCTGGAGGCCGAGGACAAGCTGACCGAGCTCGAAGAGCTGCAGCTGCGCATCCGCCGCACCCAGGAGTCGCGCCTCAAGCAGCTGCGCGACCAGCTGATGAAGACCCGCCAGGGCATCGTCGACGAGCTGATGGGCGCGCTCAAGGCGTTCGCGCAGGAAGAGGGGTACGACCTGGTGTTCGACACGTCCGGGCTGACGATGAACGCGGTGCCGCTGGCGGTGTACGCGGACGAGTCGCTGGACGTGACGGAGCGGATCGTCGAACGCATCGGCGGGAAGCTGCCGGAAGCCAAGGCGAAGGAAGACTGAGGGACGGCGGACGGATGACGGCGCGCGGCGCCGCGGAGGTACGGTCATGAAGGAAATCACGGCGGGCGAACTGGCGCAGCGGCTGGGGGCGGACCTGGAGGGCGACGCGTCGCTGCTCCTGCGGGGCGTGGCGGACCTGGAAAGCGCGGGCGAGGGGCAACTGGCCTTCGCGGGCGGCCCGAAGTATTTCGCGGCGGCGGCGGCGTGCGGGGCTTCGGCGGTGCTCGTGCCGCGCGGGGCCGACCTCGGGGCGGCGCATCCCGCGCTGATGCGGACGGACGACGTGGGCAAGGCGTTCGTCGCCGCGTGCCTGCTGTTCGCGCCGGAGACGCCGGCGCGGCCGAAGGGCATCGATCCGCGGGCGTGCGTGTCGCCGTCGGCGAAGATCGGCCAGGACGTGTCGATCGGGCCGTTCGCGGTCGTGGAGGCGGAGGCGGTGGTCGGCGACGGGACGGTGCTGTATCCGCAGACGTACGTCGGCTACGGCGCGGCGGTCGGGAAGAACTGCCTGCTGTACCCGTTCGCGATGGTCCGCGAACACTGCCGTCTCGGCGACCGCGTGATCCTGCACGGCGGGGCCGCGATCGGCGCGGACGGGTTCGGCTACGACGTGGATGCGCGCGGGGTGCGCACGAAGATCCCGCAACTGGGCATCGTCGTGCTCGGCGACGACGTGGAGGTCGGCGCGAACACGACGATCGACCGCGCCCGCTTCGGCGAGACGCGCGTGGGGCGCGGGACGAAGATCGACAACCTCGTGCAGATCGCCCACAACTGCGTGATCGGCGAGGATTCCGTGATGTGCGCCCAGTCGGGGATGGCCGGGACATGCACGCTCGGCAAGCGCGTGATCTGCGCCGGGCAGGCGGGTCTGGCCGGGCACCTCAAGCTCGGCGACGACACGGTGGTCGGCGCGCAGGCGGGCGTGCCCAAGAGCCTGCCGGGGGGACAGGTGTACCTGGGGTCGCCGGCGATGCCGCGGCTGGAGTTCGGCAAGCAGGTGGCCATGGTCAATGCCCTGCCCAAGCTCAAGGAGCAGCTCAAGGCCTTGTCCAAGCGCGTGGCGGAGCTGGAGACGGCATTGGAGCGGGCAGGGAAATAGGGGGCGCTTGGTGGGGGGGGGGCGGGGCTCCCCGCCGTCCATCCGGGACTGGATGCTTGGCGGGGGGACGGGGGGGTGGTATAAGGGAGGGCATGGCGACGAAGAAAGAACAGGGTGGCGCGAAGGCGCCGGTATATCTGGTGTGCGGGAGCGACGACCTGACGGCGTTGCGGAAAGCGGAGGAGATCGTCGCGGGGCTGTGTCCGCCGGAGGAGCAGGCCTTCGGGCTGGAGACCATCGTGCCGGGCGGGGAGGAGAAGACGGCGGATGTCGTGGCGGGGATTCTCCAGGACACGATGCAGGCGCTGCTGACGGCGCCGTTCCTGGGCGGCCGCAAGACGGTGTATTTGAAAGGGGCGCCGTTCTTCGATCCGCTGACCGATCCGGGGCGCTTCGCGGACGTGAAGGCGGCGACGGCGCGGATGGCGGAAATCATCAAGGCGGGATTGCCGGAAGGGGTGTCGTTCGTGCTGCTGACGAACAAGATCAACAAGAGCACGACGTTCTACAAGACGTTCCAGTCGCTGGGACAGGTGTGGGAGTTCAACGAGGCGACGCAGGCTCGGGAGGCCACGGCGACGTTCCTGCCGGCGCTGGAGGAGTTGCTGGAAACGAAGGGGCTGAAGATGCGCGGGGATGCGCACGCGGCGTTCGTGGGGCGGGTGGGGTACAACCTGCGGCTGGCGGAGAGCGAGATCGAAAAGCTGTCGCTGTACCTGGGAGACCGGACGGAGGTGACGGTGGCGGACGTGCAGCGGATGGTGGCGTCGTACAAGACGAGCGCGTTCTGGGAATTCGCGAACGCGTTCTGCACGACGAACCTGACGGCGACGCTGGACGTGCTGCGGCGGTTGCTGGCGCAGAACGAGAGTCCGGTGGCGCTGCTGGTGAATCTCCAGAATTCGCTCCGGGACATGACGGTGCTGTCGGACTGCCTGGCGCGGGGCTGGGCAAAGCTGTCGGGGGACAAGTTCCTGCGCTGGCAGGTCCCGCCGGAAGGGGAGGCGGTGCTGGGGCGGATGGCGTCGGACCCGCGGAAGATGGTGCCGTTCCGGGCGGCGCAGATGGCATCGCGGGCGGCGCGGTTGCCGGCGGGGCGGTGGTTCCGCTGGTACAATGCCGCGGTGGACCTGCAGGTGGCCATGACGGGCGGGGAGAACATGGACGCGGGGGCGTTGCTGGAGCTGTTCACGATCCGCACGCTGGCGGAGTTGAAGGCGGGGCGGAGCGGGGGGTGAGGGGGAGGGGGAACCCCGCCGCACGCGGCGGGGCGCAGGACCTCTTGGAGGGGGAAAGGAGGGAGAGA